>NZ_JAIZVX010000091.1 GCF_021768455.1 Aquabacterium sp. | reverse complement strand
GGTGCCCAGCACGTATTCGGCGGCCAGGCGCTCGGCCAGTTGGGGGCGGCTGTAGTCCATCTCAGCCCAGGGCCAGCGAGGCCCGCTCCAGACAGGATTTCAGGCCTTGCAGTCCTCGGCGCACCCAGCTTTTCACCGTGCCCAGCGGCTGGTTCAGCTGCTCGGCCACCTCGCTGTGCGTGAGGCCCTGGTAATAGGCCATGGCCAGGCTGCGCTGCTGCTCGGTGCTCAGCCCCTGCATGCAGTCCTTCAGGGCGCGTGCTTCACTGGCCTGCAGCAGCAGGTCCAGAGGGCCGGGATCTTCGGAGGGGAGCTTGTCCAGCATGTCGGTCTCGGTGTCGTCGTCAGGGCCGGCCTGGTAACGGCTGATGGTGGAGGGCTCCGACTGGCGGCGGCGCAGGCTGTCGATCGCCCGGTTGCGGGCGATGCTGCCCAGCCAGGTGGAAGGCTGGCTCAGGGCGGGGTTGAAGCTCTGCGCCGAGCGCCAGACGTTGACGTACACCTCTTGCAGCACGTCTTCGGCCTGAGCCCGGTCCTTCTGGATACGCAGCACCACGCCGAGCAGATGCGCACTGGTCTGTCGGTAAAGCGTGTCGAATGCCACGCGGTCGCCCAGCGCGGTACGGGACAGCAAGGTGGCCAGCGAGTCCTGTCGGGCCAGGGCCTCGGGCGAGGGCGGAGGCCTGACTGCTTCAGACGATGGGGGCATGGTGCCTCGGGCTGCGTGGGGAAGGCCCATTCTAGGAAGATTCACAGAGCCGTGCCCCCGGCCTTCTACAATCGGCCCCATCATGAAGAAGCCGCACGAATTTGTACTCACCCTGTCCTGCCAGGACACCAAGGGCATCGTCCACGCTGTCTCGGGCCTGCTCTACCAGGCCGGCTGCAACATCATCGACTCCCAGCAGTTCGGTGACGTGCAGAGCGAGGACGCCACGGGCCTCTTCTTCATGCGGGTGCACTTTTCCGCCCCCGACAACCTGGCCGACGTCGCCACCCTGCGCAACTTCTTCAGCCACACGCTGGCGCAGTTCAAGATGGATGCCCACATCCACGCCCTGGCCGCCAAGCCCCGCGTGCTGATCATGGCCAGCAAGCACGGCCATTGCCTCAACGACCTGCTCTTCCGCTGGCGCTCGGGCTGGCTGGACATCGACATCCCGGCCATCGTCTCCAACCACCCGGACTACGCCGAACTGGCCGCCAGCTACGGCATCCCCTTCCACCACCTGCCCCTGCCCACGGGCGCCAGTGCCGAAGTCAAGCGCGCCCAGGAAGCCCAGGTCGAAGCCCTGGTCGAGGCCGAACGCATCGACCTCGTGGTGCTCGCACGCTACATGCAGATCCTCAGCCCCGCCTTCTGCGCCTTCCTCAAGGGCCGGGCCATCAACATCCACCACAGCTTCCTGCCCAGCTTCAAGGGCGCCAAGCCTTACTACCAGGCGCACGACCGTGGCGTGAAGCTCATCGGCGCCACCGCCCACTACGTCACCGCCGACCTGGACGAAGGCCCGATCATCGAGCAGGACGTCGAGCGCGTGGACCACACCCTCAGCCCCGAAGACTTCACCGCCGTGGGCCGCGACGTCGAGTGCGTGGTGCTGGCCCGTGCCGTCAAGTGGCACACCGAGCACCGCGTGCTGATGAACGGCCACAAGACGGTGGTCTTCAAGTAAGACGTCAAGCCCACCCCAGTCAGGCCCGCCATGAACGACCCCCGCGCCCGCAAAGTCTCCCAGGCCGTGCTCATGGCCACCGCCGACGACACCGAGGCCAGCTTCTACGAAGCCCTGCAGACGGGCGACCTCGAGAAGATGATGTCGGTCTGGGCCGATGACGACGAGATCGCCTGCGTGCACCCGGGCGGGCCCCGTGCCGTGGGGCCGATTGCCGTGCGCGCCGCTTTCGAAGCCGTGCTGACCGGGGGCTCGGTGCACGTGACCGTGCAGCACGTGCGGCGCATGGAGCAGCCCGGGTTTGCCGTGCACCATGTGGCCGAGCACATCCAGGCCATGACCCCGCAGGGCATGCAGACGGCCTATGTCATGGCCACCAACGTCTACGTGCGCACGGCCGAGGGCTGGCGCATGGTCGTGCACCATGCCAGCCCGGGCCTGCCGCAGGAGCTGCCCGACATCGTCGAGCCGCGTGCCACACTGCACTGAATGCCCGGCGCCTTGACCGGGTCCTTGGCCTTGATGGAGCCCGACCGCATGTTGCAGTACCGCGCCCCTCGCTGGCTGGCGGGCCATGGCCCGGTGGCCGGCAATGTGCAGACCATCTGGCCTGCGCTCTACAGCCGCACCCGCCCGGAGCCGGGTCGCCAGCCTGTGGCCTATCGCCGCGAACGCTGGACGGCCCCAGATGGCGACTTCATCGACGTCGACCACCTGGCCGCAGCCCCCTCCGCGCCGGCCCTGCGCCCCCTGCTGGTGCTCTTCCATGGCCTCGAAGGTTCTTCGCAAAGCCATTACGCCCGCGCCTTCGCCCACTGGGCCCATGCCCGGGGCTGGGACTACGCCGTGCCGCACTTCCGCGGCTGTTCGGGCGAGCTGAACCTGGCCCCGCGCGCCTACCATTCGGGCGACCACGAAGAGATCGACTGGATCCTGCGTCGCTTCCGGGCCGCCCACGCCGGGCCCCTGCTGGTGGTCGGCATCTCCATGGGGGGCAACGCGCTGTTGCGGTGGGCCCAGGAGCAGGGCGAAGCCGCCAGTGCCGTGGCCCGGGCCGTGGTGGCCATCTCCTCGCCCATCGACCTGGCGGCGGCCGGGCACGCCATCGGCCGTGGCTTCAACCGTGCGGTCTACACGCGCATGTTCCTGGGCACCATGAAGCCCAAGGCCCTGGCCAAGCTGGCCCAGCACCCAGGCCTTTTTGACAAGGCCACCCTGATGGCTGCGCGCGACCTCTTCGATTACGACAACGTCGTCACGGCCCCCATCCACGGCTTTGCCAACACCGAAGACTACTGGGCCCGCTGTTCGGCCAAGCCGGGCCTGCGCGCCATGCGCCATGTGCCGGCCCTGGTGCTCAACGCCCGCAACGACCCCTTCATCCCCGCCGCCTGCCTGCCCACCCAGGGCGAGGTGGGCCCGGCCGTGACGCTGTGGCAACCCCGCGAGGGCGGGCACGTGGGCTTCCCGGCCGGCCGATTCCCGGGCCATGTGGCCGACCTGCCTCTGGCCGTCGGCAGATGGCTGACCCAACACTGCTGAAGAAGGACCCGTCCATGGACGACATCGTCAAGGCCGCGATGGCCAAGTGGCCCAACGTGCCCGACTGCTACGGCTGGCTGGCACTCGACGCCCGGGGAGACTGGTACATGCGCGACGACCGCATCCAGGCCAGCGGCCCCTTCCCCGAGGTGAAAGGCAGCCGGGTCAACCACGACAAGCTCAAGGCCTTCATCGAGCGCAACCTGTCCCACGACGACCGTGGCGCCTGGTTCTTTCAGAACGGCCCGCAGCGTGTCTACCTGCAGCTGGAGGCTGCGCCCTGGGTGCTGCGCGTGCGCCGCGCCACCGAACTGGGGGAAGGCCGGCACGTGGTCGACACCCACACGGGTCTGCGCGTGCACACCGTGCGCTCGGCCTGGCTGGACGAGCTCGGTCGCCTCTTCCTCGACACCGAGCACGGCCTGGGCATCGTGCACTCGCTGGACATGGATGCCGCGGCCGACCTGGTCGAAGCCGGTACCTGGGTGCCAGAAGATGCGCCGTTCAGCGCGCTGCCGGAGCGCTTCGGCTACCTGTTGCAGCCAGCACCATTGACGCAGCGCCCATGAAAAAACCGGCCACATGGGCCGGTTTGATCTGGGGTTGAGCGCGATGCCGCTCAGGGGGCCGATGCGGCGCTCGCGGCACCTGCCGGGGCGGCGGGCTCGCTCAGCTTGCCGCCGCTGCCATTGGCCATGTAGACCAGGCCGCGGGCCACTTCGTAATCGCTGTAATCGCCGCCACCTTGGGCGGGCATGGCGTTGAAGCCCTTGAGCGCGTGCTCCAGCAGCTTGTCCAGGCCCTGGCCCAGACGCGGGCCCCAGGCGGCGGCGTCGCCAAACTTGGGCGCGCCGAGCATGCCGGCGCCGTGGCAGTTCGTGCACTGGGCCTTGAAGACTTCTTCACCCGTGCGCGGGCCGGCGTTGGCCGAGGCCACTTTGATCTCCACCGTGCCCACAGGCATGATGCGCTGGGCCGTGGCCTGGGCGCTGAGCGCGTCGCTGCCCGACGAGCCTTTGCTGCCAGCGGCCACGTAGTTCACCAGCAAGGCGATCACGGTAACCGGCACGATGAACGCGGCGGCCACCGCAGCGACGAGCTGCTGCGTGGTCTTGACGGGGCCTTCGTGGCCGGCTTCTTGGTTGTGGGGCGCTTGGCTCATGGGGTTTCAGGAGGCGCAGGTTGATCGAGGCTGGATGACCCAGCGAACGGGCTCGGGCGGGGTGATGGGGGCACCATGCACGACACAAGACCGGACGGTAACTGGGGATTATAGGTGTAGCCCATGCGCCACCGCCAGCAGAGCCCGAGGCGGCTGCTAGAATCCCACGTGTTGCGTCCGTAGCTCAATGGATAGAGTACTGCCCTCCGAAGGCAGGGGTTGCTGGTTCGATCCCAGCCGGACGCGCCAAGAAAACCCAATGAAATCAAGCCCTTGGCGGAAACGCTCAGGGCTTTTTTCTTGGGCGGAGTAATAAAGTAGTAATAAGGCCGCTCAGCAGCGCCCTGGCGGGACAGGCTCAGCCAAGCCCTTCAACGGTCATGCCGTGTTCAGCCAGCCACGTTTTCCGGCGAGCGTAGTCCGGCATCGCCCGCTCTACGCGTTGCCAGAATTCCGGTGTGTGGTGTTGCTCATGGATGTGTGCCAGTTCGTGCACCACCACGTACTCTGCGATACGGGCCGGCAGCAAGATGGTTTTCCAGTGGAAGTAGAGCCTGCCGCCCTTCCCGCAAGAGCCCCAACGGTAGCCCAGGTCCTGTACGGTCAATCCGGCTGGCGCGACCTCCATGCGGTTTGTGTAAGCGCTGACCTTGCCTTCCAGCCAGGATCGGGCGCGTTCGCTGTACCAGCGGACCATATGGGCTTCGCCCTGATCGGCCAGTGCCTTGGGCATCAGGAATCGGCCTGCAATCAGCTTGACGCCTGTTTCCGTGGCCTCCACGAGGCGCAGTCGGTGGCTCCTGCCCAAGTAGGTGAAGCCTTCGCCGTCCACAAATTGCTTGCGGGGCACCACGTGCTGTAGCGCCTCTTTTTTGGCAAGCTGGGTGTAGACCCAGGCTTGTTTGCGCGCCAAGAAGTCCTTGAGTTGCGTCTCTGGCACGCCTGGCGGTGCGGAGACGATCAGCTCACCTGCACGCCCCACTGTGATGCCCAGCGTGCGCCTGGTGTGGCTGCGCCTCACGTCGAAGGTCAGGTCATCAATCGTCAGGGTGCTCATGCGTGTAGCAGGCGTTCATGGTTGGCGCGAGCCAATGCCATCAGCTTGTCAACCAGTGCATCGAGTTCTGGCGCAGGCAGTAGGCGCGAGGCCATCAGGCGCTCGAAGATGAGGGTGGCAAGCGCATCTTGGGCTGGCTGGCGATTGGGGCGCCAAAGGTTCGGCACCACTTCTGCCACGATAGTGTCCACCACTTCAACAGTCAGCGCGACCAGCTTCTCGCGCTCTGCGTCGCTGAGTGAGCCATCACCTACTGCCGTGTCTACGATCAAGCGGAAGAAAGGAGCGTAGTGCTCAGGTAGATCAGGCAGTCGGTCATCGGGGGCGGCATGCCCTTGTCGGATGTCTTGGGCCAGCAAGGTGAGGGCGCTCACGAGCTCATCCCATTGCTCGCCCAGCTTGTCGAGCAGAGCCTTCAGTCGTTCGCTGAGCTTGCGATACGCCACGGGGTCTTGGTCTATGTGCTCGCGAATGTGGGCGCGTATGGCGTGCTCCATCTCGGAGGCTTTGGCTCGGTCGTTGGGCTCTCTTGATACCTGGGCGCCGAAGTCGGCGTCAGTGAGCGAGACGGGTGGGATCTTTGGGTTCACGCCCATCGAAATCACATGGTCGTCGATGAGCTTGCGTACCTTGGCGCCCACGTCCTTGCCCAGGGCTTGGGTGTCTCGGTAGCGGTTGCGGGCGCGTGCATAGATGAAGGCCAACAGCTTCGCGTCCGCGGCGAAGGGCAGGCCCTCTGGTCGAGGCAGCACCACATCCAGCAGGCTCAAGAATCCCTTGAGCTTCACGCCAAATTCAGCCCGTAGGCGCTCGTTGCTCAGCAGCTCGACACAGGCTTCGGTGTCTGCCAGTGAGTCCACGCCTCGGCTGCGGAAAATGTCGACCACCCTCAGGTGACGGTCACGCAGCACTGGGACTTCATCGCTCAGGCTTTGCAGGGTGCCGTCGATGTCCTCATCAGCGTAGACGCTCAAGGCTTGCTTGAGGTGGTGGGCAAGTCCGTAGTAGTCGACCACGATGCCGAATTTTTTGCCATGCCCTGTGCGGTTCACCCGCGCAATGGTTTGCAGCAACTCGGCTTCCCGGATCGGGCGATCCAGGTACATCACGCCTTCAATGGGGGCATCAAAGCCAGTGAGCAACATGGATTTGACGATCAGGAAGGCCAGCGGATCTGTCTTGTTTGCGTTGGCGTCGAGTAGGGGCTTCTTGAAGCGCTTGATGTTGCGCTCGTGAGTCGCACTGTCTGTCCAGGGCTTCCAAGCGGGGGCGTCGTTGTTGCCGCCCGAAATCACTGGCGCAAACTCAATGGCCCTCAGTGTGTCGACATGTCGCCAGGCCTGCACTTGTGCTTGCACGGCGGCTGGGCGCAGGCACAGCGCTTCGTCGCCCATGGCTTTGTCTTCGGCACTCAGAGCCTCGGCTTCAGTCAGCAGGGCGTCTCTGGCGTTCTGGAGGGCATCGAGGTACCGAATCACAGCCAGGCGGCTGTAGGCCACCACTTGAGCCTTGAAGCCGTTGGGCAAGATGTGCGTCACGTAGTGACGCAGCATGTCGCGAGCCTTGTCGCGGATCAGGTCGGGGGCCTCAAAGATCTGGCCTTTTGTGGCGTACTTCTTTCTGATGGCTTCCAGCTCTTCTGGGGTGTGCTCGCGGAAGAGGTCCTCAAAGAGCTCGTCAAGGTTGGCGTCGTCTTTGATCGCGCCCTGGGCCGTCCTGCCCTCATAGAGGATCGGGACAATGGCCCCGTCTGCCTCGGCCTCGCGGATGGTGTAGCGGTCGATGAACTCGCCGAACACCTCATGCGTGCGCTTTTTGTCGCCCATCAGGATCGGAGTGCCTGTGAAGCCGATGCGAGCGCAGTTGGGCAGCCCCACTTGCAGTGCTGCGTGGAGGTCACCCGATTGGCCGCGGTGTGCCTCGTCTACCAGCACAAGGATGGTGTCGTCTTCGTTCAGGACCTCGGTGGGGGCAGGCTCTCCTGTTCTGATGGGTCCCCCTCGCTGGGGCAGATCGGCGGTCTTCAGGCCTGCCTCGCCTATGGCATCGCCCGTCCGTTGCTTCTGGATCATGCCGAACACCAGACCAGGGCCTTTGATGCGCAGCATGGCCTTTAGCTTTTCGGCCGTGGTGGCTCGCTCCACGCTTTCACCGGTCAGCACGGCGGTTTCAGACAACTGCTGCTCCAGATCGGTACGGTCGGTCACGACGACCACCTTGAAGCGACGCAGCACGGGGTCGGTGCGCAGCTTGCGGATCAGGAACACCATGGTCAGGCTCTTGCCTGAGCCTTGGGTGTGCCACACGATGCCGCCACGGCGATCGTGCTCGCCATCTTGCAAGCGGGTTTTTCCTGTGCGCAGGCGCCCGATGGCCCGGCTCACGGCCCGGTATTGCTGGTAGCGGCATACAGCCTTTACCGTGGCCCCATCAGCGTTCATGAACAAGGTGAAGTGGCGAACCACATCCAGCAGGTGGCTCGGGGTTAGCAGGCCCGCTACCAGACGCTCTTGCTCAGATAGCTTGGCTCTCCCCAGGTCTTGCGCCACAGCGTCCTCGGTCAGAGGGGCGACCGTCTTCCAGGCCGCGTAGTGCTTGAAGGCCGCGCCCACCGCACCCACACGGGCCTCATCGAAGCTCGTGGCCACCAGTAACTGCGTGGTGTGGAACAGGGGCTCGTTGCCTTCGTTGTCAGCGACCTCGCCGCTGGCCTTGCGCTGGTTGCTATAGCGGCGCAGTTGGTCCACGGCCTCGGTCAGGGGCTCTGGCACGGAGGGGCTTTTGCATTCGATCACCACCAAGGGGATGCCGTTCACCAGCAGCACGAGGTCTGGCACGATGAAGGCCTTGCCTCGGTTGAAGCCTGGCGGGCAATCCACTCGGTACTGGTTGACCACTGTGAAGGTGTTGCGCTCGGGGTGCACCCAGTCGATGAAATGGATGGTCTGGCTGCGCCCACCGTCCCAGCCAGGCAGGCCTTCCACGGTGATGCCGTCCAGCAGCAGCTCGGTGGCGGCGCGGTTGGCCTCCATCAGCTTGTGTGCCGGGATGCGGGTGAGCGCGGCCACGGCCTGGCTCAGGCGCTCGGCGTCCAGCCAGGGCTGCCCGTCGTGCAGGTTCAGGGCATGGAGTTGGCGCCGCAGGACAGCTTCTTGCACCACCTCGGAGAACGCGGTGCGCTCGGTCCGGGCGGGGGCGTCCAGCGTGCCGGCAATGTGTTGCCAGCCCTGGCTGACCAGCTGCTCGACCAGGGGCCGCTCGACTTCATCCAATTCCCAGCCCATAGGCCTCCCAGCCCGGTAGTTAAGTCATTGATTTCATTGAGATGATATGGGCAGCGGCCACCGATTCAGGCTCATAGCGGCTCATAGAGGTTCATCAAAGCTCATAGAGATGCATCATTGGCCAGCGTGTAAGTGGCCCAACGGCGTTCTCCGTGCTGTTGCAGCAAGCCTTGTTCTTTGAGCCTTTTGAGCAACTTGGCAGACTGGTCTGGAGACAGGCGGCACAGGTCGGCCACGTCTGCCCGGGCAATCCGCCCATGCTGCTTCACATAACTCAGTACCAACTGTTCGTGCTGCAGGGCACTGAAGCCCACCTGGCGGGTATAGGCCGCCTTGTCGCCATCAGCCTGGTACACCCCTGCTGCCAGGGTGTAGGTGCGCCCCCGGGCGTTGCCATGGGCCTGCACCAGCCCCATTTCTACCAAGGCCTCCAGGGTGCGCTTGGCCTGGGCGGCTTCGCGCTGGATGTGGGTGGCCAGCTCTTCGGTGCTCAGCCGCTTGAGCTCGCGCAGGGCGGCCAGGGCGATCAGGCTGTCGATGGGCAGCTCTTGGCCGCGCTTGCTTTCTTGTTCGATCACCAGCTTCAGGAAAGCCTCGTCGGCATCGACCGTGGCCAGCTTGAGCACCACGCTGTGCACATCGGTGCGGCGGTAGTCGGGCTCTGGGCGACCAAAGCGCAGCATGCCCCGGTAGATTTTGTCCACGCCTCGGCCTGAGCGCTCGACCATGCCCACACGCTTCATGGCATCGGCCAGGGTGCGGTTGCGTGGGCGGGGCTCAGTGGTGAGCAAGTTGGCCAGGGTCACGCCATCGACCAGGCCGCCGGGGTTGCTGATGGTCAGGCCCTCGTCGTCTAGTCGCACATGCACCGCGGCCAGGCGGTGGTAATCGCGGTGCACCAAGGCATTGGCCACCGCCTCACGGAAGGCGCCCATGTCCACCTTGGGCACGGGCACGCGGAACAGGCCCACCTGGATCTCGCGCTCGTGGTTGTAGGGGCGGAAGTTGGTTTCCAGCCAGTCGAGCGCCTTGAGCAGCGGGAAGCGGCGGAACTCGTTGAAGCCCACGGCTTCACGCGCCAGCACCTGGAAGGCGAACTCGTGTGTGGGCAGCAATTCGCGCAAGGCAGCTTCTTTCCCCACGAGCAGCAAGCCGGTGAGGGTGGGTGCGCGGCCAGCGCCATTGGGTAGGCGGGCGGTGAGGCCCAGGGCGCCATCGAGGGCTTCGTCGTCCAGCTCTAACAGCACGCGGTCGCCGCCGTACTGCTGCACGCACTGGCGCAGCCGTTCGCGCTCCAGCGGGTCCAGATCGGCCAAGGTGGCACCGGCCACGATCTGGGCCGAGGCATCGACCAAGCCAAAGCTGCTGACGCGGCTGGCGCGCTCGTGCGGCAGCATGCCCACGCACTCGGGCTGGCCATCGGGTTTGATGCGGCGGCGAAGGTACACGCCGCTGGTGGTTGCCACTTCGCCTTGCGCCTTTGGGACCGCGATGTGGGCCAGGTGGCAGCCGCCCGCCTGGACGGGCGTGACCACCACGGCCAGCGAAGGCGAGGTGCGGGCCGCCACCATGCCAGCCAGACCGCTGAGCTGCAGGTGCTCGGGGTGCAGGCCAGTGGGCGTGCCGTCGTCTTCCACCCCCAGCCACAGCTCGCCGCCTTCGGCATTGGCCAGGCAGATCAGGGCTTCGACCAAAGCCGTGTCATGCAAGCGTGCGCGGTCGCTCTTGAACTCGACCGTGAGCGATTCGCGTGGGGGCAAGGTGGGCGTGCTCATGGCTGGGTGGCTGGGGCCTGGGCGAGCAAGGGGGTGACGCGGACACGGCCGGTAAGGAGGTCGTCCATGAGACCGGATTTCAGTTGCGCCAATTTATGCAATGTCGATGCCTCAACGTCAATTCGAGCCTGTGAAGAGGCGACTCGTTCAACGATGGCTCGCTGCTCGATCAGCGTCATGTCAGGGATTGGCAGTTCTTGGCAAAGGGCGAGTGTCAAATTTACCTGACCAGATGTCTGCTTGGCTCGTTGGCGCAGCCAGACTTGGGAAAGGGTGCTACCAAGCCATGTGAGCAAGAAATTTGACAGCAAATCGGACGTTGGCCGAAAGAGCGCGATGGCTTGATTGATGTTGATGGGGCCTGACTCTTCTGAGATGAGTCCCAACTTCCCAAGTGGTGGCCCGACGATGTTGGTCAGCACGTCACCAGGCAAACACTGTGACCGCATAAGTTCGCTCTCATGGGTCACCGTTGAGATACGGAAGTTGCTCGCAATGAAATTCAGCTGACCATCGAAGCTGAGGTTATCGACTCGGAGAAAGCGAACGCCTTCCTCGCCTTGCCACATTTGGTTGCTTACAGGCGTTGTGCCCTTGGTGATCAGTGAGCACCTATGCGCAGTCTCCACCACGTTCCATTCCACCGGAATCCACCCCAACGGCGACGCCTTGTAGAGATGCGGCGCCTCGCTCTGCGGTGGGCGCAGTTCACCGTTGGCGTCGATGCCTCGGGTCAGCAGGTCGTGAAGCAGGCCTTGCTTCACCAGCTTGAGCTTGGCGATGATGGCCTCGGTATTGCGGATGGTGGTGTCGAGGGTGTCGAGGACTTGAGCAATCTGCGTGCGCTCTGCTCTAGGGGGAACCGGCACACGGATATCGGCGATTTCGCTGCCTGAGACCTCCAAAAATGTTGTGCCAGACGCTCGCCGCTTGAGCTCAGGCTTCAGCTTGTCGGCGACATAAAAATAGAACGGCGCATCGCTAGGATCCGCGAACACGAGGGACTTGAATCCTTGGTTCGTGGTCATCGGAGCGGCACTGATTGCGCGTGCGCCAAGAGTTGCTCGCGTGGTGATCATCAGTGCGCCGATCGGCAACAAAGTTGCCCCGCTGCTAGCCAGGCCAGCCGAGCTGATGTATTCGCGAGTGGCAGCAAGGAAGATTGATTCTTCTCGGCTGACTTCGCTTGGCGTTACCCATGGGATGACGCCGTGCCAATAGGCTGCAATATCCCGGCTGGGCGTGCCTCCACCCACTACTTTTGCCACGTCCGAAATGCGTGCGATCTCCCAATCGCAGGGTAGGGCTTTGAGATACGTGGAATGGCTGGTCTCAGCGCCCATAGCCGAGGCCCTCCATAAATCGCTGAAGCAATGCATTCGACGCACTTCGCGCGCGCTCAACATCTGTCAGCGTCACTCGGTACTTGTCCCACCATCCCTCAAACGCCAGCACCACCTGCTGCCGCTGCGCGGCCACATAGCGCTCCAGAATCACCGCCACGTCCCGCTGGATCACCGTCAACAGCAGGTCGGCCGCACCGGCTTCATCCAGCGCATCCACCGCCTCATTCAAGCGCTGCACAAAGCCCTTCTGCTCGGCCTTGATCTGCTTCTTCAGCGCAGCCAGTTGCTGCTTCCACGCCTTGAGCTGGGCTTCATCCACCGCGGGCGCGTCGTCACCTGTTTCGGCGGCATCGCTTTCGTCGCCCTCGGCTTCATCAGCGCGCTTGTCAGGCGTGGCCGCCTTGATCTGGCTGTCCAGCTCCGTCTTGCGGGCGTCCAGGTCAGCCAGGGTCTGGATGAAGTCGGCCATCAGGCACTTCACCAGCTTGTGGTCCAGCGGGTTGCCCTTGTGCTGCTCGTCGTCCAGCGTGGTGAGGACGCTGGTGCGCCAGGCATCCACCACACCCTTGGCGCCGCGTGCCATCAGGGTCATGAACTCGTACTTGGCATCGAACCAGAAGCCCGCCACGATGCCGCGCACCTGAAAGCGGCTGAGCAGGCCAACGGGTTCCAGCGCTTCGCTGAAGCTTTGTAGCAAGTCATGGCGCAAGCCCACCAGGCTGGTGGCGCCCGCCAGCGCCGTGATGCGCGGGCTGTGGGCTTGCCACCAGGCTGCAAAGGCGTCACGCACCGCTTGCTCGCGTGCCAGCAGGCCCGGGTTGGCTTCGATGGCGGGCTTGATGGCTTGGCGACTGCTCAGCTCATGGTTGAAGTCTAAGTAGGCCGCATCCCGTTCTAAAAACAGCGCCATCGGGTCCAGGCCCTGTGCATTGAACAGAGCGGCCTTGGCCTGCACCTCGGTCTTTGGCACACCACCTTGCAGGTGGGCGCGCACGTCATGCGGCTCTGGGGGCGGAGCGTTGTCCGCGTAGCGGCGGATGTTCAGGTTGTAGTCGTTCTCTCGCAGCGTGGCGTTGCTGACCACAGCAGAGAAGCCGGGCACTTCGGCAAAGGCGTCGAACGTGTCGGCGATCTTTTCGATGTGCTCTGGCAGCAGGAGGTTCTGGGCGCGGCCTTCGAAGTATTCGCGGTCGGCGTTGATGAAGAGCACCTTGCCCTGGCGCTCGGGCGGCTTGCCGCTGCGCTGGCCTTTGCGCTTGCGCATCACCAGCACGCAAGCAGGGATGCCCGTGCCATAAAACAGGTTGGCGGGCAGGCCGATGACAGCCTCCAGCAGGTCGTGCTCGATCATTCCGCCCCGAATGGTGCGCTCTTCTCCACCTCGAAACAGCACGCCATGCGGCAGCACCGTGGCGAGTTGCCCACCGTCACGAAGCACCGCCACCATGTGCTGCAGGAACATCAGATCGGCCTTTTTGCTGCCCAGCGGGACCTCGCCATAGGCATAGCGCTCAGCGCGGAACTGGGGGCGCCAGACAGACTCGCCGTTGCGGTCCAGGTCGCTCGTGCCCCAGTTGATGGAAAAGGGTGGGTTGGCCAAGATGCGGTCGAAACGCATCAGCTCGCCGTTTTCCACGTGCTGGGGTTCGGCCAAGGTGTCTTCGTTGCGAAGGTCGGCGCTGCTGATGCCATGCAAGAGCATGTTCATGCGTGCGATGGACCAGACCGTGCCGTTGGCCTCCTGGCCGCACAGATCGGCCTTGGTGCCGTCGCCGCCGTGCTCGTCGATGTACTCCTTGGCCATGATCAACATGCCGCCTGAGCCCACACAGGGGTCATAGATGCTGTGATGCTGCTCGGGCTTGATCAGTCGCACCATCATGCGGACCACGGAGCGGGGCGTGTAGAACTCGCCTCCCTTTTTGCCAGCCGAGTCAGCGAATTCTCCGATCAGGTACTCGTAGGCGGCGCCCAGAAGGTCTGGGAACTCGAAATCTTCGTTGCGAAGGCGGTGCTGACTGAAGTGGGTGATGAGCTGGCGCAGTTTGATGTCCGGGATCTTGCTTTGCCCCACCTTGCGGCTGAAGTCGATGTGTTCAAGCACTTCGGCCAAGCTGGCGTTGTTGCTTTCCAGGCCGCCTAGAGCCCGGTTGAGGTGGCCGCCGATGTCCTGGTGGGCCTCGTTGACCAAAAAGTCCCAGCTGGATGTGTGGGGGACGTAGAACGACTGTCCGTACCACCGGCGCAGCTCGGCGCTGAACTCCGCATCCGCCTTTGATTTGCCTGCCGCCATTTCCTGTGCGATCACCTGGGCCTTGCGCTGCTCGAAGACATCGGAGCAGCGCTTGAGGAGCAGCATGCCGAAGATGTATTCCTTGAACTCCGAGGCGTCCATCTTGCCGCGCAGGATGTCAGCGGCCTTGAACAGGTGGCGTTCGAGCTGTTGCAGGGTCAGGGGCATGCTGTCAAAAATCCAGTGTGATCTCTCTGGCCTTTGCCTGGTTTGGCTGGGGCTTGCAGGGGCCAGATTGTCGTTCAGCTCTGCCCTGTCCACTGCCCAAAAACCTTTATGTTTATGAATGCCCGGCCCCATCCGGGCGATGGCTTCGGCGAGGTTAACGCCACCCATCATCGAAGTGCTCGCGTACAAAGAGCGATGCCTGGGTGCAGTCATCTTCGTTCGTTTCCCTGCTCGTGCTCTGCGCTTGAGCGCCTTCCAGTGCGCGCTTGGCTGCTTGATGCCGCTGACGCGAGTTGGCTGGTGAGGAAACCTCTACAGAGTCATAGGGGTTATGTGCATCGCTTGGGTGCGCTGGTGTTCGCTCGGCGATCAGCGAACGGCCTTCGTGGTGTTTTTTGGGGGTGGCTTTGCAGGGAGACGTGAAGATGGCGGTACTACTGCGCAGTTTTTTGGCAGGCGCGACCACGGTCAAGCCGTATTGCAAAACGAAGTCCGTCGGCGAATTCACGATGACGGCCCGATAGGCTTGCCATGCGGGGCTGGCCAGGATGCTTGGTTCGTGCTGCTTGATGTGGTTCAGAACGGCTTCTGCCTGAGCGCGCTTGCTGCCCGGTGTGAGGCGAGGGCGAAGCGTCAGGCCGTGCTTGTGTCCAACCTTGGTGTGGAAGTCTCCGTGCATGAGCGCGAGTTGTTGCCGCCCTCCCATGGCGTCCTAGCCGCGAAGACGGCCTTCCAAGATGGGCAATATGAGCACATGGCAATGGGGTGCCCCTTCGTCTAGGTGCACATCGGCGCTAAGGATGTTCTGCCAGCCCCCGAAGTAGTCGGCCGCCCATCGCACGCAGTCGGTGAAATAGGCACGCAGGTCTATCTGGGTGGTCCTGGCGAGGCTGAACACAGCTTCCAGGCCCAGGACGGCGTTGGCTCTTGGCGTAATGCCCATCACTTTCATGCGTTCACTGGCACGTTCGGCAACTTCGGCAGCAGAGCGAGGGCCGTGAAGGTTGTAGTTGAGGTGCATGCGTTCGGTGTCGATGTGACTGCCCGCGCCGAGTTCAGCCTGAATTTCTCGTTTGTTGTGCCGGGCTGCTTTGCTGATGATGCCTTTGCCCTTGCTTTTGGCGGACAGGGGCTCTACACGCAGGAATTCTGAATTGTTCATTCTTGCCTCTATCTCAGTGCTGCCGCTTCCCAGCTTCGGCTTCTGCGGCGCGCTTCGCTACCCAACGTTTGATGCTTTCTGCACACCACCGGGAACAACGTCGCCCGCGCCCCAACTGGAGTGGTGCCGGGAAGTCAGGGTCTTTGCGCAGATCCACCAGCATCGTGCGTCCGATGGACAGGATGGTCAGTAGGTCATCGATAGTCCACAGAAGCGCCGTGTGGGCGGTGGAGGTCTATTGGGTGGTGTCCAGTGCTTGGTGTGAGCTCATGGGTTGAATTTCGGTTTGTCGTGAGGAATGGAATCGCGACACGTAAAACGTGGATTGGGTCAAGCGGTGCTCAGTTGGTTGTTGTTCGCCGCTCAGGTGCATTCAATCGCATGCGGGCGCTGGGAGCTTTCCCCGTTTTCCCGTTTCGGATCTTTAGTCTGCTCTCTCGTCAGCGCCTCACCGTTATCTGCCGGAGCTTGTCCTGGCAATGTAAGCATGGCGAGGGCTTCCTGCGCGCGGTCTTGCTGGAGGTGCGAGTAGTGCTTCTGGATCATTTCGATCGAGGTGCCGCTGACATGGGCCACCGTCGCCAGATCCAACCGCCTGCACAGATCGCTGATGACGCTGTGGCGCAGCGTGTAGGCCACCCCTTCCTTCGGTAGCCCCGCTGCGATGAAGGCGGCTTTGATCGGCACTTTCCAGCTGTCGTTGCGCCATGCCTTGCCGTTCGCCCTTTTGAAGATGGGGGCAGACGGTTCGCTGTCACTGCAGTTGGTGGCCAGAAATTGCGCGGTACTTTTGGGCAGCATGATGCGTCGGCCTTGCCCAGCCTTGTCTTTGCCGATGGTTAGCAAGCTCAAGGCGGGATCGAAGTTGGCCACCGTCAGGTGGGCCACGGCGCCAGGGCGCAGCGGTAGCAGGCAGAGTGCGGTCAGGAATGGTTGGATTTCTTCGTCTGCATGCTCGATCAGCTTGTTGCGCTGTGCAGGGTCAAGGTAGAGACCACGAGATTTGCTTGCGTTTGGCGCATTTTGCAAGGCACCGAGCCACGCGGCATCGGTGTCGATGTCGCCGTTGATCTTCGCGAAGTTGAGCGCCGCTCGCAGGGTGGCCATGTCTCGATTCAGCGACGATGGTGCACGCGGGCGAGTGTTTTCCTTATTTGTGTAAGGCGTGATCATCACGGCGGTATTGGCCAAGCTGTGCCGCCATGTTTCGATGGCTCTGCGTGTGAGCTTTGCCATGTACACGTTGGCGAGCGGGTGGCCGTAAACGCGCCTTTGAAAACGGGCATGCGTTTCATCGGCTGGTCCGTTTCCGCGCTTCAGCCTGAGGTGTTGCACGTATTGCTCGCACACCATCTTGACGGTCTTGGCAATCACCGGCCCGTCGTTTGTCCGGACTTGTTTGAACCACGCTTCTGCGGCTTCTAGAGCGACGTCATAGCGGCGAGCCCCCGGAGTGCCGTCAAGTGAGCCAAAGCTTGTTTTCACCAGCCGCGTGGTTCCATCGAACTGGAACCGGGCCCCCCAAGAGCCTTGGCCCTCATCGGATGTTTTGCGGAAGGTGATGTAGCAGCCGACGCGGATCTTGTGGCTGTACGGCTCTCTTTTTGGGGGGAGCTTCTTGCGTCCTTCGACGGTCTTCAGATTGGGGCTGGCCACAGTACAGCAGGCGTGTCGCAGTAATAAAGTAGTAATATTTTATGCGGACGTCAGCGGTCGTCGGCGAACATCAACATCGACTTTACCCAGTAGAAATCGATGGTTTGACGTTTGCGTGTGTTCGCTGATTGCCGCGAAGCCAGCGCTCCGAAGGCAGGGGTTGCTGGTTCGATCCCAGCCGGACGCGCCAAGAAAACCCAATGAAATCAAGCCCTTGGCGGAAACGCTCAGGGCTTTTTTTCTGGCTGGTGGGCCAACGCATCGAGATGCCGATCTTTCATCATGGACAAATCCTGGTTGCAGCAGCAGGTGTTGGCGCGGCTTGCCGAAGACTTGGCGCAGGCCGAGGAGGCCGCTCGCGCGGCGCATGAGTCGGCGACACACGAAGAGAACATCGCCGAAAACAAATACGACACCTTGGGGCTCGAGGCGGCGTACCTGGCCACCGGCCACGCTCGTCGGGCTGACGCCATCCGTCAGGCGATGACCTCCTGGCGTCAGTTCACGCCTCGACCCCGCCACGCCAGCACAGGCATCCAGCTGGGTTCACTGGTCTGGTTGATCGACGCCGACGACAGGACACACGCCTTCTTTCTCGGTCCGGATGGGGGCAGCATGAAGGTGGACGATGGCGCTCAGTCCGTTCAGGTTCTCAGCACCCAAGCCCCTTTGGCCAAGGCCATGCTGGGCAAATGCGAGGGAGATGACGTGTGGGTGCAGGGTGGGGCGACCCGCCAGACGTTTGAGGTACTGCGGGTTCATTGATTCGAGGGTTCGTTCCCGCCGGGTGGGCGAAGGTTGGCGGCCAGGAGGCAGCCATGGCAGCGCGGGAGAAAAAAAGCCCCAAGTGACAGGCACTCGGGGCTTTTTGTTTGCCAGAAAGACGAAGGTCAGTCTTAAAACGGGATGTCGTCATCCATGTCGTCAAAGCCCG
>NZ_JAIZVX010000090.1 GCF_021768455.1 Aquabacterium sp. | reverse complement strand
GTCACCGCCACCACCGAGGCCGGCAGCCACTGCAGCGAGTTGAACAACACCACCGCGACGAAGCCGAAGGCGAACCAGGGCACGGCGAGCTTGCCTGGGGCCTGGCCCGTGGCGGCGGAAGTGTGGGCGTGGCGTTTGTCGTCACGTGCCAGCCAGGCCGACAACATCACCAGGAACGGCGCCAGCATCATCACCCGCACCATCTTCGCGATGACGGCCGAGTTGGCCGCGTCCGGGCCCACCGAACGCGCCGCGGCCACCACCTGGGCTACCTCGTGGATGGTCGAGCCGGCGTAGATGCCGAAGCCGTTGGCGCCACCCGGAATCAGCGCCCAGTGCTGGTTCAGCTCGAACAGCGCCGGGTACAGAAAGATCGCCAGAGTGCCGAACACCACCACCGTGGCCACCGCCACCGTTACCTGCTCGGCGCGCGCCTTGACCACCGGTTCGGCAGCCATCACCGCGGCGGCGCCGCAGATGGAACTGCCGGCGCCGATCAGCATCGCCGTCTTGCGGTCCAGGCCCAACCAGCGCGTGCCGATGAAGCAGGCCAGCGCGAAGGTCGAGCCCAGCACCAGCGCGTCGATGGCGACGCCGGCGATGCCGACGTGGCCGATGTCCTGCACCGTCAGCCGCAGGCCGTACAGCACGACCCCCAGGCGCAGCAGGTTCTGCTTGGACACGTTGACGCCGGCACCGCTGGCCGCGGCCAGGCGCGGCACCAGCGGATAGACCGTGTTGCCCACCAGCATGCCCAACACGATGGCCAGCGTCAGCGCACTGAAGCCGTGGTCCTGCAGCCAGCCGATGTGGCCCAGCGCGATGCCGGTCGCGGCCAGGGCGCCGCTCAAGGCCAGGCCGGGCAGCAGGGCTGCCAACTGCAAGCGCAACCGCGCTGCCCGGTGGCCGGCTGACGGGCCAGGGCTGGCTTGTGAGGTCGACAGCGCGTGCATCACGCCAGCACCCAGATCAAGGCGATGCCGGCGCACAGCAGCACGGCCGCCATCGGCACTGCGACCGGCATCCAGCGCAGCACCTGCGGGTCGATGCTGCTGTCGGCGGCCAAGGTGGTCGAGACGGCATGGGCCACGTCGCGGGTCGGCCCCATGAAGCCCGCCACTGGCCGCCGGGCAGCAACCCATTGAAGGGCATGCAGCGCCTGTGGGGCCAGCGGGCCGGGTGCTGCGGGGCGTGGGGTTGTTCGTTCAAGGGTCAGCATGTCGGGCTCCAGATGCCGGTGGTGGCGCGGCGGGCCGCCGCCCCGTGATCGAGCGGCCAGGCAAATTTAGAGCTTGGCAATCAACCCGTCCAACGGGTTGTATGACTAAGATGTACCTGCGAAATCGATAACAAAGGCAATCACCGTGGACGTGCTTCGACTCACCCTGCGTCAGCTGCAGATTTTTGTCGCCGTGGCGCGCAGCGGCAGCACCACGGCGGCCAGCGCTGAGATAGCGCTGTCGCAATCGGCCACCAGTTCGGCCGTCAACGAGCTGGAACGCCTGCTGTCGCTGCGCCTGTTCGACCGCGCCGGCAAACGCCTGCTGTTGAACGACAACGGCCGCGCGCTGTTGCCGCGGGCTTTGGCTTTGCTCGACGGCGCCGCAGGCATCGAGCAGATGTCGCGCGACGGCAGCGCGCAGGCGCAGTCGCTGCGCATCGGCGCCAGCACGACGATTGGCAACTACGTGTTGCCCAAGCTGCTCGCTGGCTTCATGGGGGCACAGCAGCCCGGCAGCGCCGCCGCCTGGCGGTCGAAGGTCGTTATCGGGAACACCGCCGCCATCTGCGATGCCGTGACCGCTTTCGAACTCGACGTGGGGCTGATCGAGGGGCCCAGCCACCAGCCGGAGCTGGTGATCACCCCCTGGCTGCAAGACGAGATGGTGGTCGTGGCTGCGCCCGACAGTGCGCTGGCCCAGTCAAGCCGGGCGGGCGATCGCATTCCCCTGCGCACGCTGCGTGAGGCGGTCTGGCTGGTTCGCGAAACGGGCTCTGGCACGCGCGAGGCCACCGACCAGAGCTTGCTGCCCCACCTGCGTTCTTACCGGCGCAGCATCGAGCTAGGCAGTTCGGAGGCCATCCAGCGTGCCGCTCAGGAAGGGTTGGGGGTGGCTTGCCTGTCCGCCTGGGTAGTGAACGATGCGCTGGAGGCTGGACGTCTGTGCCGCGTCTCCACGACATTGCCGCGGCAGCTTCGGCAATGTCATCTGGTTGTGCATCGTGAGAAGCAGTCGACGCCCGCGTTGCTGGCGTTCATCGCCCAGGCAGATGCGACTGCTGGGGCTGCCCGCTAACGTCCCGGCCCCGCTTCGCATGTCGAAGGTTCAGCCCTCGGCGACACGCGATTACCCTTCAGCTAGGCGCCGACGCCCGCTCCGCCCACCTGCCCATTGATCGAAGCTTTGATGCAATGAGCTGGTCTGGGTAATCGACGTCCGCTTCCGGACGCACCACCCAACGGCTGCTTGTGGCCGACACCAGCAACACGGCAACTACAACAATTCGTCCAATTTCCTGGCCTGACTTTCAAAGTCTTCACGACGCCGCTCTTTGAACGTCTGGAGGTTTGCCAGCTTCCAACGGAGGGCCGGCAGTTCTGCCGCATGTGGGCAGGCGAGCAATGACCAGTCGGGTTTTGCTTGTGCCAGGCCGCTCAAAAACTGCCTTTGCGCAGCAGTCAAGCGCTGAGGCAACTCTCTGCGCAATCGGTCTCTGGCAGCCGAAAGTGTTTCCAGGGTGACGTGCTCCGTTGTCATGCCAACGAAGTTGTTGTGGTACTCCGCCTCAATGTCTTTTTCATTCCCGAACAGCACCTCATGTGTTGGTCGGTTGTGCCCGGCCAGGTACGTCACAAAGCATTCAACCGCAGCATCCGTGAACCCGCCTGATTCGAACATCTGCCACACGTCGAACAAGTCCCGTGGATGCTGACGATCCATGGCTGCCACCAACTTGCTGCCATAGAGTTCCGCCGTGGCCAACACTGGCAACGCCACTTCCACACTGAACATGTCAGCTGTCTTGGGCATCAGGGGGCGCCTCTCAACCGGCAACACCGTGCCTCTGAACACCACGTTGACCTCGACCTTCACCTGACTGTCGTCGTTCTCGATCAGGAGTTTGGTCTCAGCAAGGTCTTTGCTTCGTACCTTGCGTGCGTTCAGCCCCAACTTGGTCGCCCTGGCTGCAATGGCCTCCATTTCAATCGCGATTTCGTTGAGGGCTTGCTCTCGCGGGGTGTCCCATGGCGTGTAGACCACGTCGATGTCAACGGATAGGCGTGGCATGTCCATCACGAAGAGGTTGATGGCCGTGCCGCCCTTCATCGCAAAGATATCGTTGGCAAATACATCGGGTGCCACCTTCAGGAGGAGGCGCACAGTATCCGCGTAGACCTTATCCATGAGGTTTGAGTGTCAACAAACTGCCGTCCTTCATGCGCGACATCCAGCGCTTGTCGCTCCCTACAGGCAGCGTGTAGCGTTGCAAGAATTCGTCCACATCCACCAGGCCCGTTTCGCGAGACCAGGCCAGAAACAGTCGCACAGTTTTGACACTCGTACAGCACGCCAACAAGTGGCCCAGCATGTCTTTGCGCAAGTTCCGCACGCCGTCAAACAGGTTGCGCGCCTCTTCCAGACTCTGACGCGTACCGACGTCATAGAGCATTTCCAACAGCGCGCGCTCCGGCGCCGACACCAGCAAGCCAAGCGGCAGTCCCGGTGGCGTGATAAGGCTTTTCTTAGGCAAGCCCTCGTCCGCCCACTCAAACAAGCGCGCCGACGCATACCGTGCCGGAAATCGGGATGTGAACCAGTCTGGCACGGCGAAACGCACATCACCCCACAGCACCCACTGCTCTCGTGTCGAGAGGTTGTGCCTGACCCCTTGCAAAGCCAGCGCCGTCTTGCCGCCCACATGCAGACCCGTCACCCTGCTCTGGAGCAGTTTGATCGAACCATGTACGTTCACGTCATCGCCCGGGAAGGCATAGACACCCTGCGCAAGCCGTAGCAGCCACCCGCTTTCAACGTAGTGGGCCGCCAGCGTGGGGGAAATGCCCAGGCGTTCCAACTCGGCCAGCCCGAAGGGGGCACCACGGGGCATGTCCGACTGAAGCCGCTTGAGCAAAGAGTGTCTTTGATTTCCAGCCATGCCATAAAAATATCACAAATTCCAATCAACCAGAAAAAATTGATTGAATCTGGCACCAAAAATTAAACAAGGCTTAACTTTTCCCACGACATCAAGGCAATGCAGATACCAACAACATCCGCCCTCCCGCCGATCCACCGCACATCAAGCAACCGATCTCAGGGCAACAGGCGTCGCTTTGCTACCTGCGATCCAGCCGTCCACCATATCTCCCCAACTTTGCAACATGGCCCGCCGCTGCTCCGCGTATTCCGCCTTGTTGTAGACGGCCCGCACCCCTTTTTGCTCATGCGCCAGGCACTTCTCGATCCAGTCGGAGTTGAAGCCAGCCTCGTGCAGCAGTGTTGATGCCGTCCGGCGAAGGTCATGCACGCAGAAGTGAGGAAGATCCACTCCGTCCTTCTGAGCCTTTTCCACCGCCGCCGTGATCACACGGTTGAGCGTTGCTTCGCTCATCGGCTTGTCGGTCTCATACCGACCGGGGAGCAGATAAGGGCTGCTTCCAGCACAGGTTTTGAGGCCCACCAGCAGATCGATTGCCTGGCTGCTGAGATAGACCACGTGCGCCCGTCTGGCCTTCATGCGCTCCGGCGGAATCGTCCAGGTGGCCGCATCAAAGTCCACCTCTTTCCAGGTCGCCAGCAACAACTCGCCCTTGCGGCACATGGTCAGCAAGATGAACTTCACCGCCAGTTTCAGCGTGGGCAAGGTCCCGAGAGTGTCCAGCGCTGAAAAGAACCGATGGATCTCACTTGGCGTCAAAGCACGCTCCCTGGGTTTGAAGGTGGCAATCGCCGACGCCTTCACCGCCTCAGCGGGATTCTCGATCTTGAGGCCTCGGGACTTGGCGTGCCGGTACACCTGCTGGATGACCTCGCGCGCATGAACCGCTGTAGCCGGGGCTCCCCGTGCCTTGATCTTCTCGCACAGCGCCAGCACCTGACTGGAGGTGATTTCTTCCAGCTTGCGCTTACCGAACTTGGGCAGCACATCACGATCCAGGATGCTCTTGCGCATCGCCGCCGTGCTGTCTGCCAGCCCGCCGTTGCGCAACCAGATGTCGGCAAAGGACTCGAAGGTGCCTGACTCTTGGCACTCCTTCCTCGTTTCAGACTTGACCCGCGCCGGTGACTCACCCCGGCTGACCATGTTCTTGGCCCTGGCCAGCAGGTCGCGGGCATCCGCCAGCGAAAGCGGATCGCCGTAGGTGATGTCCTCGGGCGCCCGCTTGGGTTGCGACGCCTGGAACTCATCGTATTGCCCCACGGTCAGCGTCTCGCGCCGTCCCCCCAGTCGATAGTCGTAGCGAAATGTCAGCGTTCCCTTGAGGGAGACGACGACGTACAAACCGTCGCGGTCCGCCACCTTGTAGACCTTGTCGGCGGCCTTGAGGTTCTTGAGTTTGGTATCGGTCAGTGCCATTGGGTAACCCCTTTCGTACCTTGCATCACTTACCGTCAGAGCATCAAGACGGTAAACAATCAAAGATCAATCGACTAAAAAAATCAACCGTCTTCTTTACCGACAAAAAACTCGGGATGTCATGGAACCTCATGGGACGTCAAAAACAAAAAAGCCCTTGAAGATCAAGGGCTTAAATGAAATTTTGGGACGTTCTGGGACGCCGTGAGGCGCTCTCAAATCATTCCCACTCGATGGTGGCTGGCGGCTTGCTCGACACGTCGTAGGCCACGCGGTTGATGCCGCGCACCTCGTTGATGATGCGGCTCGACACCTTCTTGAGCAGGCTGTAGGGCAGCTCGGCCGAGTCGGCGGTCATGAAGTCGGAGGTTTCAACCGCACGCAGCGAGACCACGTATTCATAGGTACGGCCGTCGCCCATCACGCCCACGCTCTTGACCGGCAGGAAGACCGTGAAGGCCTGCGAGGTCAGGTCGTACCAGCTCTTGCCGGTGGCGGGATCGATGGCCTTGCGCAGCTCTTCGATGAAGATGTGGTCGGCGCGCTGCAACAGCGACACGTACTCGGGCTTGACCTCGCCCAGCACGCGCACGCCCAGACCCGGGCCCGGGAAGGGGTGGCGGTAGACCATGTCGGCAGGCAGCCCCAGGGCCACGCCCAGCTCACGCACCTCGTCCTTGAACAGCTCGCGCAGCGGCTCCAGCAGCTTCAGACCCAGGGTCTCGGGCAGGCCACCCACGTTGTGGTGGCTCTTGATCGTGGCCTTCTTGCTCTTGGTGCCACCGCTCTCCACCACGTCGGGGTAGATGGTGCCCTGGGCCAGCCACTTGGCGCCCTTGTTGCCGTCGCCCTTGAGCTTGGCGGCCTCAGCCTGGAAGACCTCAACGAACTCGCGGCCAATGATCTTGCGCTTCTGCTCCGGATCGGTCACGCCCTTGAGATGGCCCATGAACTGATCGGCCGCTTGCACATGCACGACCTTGGCATGCAGGCGCCCGGCAAACATGTCCATCACCATCTGGCCTTCGTTCAGGCGCAGCAGGCCGTGGTCCACGAACACGCAGGTCAGCTGATCACCAATGGCGCGGTGGATCAGGGCCGCAGCCACCGACGAGTCCACACCGCCCGACAGGCCCAGGATCACCTCTTCGTCACCCACCTGCTCGCGGATCTTCGCAACGGCTTCCTCGATGTAGTTGCCCATGATCCAGTCGCCCGAGCAACCGGCGATGTCGCGCACGAAACGCTTGAGCATGGCGTGCCCCTGCACCGTGTGCGTCACCTCGGGGTGGAACTGCACAGCGTAGTAACCCTTTTCCTCGTTGGCCATGCCGGCGATCGGGCAGGACGGCGTCGAAGCCATCAGCTTGAAGCCCTCGGGCAGCTGGGTGACCTTGTCGCCGTGGCTCATCCACACCTTGAGCATGCCGTGGCCCTCTGGGGTGCGGAAGTCTTCGATGCCGTCGAACAGCTTCGTGTGGCCATGGGCTCGCACCTCGGCGTAGCCGAACTCGCGGTTGTCGGACCAGCTTACCTCACCGCCCAGCTGCACGGCCATGGTCTGCATGCCGTAGCAGATGCCCAGCACGGGCACGCCCAGGTCCCACACGGCCTGCGGTGCACGCAGCTGGTGGTCTTCGTAGGTGGAGGCATGGCTGCCCGACAGGATGATGCCCTTGGGCGCGAAGGCCTTGATGAACTCGTCCGACACGTCGTTCGGGTGGATCTCGCAGTAGACCTGCGATTCGCGCACACGGCGGCCAATCAGCTGGGTGACCTGGGAGCCGAAATCGAGGATGAGGATCTTGTCATGCATGGTGGGATCTCTTGAGGCAGAGCGGGCGGGAATCGGGAAAGACGCTCAGACGCGCAGCTCGCGGGCAGCCGGAGCGCCAGCGTGGTGAGAGCGGCTGAAGTAACGAAGGCCAATGATGGCGGCGACGGCCTGGATGGTCGCGCAGAGGTAGAACGGGGCCCCCACGCGCCAGTCGCCCTGGGGGTAATGCGAGACGGCGGCCAGCAACGGTGAGCCCAACAGCGGGCCCAGCACCGCGGCCACGCTGTTGATGGACGACACCGCGCCCATGCTTTCGCCCTGGCGGGTCGGGTCGACCGCATTGGCCACCAGGGACTGCAAGCCGGGCTGCACCATGTAGCCAAACACGTTGGCGGCGATCACCACGTACATCATCCAGCCTTCGGGCACGGCGCCCCATGCGGCAAAAGCCAGGGTCGACGACACCAGGCCGATGCGGACCAGCCGGTGCGTGGGGATGCGCTTCTGGAACTGGCGCAACAGGCCGCCCTGCACCAGGACGGCCATCATGCCGACGGCAAACAGGGAGTAGCCGTTGTCCTTGGGCGTCCAGCCGAATTTGAACTCGGTGTAGAGGAACCAGCTGGTGTGCAGGCAGAACTGCGCCAGGATCGAGAGCCCCATCACCCACATCAGGGTCTCGACACCCTTGAGCTCACGCAGGCGGGCCAGCGCGCTGAAAGGGTTGGTGCGGGCCAGTTCGAAGGTGCGGCGGCGCTCAAGGGGCAGGGACTCGGGCAACACGAAGTAGCCGTACACACAGTTGAGCAGGCAGAGGCTACCGGCCAGGAAGAAAGGCCAGTGCACGTTCATGTCGCCCAGGATGCCGCCCATCACCGGGCCGAGGATGAAGCCCAGGCCGAACATGGCGCCCAACATGCCGTAGTTCCTGGCGCGGTTGGCCGGCTCGGTGATGTCGGCCACATAGGCGTTGGCCACGGCGATGTTGGCACACACCGCACCGCCCATCACGCGCACCGCGATCAGCACCCAGAACTCGGTGGCCAACGCGGTGACGAAAAAGTTCACCGCCATGCCCAACAGCCCCAGCAGGAGCACCGGTCGGCGGCCATGACGGTCGGAAAGCGCACCCAGCACGGGTGCACTGAAAAATTGCGCGATGGCGAACGCAGCCTGGGCCATGCCATAAGCCACCGAGGTGCCCGCGCCCGACGCCATGAAGCCGCCAATCAACTTGGGCAGCACGGGCGCGATGATGCCGATCGACATCATGTCGAGCAGCACCGTCACCATGATGAAGGGCATGGCCGCCTGGCGGCCGCGTGTCGAAGCCATCGCAATCCTGACGGTGGTGGAAAACAAAGCAGGCCCACAGGGGCCCGCACAAGGGATCAAGGATCAGTTCAGCCTGGAAAGGGCCCGCCCACCGTTGCGGGCCCCGCCAGGTTCACGCCAAGGCGCCTCACTCCATGCGGTAGTTCGGCGCTTCCTTGGTGATCTGCACATCGTGCACATGGCTTTCGCGGATGCCGGCGGACGTGATTTCCACGAACTCGGCGCGGTTGCGCATGTCGTCGATGGTGGCGCAGCCACAGTAGCCCATCGAGGCCTTCAGGCCGCCAGCCATCTGGTACAGGATGGCCACGACCGAACCCTTGTAAGGCACGCGGCCTTCGATGCCTTCCGGCACCAGCTTGTCGGCGTTCGGGTTGCTGGCTTCGTCGTTTTCCTGGAAGTAGCGGTCGGCCGAGCCGTCCTTCATGGCGCCGATCGAGCCCATGCCGCGGTAGCTCTTGTAGCTGCGGCCCTGGTACAGGATCACTTCGCCTGGGGCCTCTTCGGTGCCCGCGAACATGCCGCCCATCATCACCGTGGAGGCGCCAGCGGCGATCGCCTTGGCGATGTCACCGGAGTAACGCACACCGCCGTCGGCAATCAGGGGCACGCCCGTGCCTTGCAGGGCCGTGGCCACGTTGTCGATGGCCATGATCTGGGGCACGCCGACACCGGCGACGATGCGCGTGGTGCAGATGGAGCCAGGGCCGATGCCGACCTTGACGCCGTCGGCGCCCGCTTCAACCAGCGCCAGGGCGGCTGCCCCGGTGGCGATGTTGCCGCCGATGACGTCGACCTGAGGGAAGTTCTTCTTGACCCAGCGCACGCGCTCGATCACGCCGTGGCTGTGGCCGTGGGCGGTGTCGACCACGAGGGCGTCGACGCCGGCCTTGACCAGCAGCTCGACGCGCTCTTCGGTGCCGTCACCCACGCCCACCGCAGCACCCACGCGCAGCTTGCCGTGGGCATCGCGGGCGGCGTTGGGGAAGTTGGTCTGCTTGGTGATGTCCTTCACGGTGAAGACACCGCGCAGTTCGAAGGCGTCGTTCACCATCAGCACGCGCTCGAGCTTGTGCTTGTGCATCAGCGTCTTGGCCTCGGCCAGGCTGGCACCGTCCTTGACGGTGATCAGACGCTCGCGCGGGGTCATGATCTCGCGCACCGGGGCGTCCATGCGGGTTTCGAAGCGCAGGTCACGACCGGTCACGATGCCGACCACCTTGCCTTCGTCCACCACCGGGAAGCCGGAGATGCCGTGCTGACGCGACAGTTCGATCACGTCGCGGACCTTCACGCCCGACGAAATGGTGATCGGGTCGCGCAGAACGCCGGATTCGTAACGCTTGACGCGTGCGACTTCGGCGGCCTGTTGCTTGGCCGTGAGGTTCTTGTGGATGATCCCGATGCCACCTTCCTGGGCGATCGCGATCGCCAGGCGGGCTTCCGTCACGGTGTCCATGGCGGCGGACACGAGTGGCAGATTCAACTGAATGTTGCGGGACAAACGGGTGGCCAGCGATGTGTCGCGGGGCAACACTTGTGAGTACGCGGGCACCAACAACACGTCGTCAAACGTGAGGGCTTTACCAAGCAGGCGCATGAAAAGGTCTCCAGACGCAAAAGCGGATTATACGCGCAGACCACACTTCGCTTGAAACGAGAGGTGAAACCCTCCAGATACGGGGACGAATGCGCACAATCCGCACCCACCCCCTTCTTGCCCCCGGACTAAACTCCGCAGCATGAAAAACCTGCGCCTTTTCCCTGCTCGGTGCGCCCTGTTCCTGCTGGCCGGAACGGTGGTCTGGAGCGCCCCCGTCATGGCTGGCATGCAATGGAAATGGCGCGACGCGGGCGGCAACATCCAGTACAGCGATCGCCCGCCCCCCGCCGGCACACCGGACTCCGCCATCCTGAGCAAACCCAGTGTCAGCCGCAGCACGCCACGGCCAGCGGAGGTGGCCGCCTCGGCCGCCAGCGCCGCGGTCGTCGCGTCCACCCCGGCCAAGCAGCCGGAGTCGGATCTGGACGTGAAGCGCCGCAAGGCCGAAGAAGAACGGCTCGCCAAACAGAAGGCCGATGAGGAGAAACAGGCCAAAACACGCGCAGACAACTGCACGCGGGCCCGCGGTTACCTCAAGACGCTGAACGATGGCATCCGCATCGCCCGCACAAATGCGGCCGGCGAACGCGAGGTGCTGGACGACAAGGGTCGGGCCGAAGAAACCCAGCGCACGCAGGAAATGGTGCAAGCCAACTGCAAGTGAGCCCGTGGCCGCTCAGGCGGCCGGCACCACGCGCTTTTTGGGCGATCGGTGGATGCCGCGCGGCAGTTTTTCTCCGTGTGCGCGGTAGCGGACGCGGCGCGCCTCTTTCGGGTCGACCTTGAGCCCCCTCAGCAGCTCGACGCGATCGAGGTCTTTCAGCACATGGCTCGCGCGCTCCTTGCGCCCCCAGACGGCCACCACCCATTCGCCAGCGGCCAGTGCCTCCTGGCTCAGCCCCGGCCAGCGCCCCAGCACCCCCGACGCCTCGACCGCCTGTCGCACCGTGCTGCCTTCCGGCAGGCTCAGGCGCACCCGCTCGACCTGCCGCGGCCCGAGGCTGACCAGCAGCTCGATCTGCAAGCCATCCAGCGACGGCAGCGGCACCGGTAGCTCAGCGGCTGCCATACACCTGCTCCGCGCGCTTCACGAAAGCATCGATGAAGGTGTTGGCGATGCGGTCGAACACGGGGCTGATGACCAGCTCGAGTGATCGGCTGGAAAAGGCGTATTTCAGCGAGAACTCGACCTTGCAGGCCTGGGCGTCGAGCGGGTCGACCGGGGCATCGGCGCCGGGTTTGGACGGCGCCTGCAAGGGCGTGAAAAGCCACGTGCCTTCAAGCTGGGAAAAAGGCCCGTCGACCAGCTGCATGCGCACGGTGCGCCCGGGTTCGTTGACGTTGCGCGTGGTGAAAGCCTGCTTCACGCCCGCAAAGGCAATGTGCAGACGGGCACTCATGCCGTCGTCATGGGACTGCAGGACCTCGGCACGGTCGCACCAGGGCAGGAATTTGGGGTAGTCTTCGACCGCGGTGACCAGCGCGTACATTTCGCGCGGCGAGTACCAGAGCAAGACTGACTTGTGAACGTGCTTCATAGAATCCCGCCATTTTAGAGACGTCGCAGAGTTCCATGTCGATTGCAGAAAACCGCAAAGCCCATTTCAATTACCACATCGAAGAACGGTTCGAAGCCGGCGTGGTGCTGGAAGGCTGGGAAGTGAAGGCCATCCGTGATGGCCAGGTCCAGCTGACGGACGGCCACGTGGTCATCAAGAACGGCGAACTCTTCCTGATCGGACTGCGCATCAACGCACTGCGCTCGGCCTCGACCCACGTGAAGCCCGATGCCGACCGCACCAAGAAGCTGCTGATGAAGCGCGCGGAAATCCGCCGTCTGATCGGCAAGACGGAGCAGAAGGGCTACACCATCGTGCCGCTGAACCTGCACTTCAAGGGCAGCTACGTGAAGGCCGACATCGCCCTGGCCAAGGGCAAGGCCGAGCACGACAAGCGCAACACCATCAAGGACCGCGACTGGGAACGCGAACAGGGCCGCCTGATGCGACACAAGGTCTCGTCCAAGCAGGACTGAGCCTGCCAGCCCTGGCGAGCCTCAGCCCGTCAGGCGCATGGCACCCAGGGCCTGATCCAGGTCGGCCAACAGGTCGTCCACGTTTTCCAGGCCGATGGCAAAGCGCACGAGGGTGCCCGACTTCAGACCTGCGAACGCGCCGTGCTGGCGCATGCCCCGCAGCCCATAAGGCATGACCAGGCTCATGGGCCCACCCCACGAATAGCCGATGCGGAACAGCCTGAGGGCGTCGACAAAGGCGTCGACCTGCTCGCTGCGGTGGCGCTCGCCATCGAACACCACCGACACCAGCCCCCCTGCCCTGCTGGCCACCTTGGCCCAGGCTTCGTGCCCCGGCGAGCCCCGCAGTGCCGGGTGCAGGACCTGACTGACCTCGCTGCGACCCTGCCACCATTGCGCCACGCGGCGGGTGGCGTCGTCATGGGCGGCGTAGCGCAGCGGCAGGCTGGGAAGACCGCGCAGGAGCGCCTCGGCATCGTTGGCCCCCACCCCCAGGCCCAGGCGCATGTGGGTGAGCTTCAGTTTGAGGTGCAGGGCCTCATCGCGCGTGACGACCGAGCCCATGAGCACATCGGCCCCACCCGACGGGTACTTGGTCAGGGCATGCACGGTGAGGTCGACCCCTCGCGTGTCGGTGGGCGCAGGCACGCCGAGTTCGAAGGGATTGAAGGCCAGGCCGGCGCCCCAGGTGTTGTCGAGCGCCACCACGGCGTGCGGGTGACGGCGCGCCACCGCCAACAGGGCCTGCAGATCGGGGAACTCCAGCGTGACCGAGCCGGGCGCCTCCAACCAGATGAGGCGGGTGCGCTCGCTGATCAGGCTGGCCAGCGAGGCCGGATCCTGCTGGTCATAGACACGGTGGGCGATGCCCCAGGCCGCCAGCTCGACGCGGGTGAAGTCGCGATTGGGCGCATAGGCGTTGTCGGGGATGAGGACTTCGTCCCCTGCCTTGAGCAGGCCCTGGGCCACGAGTGTCAAGGCAGACAAGCCGGAGGGTGCGAGCAGGGTTTGCAGCCCCCCTTCCAGGCTAGCCAGGCGCTCTTCAAGAATGAAGGTGGTGGGCGTACCGTGCAGACCGTAGGTGTAGCCGGTCTTGTCCTTCCACTCACGGCTGCGCAAGGCGGCGGTGTTCTCGAAGAACACGGTGGACGCCTTGAACACGCCCGGCATGACCGAGCCGAAGCCGGTCGGGGCCTCATAAGGGTGCTGGATCAGGCGGGTGGCGCACTGCGCCAGCGGGTCGGCAGCCGGTGCGCCAGGAGGAAGTTTGTCGGTCATTCGGGGATGCTAACGCAGGCGATTCGGCCCGTGCTCGCACCCCGACAAAACCCAACAGGGCAGGCGGCGGCGCTGCGGCTCAGGCCCCCAGGAAGGCGCGGGTCTCGCCCCAGGTCGGGGGCTGACAACCCTGGCGTTGCACGTTGATGGCCGCGGTGGCCATGGCATGGCGCAATGCCGCCTCGAGATCGGCCGGGGTGAGTTCGCTCAGGGCCTCGGAACTCAGTTGCTGAGCCTCGGCCAACCAGGAGAGCAGGCCAGCCTGGAAGCAGTCGCCCGCGCCCACGGTGTCGAGCACCGTGATGCCCGAAGGCACCGGCAGCTGGACCTTGCCGTGACGCGTCACCAGCAAAGCGCCATCACCGCCAAGGGTGAAGGCCACCAACTGGGTCATGGGGTTGCTGAGCAGGTGGGTGGCCACCGCATCAAAGCCCTTGTCGCCCCAGCCCAGGGCCACGAGGTCTTCGTCGCTGAGCTTGACAACCTGGGCCAGGGCCATGGCCTGCTGCACGGCGTTCAGGTAAGCCACCTTGTCGGCCGGGTTGTCGCCCACCACGACGGTGCGCAGGTTGGCGTCAACCGAAACGATGGCGCCACGCAGTTGAGCCGCCGTCAGCACGGCCTTGGTCTTGGGCCAGTCGCCTGGCACCAGCGCCAGACCGCCTGTGTGAATGAGCCGCAAGGCAGCGGGCAGGCGCGAAATGAGTTCGTCGGCCGTGCCATCGCGATCGGCCACGTGCTGGCGATGGAAGGTGTAGTTGGGCACGCCCCCTGCACCCAGAGAGACCACGGCCAATGACGTGGGACAGGCGCTGCGCGGTGCCTGGCCAATGTCGACCCCATCGGCTTGCAGGCGGGCGGCAAAGCGACCGCCGAAAGTGTCGGTCGACAGCGGGTTGAGGTAGCGGATGCGCTGACCTTGCAGGGCAAGGGCGCGCGTGAAGTTGCACACCGAGCCGCCCAGGCAAGGCTCGTATCGGCCATCGCTGTGCTCAATCAGATCGACCAGGGCCTCGCCCACGGCAGCAAACATGTTGACTCCATCCAGTGCTTGAACGGCGCTGAGTGTGCCCCGTGAAATAGGTGGTCGGTACTAGGGTTTGTCATTAATAAAACGGGTTGATTTATTAATCGATCATTCAGATACTTCATCCCGCCGGGCAGCCCGCCTGGCATGGCAGAACGACACACAACCACCCTTACCGAGGAACAAACCCATGTCGATCACGCGCACCCTTGCTGTTTCCCTGAGCGCCGTTGCACTGGCTGCCCTGGCCCAGACCGCCGCCGCTGCCGATCAGCCGATCATCGGCCTGATCACCAAGACCGAGACCAACCCCTTCTTCGTGAAGATGAAGGAAGGCGCCACCGAAGCGGCCAAGGCCAAGGGTGCGAAGCTGCTGACCGCCGCGGGCAAGCAAGACGGCGACAACGCCGGCCAGGTCACCGCCATCGAAAACATGATCGCCGCCGGCGCCAAGACCATCCTGATCACGCCGTCGGATGCCAAGGCCATCGTGCCGGCCATCAAGAAGGCCCGCGACAAGGGCGTCCTCGTGATCGCCCTGGACAGCCCGACCGACCCGCTGGAAGCCGTCGACGCCCTGTTCGCGACCGACAACTACAAGGCTGGCGTGCTGATCGGCCAATACGCCAAGGCCACCCTGGGCGACAAGCCCGTCAAGATCGCCACGCTGGACCTCTTCCCCGGTCACCCCGTGGGCGCCCAGCGTCACAACGGCTTCCTGAAGGGCTACGGCCTGGACGCCCTGCCGGCCACCTCGAACGAGCTGTCCAAGCCCGCTCAAGTGGTCTGCATGGCCGACTCCTTCGGTGACCAGGCCAAGGGCCAGACCGCCATGGAGAACTGCCTCCAGAAGAACCCGGACATCAACGTCGTCTACACCATCAACGAACCCGCCGCCGCCGGTGCCTACAAGGCACTGAAGGCTGCCGGCAAGGAAAAGAACGTGCTGATCGTCTCGGTCGACGGTGGTTGCACCGGCGTCAAGGACGTGGCCGCCGGCAAGATCGCCGCGACCTCGCAACAGTACCCCCTGCGCATGGCTGCGATGGGCGTGGAAGCCGGCATCGAGTACGCCAAGGGCGGCAAGAAGGCCGCTGGCTACACCGACACCGGCGTGACCCTGATCGCCAACAAGGCCGTGGCCGGCGTCGACAGCAAGGACGCCAAGACCGGTCTGAACCTGTGCTGGGGCAAGAAGTAAACGCTGCCTCGGAGGCCCCTCGGGGCCTCCTGCAACGCCCTCACCCCGCTCTTTCTCTCTGAATCGACATGCTTGCCTCCACCACCACCTCAGCCAACCGGGTATCGCTCATGAAAGACTGGTCCAAGCACCTGCCCCCCATGGCCACACTCGGCCCCTTGCTGGCCCTGCTGGCCGCCTGCGCCTTCTTCGCCATCAAGGCTGACAACTTCCTCTCGGGTCAGAACTTCTCGCTGATCCTGCAACAGGTGATGGTGGTGGGCCTGCTGGCCGTGGGCCAGACCCTGATCATCCTGACCGCCGGCATCGACCTGTCCTGCGGCATGGTGATGGCCCTGGGCTCCATCGTGATGACCAAGTTCGCCACCGAAATGGGCGTGCCGCCCGGCATCGCCATGGTGATCGGCGTGGGCGCCACCACCCTGTTCGGCCTGATCAACGGCCTGCTGGTCACGCGCATCAAGCTGCCCCCCTTCATCGTGACCCTGGGGACGATGAACATCGCCTTCGCGATCACGCAGATCTATTCCGGCGCGCAAACCGTGACGGACCTGCCCGAAACCATGACCCTGCTCGGTGACCCGGTCTTCTTTGGCGGCACCAGCGTCGCCAAGGGCGTGCTGCTGATGCTGGCGCTGTATGCCGTCACCTGGTTCGCCTTGAGCAACACCGCACCGGGCCGTCACTTGTACGCCGTGGGCAACAACAAGGAAGCCGCGCGCCTGACCGGCATCTCGACCGACCGCGTGCTGATCACCGTCTACGCCCTGGCCGGCACCTTCTACGGCATCGCTGCGATGCTGTCGGTGGCCCGCACTGGCGTGGGTGACCCGCAAGCCGGTCAAACCGAGAACCTCGACTCCATCACCGCCGTGGTGCTGGGCGGCACCAGCCTCTTTGGCGGCCGCGGCATCCTGATCGGCACCCTGATCGGTGCGCTGATCGTGGGCGTGTTCCGCAACGGCCTGACGCTCATGGGCGTGTCTTCCGTCTACCAGATCCTGGTCACCGGCATCCTCGTGATCCTGGCCGTGGCCACCGACCAACTCTCCCACAAGCGCGCCTGATGTCCGCCGTCCTCCAAGCTGCCCAAGAAGGAAACACCATGCAACCCATGGCATCCACCTCTTCTCATCCGCTGGTGATGCAGGCCAAAGGCCTGGTCAAGCGCTACGGCCAGGTCACCGCCCTCGACGGCGTCGACTTCGAGCTGCGCGCCGGTGAGATCCTGGCCGTCATCGGCGACAACGGCGCAGGCAAGTCCTCGCTGATCAAGGCCCTGTCTGGCGCCCTGGTGCCTGACGAAGGCGAGATCCTCATGAATGGCCAGCCCATCTTCATGAAGAGCCCGATCGATGCCCGCCGCCATGGCATCGAAACCGTCTACCAGGACCTGGCTGTGGCGCCCGCCATGACCATCGCAGAGAACCTCTTCCTGGGCCGTGAGCTCTTCAAGCCAGGCGCCTTCAACAAGCTGTTCCGCATCCTCGACAAAAAGCGCATGCTGGAAGAGTCGATCGCACGCATGAACGACCTGAAGGTCGGCATCCGCTCGATGACGCAAGCGGTGGAGACGCTCTCGGGTGGACAGCGACAGTGCGTGGCCGTTTCCCGCGCAGCCGCCTTCGCGCAGCACGTGGTGATCATGGACGAGCCGACCGCCGCCCTGGGCGTGAAGGAAGGCAACATGGTGCTGGAACTGATCCGCCGCGTGCGCGACAAGGGCCTGCCTGTGATCCTGATCAGCCACAACATGCCCCACGTGTTCGAAATCGCCGACCGCATCCACGTGCAGCGTCTGGGCAAGCGTGCCGCCATCCTGAACCCCAAGATGGTGAGCATGTCCGACACCGTGGCGGTGATGACCGGCGCCATGACCGCCGACCAGCTGCCCAAGGAGGCCCTGTGCTGAAGGGCATCGATCCCCTGCTGACGCCGGAGCTGCTGAAGGTGCTGGCAGAGATGGGTCACGGCGACATGATCGTGGTGGCCGATGCCAACTTCACGGCCGCCACGCTGGCACAAATCCCGGGAGGCGGCAGCAAGCCGCTGATCCACTTGCCGGGTGCCGGCATCCAGCGCACCAGCGAGGCCATCCTTTCGGTGTTCCCGCTGGGCACGCCGGCCGAAAAGCCCGTGGCCTACATGAAGGTCTGTGGCACGCCCGGTGGCTACGCCAGCGGCCTGCAGCGCGAGATGCTGAGCATGCTCAAGGCCCGTGACCTGGC
>NZ_JAIZVX010000305.1 GCF_021768455.1 Aquabacterium sp. | reverse complement strand
AGTTTGGAGTTTAAAGGTTCAATTGATAGATATAAAAGGCAGAAAGCTGAAAGCGTAATGCGGAAAGCAGCAATAGCAGATTGGAGTTCCAAATAAAAAGTGGACAAACTTTTTAAGAGGTTTAAGCTGCCTTTTTTAGGTTGTGATAAAATAGTTGTTGGTATTCTTTAATGGTTAAATTGTTTAGTTGTTGATGCCTTCTTTTAGTGTTGTAAAATGTTTCGATGTATTCGAAGATGGATAATTCGGCTTGTTGTTTTGTTTGGTAATTGTTGTGATACACCAGTTCTGTCTTCAGTGTTTTGAAAAAGCTTTCAGCTACTGCATTATCCCAACAATTGCCTTTTCTGCTCATACTTCTTATAATATTTGGATGTGCATTTAATAGTGTTACAAACTCATCACAGGCATATTGTATTCCTCTGTCTGAATGAAAGATGAGTGGTTGTTGTTCTTGCAAAGGCCTATTGTTTTTTGCCATTTTAAATGCCGCTATAACCGTTTGTCTTGTTTTCATGGTATTGCTTAATGCCCACCCAATAACCTTTCTATCATATAAGTCTATTACTGTGGTTAAATACAGCCAACCTTGTTGTGTTTTAACATAGGTAATATCTGATACCCATACATTATTAGGTTTGGTGGTGGTAAAATTTCTGTTGAGTACATTGGTTACTACCGGGTACCGATGCGATGAATCGGTAGTAACCTTGTAACGCTTGCTCACAATGCTTTTTAGATGATGTTGCTTCATAATTCTAGCCACCAAAACCTTGGATACAGCTATTCCGTTCATGTTTAATTCTTTGGTGATGCGTGGGCTTCCATACCTGAACTTGCTGGCAGTGTAAACAGTTTTTATTGCTTTAAGCAACATAGCCCTGCGTTGCAGCCGTTTGCATGGAATTGCCTGTAACCATTTGTAATACCCACTTTTACTCAACTGTAATACCTGGCACATCTTCCCAACAGGAAACACCTTTCGGTGTGCTTGTACAAACCGATACCTTACCTGTCTTTCTTGGAGAAGATGCCAAGAGCCTTTTTTAAGATGTCACGTTCCAATTCTGCTTCCTGCAATGCTTTTCTTAATGCTATGTTTTCCTGTTCTATAGCAGATTTAGGCTCATTAACTTTGATGTTACCATGCAATTGCCCGCTTTGGTATTCCTGTTTCCAACGGCTAAGGTTTTTGGCTGGAATATCCAGTTCTAATGCTACTTGTTGTAAAGTGCCTTTGAGTAGGCTAAGTTCTACAGCTTTAATCTTAAACTCTTTGGTGTAACTACGTT
>NZ_JAIZVX010000304.1 GCF_021768455.1 Aquabacterium sp. | reverse complement strand
CTGGTTTGGATCTGGATAAGATGTATGTCTATGACCCAATGGATGTAAATAACCCAGGTATTAACTCTAGTAGTAATCGGTTGGCACTGACTCCTATTGTCAAAGCTAAGCCTACTCACCTGTTTGCTGCTCTACCCTATCTTCGTAATATTGTTGTTGTTGCTTCTGCTCGTAACAGTATGGTTGAGCGTGCTTACAAGCATGAGGTAATGAAGAAGTATGGAGCTTATCCGGGATTCCTCTTCTACCATGCTGGCACTAAGATGAAAGAGAAAGAAGAGGCTCTTGAGTTCTTTAAGAAGAATGGATTCGTCGTAGTAGATCTGACAGTTAAGCAGGATTGGGAAATTGACGACACTCCTGTACTTACAACACCAGTAATACGCAAACCAAAGAAGGAAGGACTGGTTGCGTTGAATTGCGTTCGTAATGCTAGCGATCGAATCAATACTCGATGGTCTTTAGAGGAAGAAGCAGATCGAATCAAAGATCCTGAGTTCGTTATTCAACTGAAGTTTAGTAAAGATGATAGTACGAACAGACTTCATCACTGGGAGCATCAAGCTAGTCTCTACATTCTTGATTTGTTCGGTGCCAAAGGTGGAATAACCAACAATCGAATTGCTCATAGTAATTGGATCAACAAGGGAGCTAAAGACTTCGAAGAGTACGTTATCGATAATATCTGTGACTACATCAGTAATAGTGCTGCTATCAAAGAGTTTTGGGCATTCAACCCTAGGCGTATCTTGGATGATTACGTCAATCGTTATATGTCCAAGAAAGGATTGATCAGGTTGATTTATTCAACTCCTGCTCTACGAGCAGAACATGCTCTTGTGAATAACATGACCGAAGAAGACAAAAAGTATGTCTACCTTTGGGAGCATTGCTTGAAAAAGTCTTTCACCAAAGCAGTTGATCTAACCACGTTGCTCAATGCTATTCCACTTGATCCAATCAACAAGCAGGTTATAGATAAGATTCAAGCCAATGAGTTGATTGATATCTTGGATTACTCAGCGTTACAAACAGTACTAACTGATGTGACAAAATCATCTCATGCACAAAAAGCACTTGAGGTATTCATATCGATTTTAAAATAAAGGAAATGTATGCAAACCAATATAATTCGTATCGTCGCTGCTATTGTCGATACCACTCACCTGAAACTCTACAAAGAGAATGGTGAGGAAGTAAACATCCCGCAAGGTGATCCTCGTGTACGCAAGATTCTGGAAGTAGCTGTACCTCTTCTGGCTCCAGGTGCTCAAGGTTATGCTGATGTGGAT
>NZ_JAIZVX010000089.1 GCF_021768455.1 Aquabacterium sp. | reverse complement strand
GACACCAGCAGCATGATGCGCCCCAGGCCGATGACCCCACCGCTGACCATGGCGATCAGGATCCAGCGGCGGCGCCACACGGGGCCACAGCCCAGGCCCAGGCCCATGAGGGCAAAGCCGGCGGCTGCGTGACTGCTGACCCAGCTCTTGTGGCTGGCGGGCGCGGGGCCCAGGCGAAGCGGGGCCACGTAGCTGTCCGTGCCACCGAACTGCACGGTCTGTACCGGGCGTGGGCGGCCCACGGTGTTCTTGAAGACGCCTTCGATCAAGAGGCCATTGCCCAGCAGGGCCACGGCCACGGCCAGGGTGGCCGTGCGGCGCCAGGGGCCACGCAGCCGTGCCGCGCGGTCCGAGTCACCCTGGCGTGCGGCTTGGCGGGCGAACAAGGGTGCCAGCAGGGCGAACAGGGCCAGCAGCAGCACCAGCACGCGGCCGATCCAGGGCGTCCAGTCGTAAAGCCACAGCACCATGGGGTCGTTGCGGCGGAAGAAGCCCTGCTCGGCGCTGTAGTAATGGGCCGACACCAGCAGGTCCAGCCCGGGCAGCAGCGAGAAGAGCGCCAACGCGAAGAACAGGCCCGCCCAGACCAGGATCACCAGGCGGTCTGTGGCTTCTTGTTGCGCATCGGCAGCCGGGTGGTCAAAGCTCATCGCGGGCGGGAGGCTGGTCGGCGCCGCTCTGGCGCAGGTAGGTCTCCTGGTCGTAACCCAGGAAGCCCCTCAGGAAGAACAGGTGCAAGGTGATGGCCCGGTCTGGGCCCACCGGCTGCTTCACCACCGTCAGTTCGCGCACGATCGCGAAGCGCTGGGTGATCTCGTCAGGCTTGGGGTTGGCCGTCAGCAGCAGCACGTCCTGGCCCACCTTGTTGGGCAGGCTGCGGGTCATCTGATAGTGGTCGTTGCGCTGCCCCTTGGGGTTCCAGGCGTAGGTGGCCACGTTCAGGTGACGCAGGTGGTAGGCGGCCTCGGTGATGAGCAGACGCTGGTCGGTGAGCAGGGGCAGGCCCTGCACGGTGGGCGCCTTCATGGCCACGGCGATCTGGTCGAAGGCCTCCTGCCAGCCGCGCATGCGCACCAGCACGTCCAGGCGCGAGGGCATGGTGGGGCCAGCGATCTCCCGCAGGTGCAGCACGGCCGTGGTCAGCACCAGGTTGCTCAGCACCGCGGCCAGCAGCCAGCGGTTGGGGCGGGGTGCCGAGAGCGACAGCAGCGGTGCGCTCAGCGTCGAGGCGATCAGCATCGTGAAGCCGACCATGGAGGGGGCGGCCCAGTTCACGTGGGCATCGGCATAGAGGGCCTGCACCACGGCCACCCCTTGCAGGGGCAGGCACATGGCCCACAGGAAACGAAAGCTCGACACCGACGCCAGGTGGTAGGCCGATTGCCTGGCCACCGGGCGACCCAGGGTGCCGCTCTCGAGGCCACCGGCCTGTTGGGTGCTGTGCGTCCACTGGCTGGTGCTCACAGGGGTGCCCTGGGTGGCAACCTGGGTGCCACGGCCTTGCCAGGCCAGCCAGATGGCGGCCAGCACGGGCACCGGACCCAGCATCAGCACCTGGCCCAGCAGAAACTGCACCGCGGGGAACAGTCCGCCCTGTCGGTTCGATTGGGTAGTCAGTTCGGCGGTGTGCGCCAGCGTCGGGAAGGCGTTCTGGGCATTCCAGATCAGGTTGGGGGCCAGCAGGGCTGCGGCCAGCAACACCGTCACCCAGGGGCCCAGGCGCAGCACGCCCCGGCGAGGGCCAGGCACACCCCAGAGCGTCCAGATGGCGGTCAGTGCAAACGCCGCCATGGTGTATTTGCCCATCAGGCCCACGCCGCAGGCCAGCCCGGTCAGAACCCAGTACACCAGCCGGTCGGTGACCTGGGCGCGCCACAGGGCCCAGGAGGCCAGCGTCCAGCACAGGATCAGCGGGGCATCGGTGCTGGCAAACAGGCCCATCAGCCCGACCACGGGGATGCTCATGAACAGCGCAGCGGCCACGATGCCGGTGCGCACGCCGCCACTGGTGGGCCACAAGGCCCGCGCCAGACCCACCATGGCCAGGGCCGTGGCCGGGTACAGCAGCATGCACAGCAGTTTCACGCCCAGCACGCCTTCGCCAAACAGTGCCGTGCTCAGCCAGATCAGGCCCGCGATCAGAGGCGGTTTGGAGAAATAGCCCCAGGCCAGGTGTTTGGACCAGTCCCAGTATTGCGCTTCATCGAAGAACAGAGAGATGCCCGTGTGCCCCACTGCCCACATGCGGTAGGCCATCAGCAGCGCCACGAAGGCCAGCAGGAAGCCCGTGCGTGGCCCCCACAGGCGAGGCCAGCGCGGCACGGGGCCCGAAGGCTGTGCCCGGGAAGCGGATGCAGAGGGCGTGGGCGGAACAGCGGAGCTTGGCTTCATGGTCACGGTGGATGAGGCGAGGGACAGCGGGCAGCCCGGTTTCAGCGGTGCCAGGCCTGGTCTGTGGACAAGGCCGGGGCCTCGCTCGTGTGGTACGGCGCCACCTGGCCGCGGTCGTAGTAGATGCGGATCAGCAGTTCGGCCAGCACGCCCGTGGTGAGGAACTGAAGCCCGCCCAGCACGCAGAAGAAGCCCAGCCACAGCAGCGGGCGGCCACCGATGTTGTCACCCAGCAGCTTGAGCGCGCCCAGGTAGGCGAGTATCAGGCCACCCACGCTGCCCACGGCCAGGCCCACCCCCCCGAAGAAGTGGCCGGGTCTGCCCGAGAAGCGCAGGAAGAAGTTCACCGCCAGCAGGTCGAGCACCACGCGCAGGGTGCGCGAAATCCCGTACTTCGACTCGCCACGCGTGCGGGCATGGTGGCTCACCGGCTCTTCGGCCATGCGGGCGGGGGAGGTCACCGTGGCCATCCAGGCCGGGATGAAGCGGTGCATCTCGCCGTACAGGCTCACGCGTTTGAGGACGCTGGCGCGGTAGGCCTTCAGGCTGCAGCCCAGGTCCTGGAATTCCAGCTGCGTGATCTTGCGGATCAGTCGGTTGGCGATGCGCGAGGGCACTTTGCGCAACCACAGGCCATCCTGGCGGTTCTGGCGCCAGCCGGCCACCAGGTCCAGGTCCTCGCGCAGCAGGCGGGCCACCAGCTTGGGGATGTCTTTCGGGTCGTTCTGGAGGTCGCCATCGAGGGTGACGATCACGTCGCCGCGGGCCGCATCGATGCCGGCCTGCATCGCCGCTGTCTGGCGGAAGTTGCGCCACAGGTGGATCGGGCGCACGTGCGGGCCACGCAGACGCGCTTGCTCGTCCATGGCCTGGGTGGTGCCATCTCGGCTGCCGTCGTTCACCAGGATCAGTTCCCACTCGAAGGGATAGCCTGCCAGGGCTTCGTGCGTGGCCGTCACGAAGGGCTCGACGTTCTCTACCTCGTTGTACATGGGGACGACGATGGAGAGTCGGTGAGCGGGGACTGGACCTTCTGCGGTCTGGATGGCGGGGCTTTGACTCATGCTTGTTCTTTCATGCGATCGGTTCGGTGGGCTCAAGGCTGTGGCGTGGTGGCCAGCTTGCCGGGCCCGAGGAGGGCGGCCAGTGCGCCGGCGAGCACGGCGCAGACGAGGAAACACAGGTGCAGCGCCAGGGCGGCACTGACGGCCAGGGCCAGCGGTGCGGCCTGGCGTGAGAGGTTGGCGGCAAAGCCGGCCCAGACACCGGCCTCGTAGGTGCCGAAGCCTGCAGGGCCCTGCAGGGGCACGATGGCGGCCAGTTCTCCGCCCAGGGCGCCCGCCCAGGCCGTGAGCCAGGGGGCGCCGCTGATCGCGGAGAGCAAGGTGGCACCGGCCGCCAGTTTCAAGGCCCAGTTTGCTGCCGTGAGAAGCCAGGCCAGGGGGTGGTGGTGGGCGGGTTCCAGCAGCGCAGCGCGCACACGCAGCAGCACCGCCCTCAGGCGTGCGACCAGGCCCGCATGCGGTCCCGCGGCCATGGCCTCGGGGTCATGGCCGTCGAACCAGCGCTTGAGCAGCCATGCACCGACCTGCCAGCCGCCGGCCAGCGAGGCCAGGGCGCCCAGGCGCAGGGCCCAGTCCAGACCTGGCCACAGGAGCACGCCCAGCACCAGAAGCACGACCAGGTCCTGCACCCGCATCCACAACAGGCAGGCCACGGCGCGTGGCAGGCTCAGTTGCAATTCACGCGAGGCCAGCCAGGGGAAACTCAGCTCGCCCGCCCGCATCGGCAGCAGGTTCACGGCGGCGTTGTGCATCAGGATCACGCGCAGGGCATCTGTGCGCAGGCCCAGCCAGCGGTGGGGCGGGCGATGGTGGGCATCGAGGTCCAGCACCACCTGCAGGCGTGCCGCCCGCAATGCATAGCTGCACAGCAGCCCGAACAGGGTGAGCGCCCAGACTTCAGGTGCGGGCCGAGCCAGTGCCGCAGCCGCCTTCGACCACGGTGTGTGGGCCAGCATCCAGGCCAGCAGGCCCAAACCAAGGCCCCAGGCGAGCCAGAGTTTCGGGCGCGCCCAGACACGGCGGCCCTGGACGGGCTCGCCCGCAGGCACACCTGGCTTCAGGTGGCGGGGCAAAGTGGGGGGCTTGGGCTCGGACATCGGAGAGGCTCAGGGCAACCCGAGATTGTCCCGCATCTTGAGCCTGATCTGATACCGGGGTGTGAAGCAAGCAGATCAGATGTCTCCAGATGCCTCGTGGCCTCCAAAAACAAGGCCCACCGAATGGTGGGCCCTGGCGGTATCAGATCGGTATCAGCGTGGGCTCAGTGTGCGCCTTCGCGGAACAGGACCACGCTCACGGTCTCGAACAGCACCATGATGTCGAGGAAGAGCGAGTTGTTCTTCACGTAGTACAGGTCGTACTGGTGCTTGTGCAGCGCATCTTCCAGCGAGGCGCCGTAGCTGTATCGCACCTGTGCCCAGCCGGTCAGGCCAGGCTTGACGCTGTGGCGCACGTCGTAGAACGGGATCTTTTCCTTGAGCTGGGCGACGAATGTCGGGCGCTCCGGGCGAGGGCCAACCATGCTCATCTCGCCGCTGAGCACGCTGAACAACTGGGGCAGCTCGTCGATGCGCGTCTTGCGGATGAAGGCGCCCACGCGGGTGATGCGGCTGTCATTTTTCGAGGCCCAGACGGCCACACCATCTTTTTCGGCGTCGGTGCGCATGCTGCGGAACTTCAGGCACATGAAGCCCTTGCCGCCCAGGCCCACACGCTCCTGACGGTAGATGATCGGGCCCTTGCTCTCCAGCCGGATGGCCAGCATGGTCAGCAGCATCAGCGGCAGGGTCAGCAGGATCAGTGCGCCGGAGCTCAAGATGTCGAACAGGCGCTTGATGACGATGCGTACGGGACCTTGAGCGAAGCCTCGGCCATAAACCAGAAAGCTGGCCTTGAGGCTGTCCACGGGCACCTCGCCGGTGGTCTGCTCGTAGAAGGTGGCCAGGTCCATCACCGGGATGCCCTGTACCCGCGCACTCAGCAGCTGGTCCATGGGCACGTTGCCGCCGCGCTGCTCCTTGACTGCCACGATGATCTGGTTGACGTCGTGCTGGTTGACGATGTCCTCGATCCGCTGCGCCTGGCCGAAGATGTTGAATCGCTTGTCGTTGGCCGGCAGCACCGACTCACCAGCCGGGTAGAACCCGATGACGGCATGGCTGCGCAAACGACGCGACTTCAGGTCAGTGGCCACAGCGTGTGCTTCGTTGCCCGTGCCAATGATGAGCACACGCTGTTGAACCAGGGCGCCGCGCCATGCGGTCAGCAGCAGGCCTCGCACGATCAGCAAACCCACCAGCAGGTAGGCGGCCGCAAAGCCCATCAACTGGTGCGCCTGGGTCCCGTCGACCATGGTCTTGATGGCCAGCTGGTAGGCGATCGGGGCGCCCAGCAGGCAGCCCAACAACGCCCGACCCAGCTTGGCCCGAGGGGTTTTGCGCTCTGAGCCTTCGCGGTACACGCCAACCAGTCCGCAATGCAGAGGAATCAGCAAGGCGAAGCCCAGGCCGGAACGCAAGGCCGTGCCGAAACTCCCTGGCATGGCCGCGTCACCGTAGAAGTGCACGATGGTGAGCGTGCCCAGGACCACGGCCAGGAAGCTCGTGAGGCAGTCCGCCAGCAACTCGGCCAGGGTGGCCAAGGAGATGTGATGTTGGAATAGCCGAAGCATGGTGACCTCTCAGGAGTGGGAAGCGCGGCAACGAAGTGCCGGGTTGCCCAAACTGGTAACTTTTAGTAATGGACGCATTGTGTGCCCTGGTGTCGAGCATCCATATCCTGTGTTCAGGGGGCGCGTCCCTAGATCTGGGGGGAGCCGTGAGCAAAGTCACACTCAAGGGGGATCAACCGATCGAGGTTGCAGTTCTGGCAGCTCTCAAGGCGTGTTGTCCCAACAGGGCATTCTTGATCAGGCGGATCACAAATCGTTGCGAGTTGGTCCCCCATGGTGCGTATCGCGGCAACTGGTAGCGGTCGCAGCCCTCGTGGGCAACGCCCCATGCAGAAGAAACCGCTGCTTTGAACCCCATCTGCTGCAGCAGATCTGCGTGGTGGATGTTGTAGTCGCCATCCGGTGTGCCATTGGGGTAGGCGAACATCGTGGGTGACTGTCCCGTGAGGCCGGCGATGGTGTCGGCGTTCAGCTGGATGTCGGCTCGGACCGAGGCCAATGGCAGCCGCGTCAAGATCGGGTGTGTGTGCGTGTGCCCCCCGACAGTCATGCCGCTGCGCGCCAACTGCGTGAGGTGTTCGGGCTTCATCATCAGTCCTGGCAGGGGTTCTCCCCCACCCAATTGATGGTGCAGTTGCCTGCAGATCTCGTCTCTGTCTTCAGGGGCGTAGAACTTGATCTGATGAATGATCGCCTGTGCCGCATGGCGCCTGATGGCGGTATTGGCCAAAGACATGACGCCGAGTCCGAGGTGGCGAAGGTCGACGTGGTTGCCTGTTGCGCGACGTACCGATTCCGTGACGATGTCGTTGAACATCAGTCCCTGATGCAGGAACCCTGTGCACACGAAGAAGGTTGCCGTCAGACCGTGCCGTTGAAGGATGGGGAGGGCTTCTGTGTAGTTGTCCGCATAACCGTCATCGAAGGTGATGCAGGCTGCGCGGGCTGGCAGGGTGCCCTGGAAGAGGCGTTCGACGGCTTCCGGCATGGACAGCACATGGAAGTGCTCAGCCATGGCCGCCATGTGGATGTCGAACGTGCGCGCGTCGATCTGGTCTTCGGGCAGGAGGGGATCTCGTTCGGCCAGAACCCTGTGGTAAGTCAGGATGTTGAGTCGACCACGGCTGCTCCCAGGCGAGGCCAGGCCAGTGGCCAGCCTCAAAAATGGACGCAACGTGGGCATTGACCGGGATCCTCTCTGATCGTTGTCAGGTTTGTTTCAACTGTATCGCAAATGAAAGGGGTCACTGGTACGGGCGCCCGATTCAGGGGGATGGCTCCGTCGCTTCTCGCTGAGCCGGTGCCGCCGTCATGCGTTGCCGGTTGGCTTGTTCCTGTCTGTGGTTCTGGTACCAGGCCGAGAGGTGTTCGGTCACGCGGCCGCCGGTCGCGCCGTCCCAGAACTTTGGCAGGCGCCCTTTTTTGCCATTGCCTCGCATGATGTCGACCACCGCTCTGCTGATCAGCCCACCATTGACACCCACCGCCGTGTTGGTGCCTTGCTCGATGGTGATTCGGCGCTCGCAATGGTTCTGCAGCGTCAGGCAGGGCACGCCCATGATCGTGGCCTCTTCCTGCACTGTCCCCACGTCGGTGAAAACGCAGGTTGCGGTCCCGACGAGGCCGATCATTTTGAAATACGGCACGATCGGCAGGACCACGAAACCCGAGCCGGGGGCTTCGATCTTTGACAGCACGCCGTGTCGGGCCAGCAGGTCGCGCTGTTCCGCTTGAATGGGCCAAACGAGCGGCAGTTCGCGGGCAACGGCCCGAAGTACGGTCATCAATGCGACCACGGCGTCGGGGTCACGGATCAGGCCGTTCTGGCTCAGGCTGACCAGGCCATAACCGTGCCTTCCTTTGAGCAGTTCGGGGTCATGGTTGAACTGTCGCAAGGTGTACTTCGGCGCCGAAGCCTGGGGCAGCATCCCGCGGATGGTGTCGATCAAGGCGTTGCCGACAAACAGCACCTTTTCCGTGGGAATGCCTTCCCGCGTCAAATTGTCGTGCGCAACCCACTCGGATGTCAGGAGGAGGTCGGCCATGTGGTCGCACATCATGGCATTGATTTCGTGGGCATGGCGCCTGTCAAAGCTGCGCAACCCGGCTTCCATGTGGACGATCGGCACACCCTGTCGGTGTGCTGCGAGGCTCGCGGCAAGTGCTGCATCTTCGCCGTCCTGAACGATGACCGCCACAGGGGGGTACGCCTGAAGCAGATGGTCGATCTGGCGGAGCGCGTCGGCCAGCAGGGCGCTGGCGGATGCCGACTGCAACCGGAGACGGAAATGGGGCTCACCCAGACCCATGTGCTCTGCCCAGTCGTTGGTCAGTTCAAAGCGTCCGGGGGTGTCGATGTGCAGGTGCTTCAGCGCTGGCAACTCTGCCCGGTTTGCGAAGGCCTTGCGAAGGGCTGCCGTTCTCAAGCATGCCGATCGTGATCCGGACACGATCAGAAAAAATGGTTCCGAGGGGTCCCCTGCATCATGGGTGCGCAGGTCCAGATTCGGTTCTGGCGGGTTGATGCCATACAGGCCCGAGAGGGGGGCGTCTTCGGCCGGATGCCTGACATCGAGCGGTGCCTCGAGCGAATCGGTCCGCTTCGGTGGTGTGCCGGGCAGCGAGCTCGCCTGGTTCGCTGGAGTGGTGTGGGGTGCGACGGCAGACATGCCTGCGGTTGCAGGGCCAGGGCTGCGGTGGGGCAGCGCTTCCCCGATTTCCGAACGGATTTCCATCGCGATGGCCGCCACATTGGCCGCCGTGATGTCGACGCCGTCGGCCAGGTAGGTGGCCAGCAACAAGCGGTTGCACAGCAGGTTGATTCGCCGCGGAATCCCTGAGGTCCATTGGTGGACTTCATCAAAGGCTTCTTCATCGAAACGCGGTTTGTCGGTCCATCCGACCTTTCTCAGTCGGTGTTCGATGTAGCGCCTGGTTTCGCCCCGGTCCATCGGGCCAAGGTGGTAGGACGCGATGACCCGCTGGCGCAGTTGCTCCAGACTGCGAGACAGCAGCATGTCGCGCAATTCCGGCTGGCCGATCAGGAAACTCTGGAGCAGAGCCTGGTTGCCGAACTGGAAGTTCGACAGCATGCGAAGCTCTTCGACGGCGTCGCGACTCAGGTTTTGCGCCTCGTCGACGATGAGCACGGCCCGTTTCTTCTGGGTGGCCAACAACGTGAGGTAGGCCTCCAGTGTGGCGATCAGTTCGGCCTTGCTGTGTCCGTTGAACGGGATGCCGAAGGCTGTGATGGCCGAGCGCAGCAGATCGCCCGCTTCGAGCTGGGTGCTGACGAGTTGGGCTGCCACGACCTTTTCGGTGTCGATGTCGGCAAGGAGGGTGCGGACCAGGGTGGTTTTGCCCGCGCCGATGTCTCCTGTGATGACGATGAAGCCTTCGGCCTGGTAAAGGCCGAATTTCAGATACGACAGGGCGCTGGCGTGCCCCTTGCTGTCAAAAAAGAAGCCAGGGTCTGGGTTCAGCAGGAAGGGAGGGGCGGTCAACCCAAAATGGGACTCATACATCCTGCGGCTCCTAGAAGCGGTGACCCAGTCCCATGAACAGGGCGGCCTCATCTGAGCTCGAGCTGGCAGCGGAGTGCTTCAACACTCGGCGCAGTCCGATGGTGGCCGTCGTGTCTCGGGCCATGTTTGTGCTCAGGGACACTCGCCAGGTGAAGTCGCGCGACACGGATGGGTCATTGCCGGGCACCTGTTCGCGTGCGCGTGTCCAGCGCAAGCCTCCCGTGAGGCTGCTCACCGTGGTCAGCTGGTGCGTGAGTTGGGATTCGACATAGTACTGTCGGGTGTGCCGTGGATCGGTCAGGCTGAGCGGGTCGCTCGATGTGCCCGTGTCCAGAGGGCTGGTCTTGATCAGCCCTGCCTGATTCAGCCAGGTGTCTCTGCGGCCCATCAGGACGAACCGTCCGTTCACGGTCTGGCGTAGCTGGGCAGTCAGGCTGTAGAAGTCGCGGGAGCCGTTCAGCTGGGTCGGGATGTTGCGGCTCGTCAGGAGGCTGTCCACTGCGGCTGCACGGTCCTGGGCGTCTGGGATGCGTGTGGTCAGCATGGCGTCGAAGAGGTCGCGCGCCGACCCTCCGCTACCGACGCTGCCAATGGTGAACAGCGAGGTGGTCGGTCCCCGATCAGCCTGTATGCTCGCGGCCATCCAGGGGGTGCGGTGATGGATTGCCAATTGCCATGCGCGCCCGAATTCCCGCTGCTGCAGGCCCGATGCGATGCTGCTGCGCTCCGAGGGATGCCAGTCGAGCAGGAGGCCGGTGGGGTGGTCCACAAAGCGAGTCGGGTAGGCCTGGATGCGCTCCACGCCCGTCTGAACACCCAGCACCAGTTCTGTGTTCAGGGCGTAGCGCACGATGGCTTTGCTGCTGTCGGTGCTCAGGACCGGGTCGGCCTGCCCAGCGCTGCGGGTCGACTGCCAGGCCCTGCTCACGGTGTAGCCCAGCGGGGCGGGTTGCTGCGTGAGGCTGATGCTGTCGTCGCGCAGGTGCGCATCTGGCCTGCTTGCCAGCGTGTTGTCGACCTGGCTGGTTTGCTGCAGTCCGCGGGTCAGGCGCGCACTCAGAACCGTTCGTTCATCAAGTGCTCGTGTGAAATAGGGGCTCAGCCGCCATTCGGTGTTCGTGTACTGGTTGCTGACGGAGACTGTCCCCGCATTGCTGGTGGCCAGCGTCGAGGCGACCTGGGCCGACCCCAGGGACGCATCCAGGCCGGCCCCCGAACGGTTCACATCGGTGTGCAGTTTCAGGTTGCCCGAGGGGATCACGCTGTCGGGTTGCAGGCCTTGGAAAGAGTGTGTGGCCTTGAACTGCCATTGCCCGATCAGGCTCGAGTTTGCGCCCACCACGTTCACATTCAAGCCAGGCGAGACCGTCAAAACGGTATCCCGTTGCTTGGGGCCGATGGCATTGAAGTTCCCGTTGCTGGTGAAAACTGCTTCGGCGTCCAGGGTGGGCTGGAGGCGTGTCTGGGCCTGAACGGCAAATGACACCGCACTCAGCGCGGCAGCTAGCACCACGCCGGTTGCTTGGTGGTGCGCAGGGCGGGGCTCAGGGCGCATAGTAGCCATACGCATTCCCCTTAGGACCTTGGTATTTGTTGAGCACGCTCATCACCACAGGGTGGTCTTCCAGGGTGGCGTAGGCTTGTTTGATCGAGCCTACCTGCGTCTTGTCGGCCTCGACCACCATCACCACCTGCCCCATGTGGGTCGCCAACACGCGGGCTTCTGAGGTCAATAGCAAGGGAGGGGAATCGAAAACGATCACGCGGTCTGCGTACTTGCTGGCCAGCTCTTCCAGCAGGGTGTTCATGGCCGAACTGGCCAGCAGTTCGGTGGCGCGACCACTGGCAGGCCCGGCCGGCAGCAGCGTGAGCTTGGGAATGTTGGTGCGAATCAGCACATCCGGCAGGGTGACGTCGGCATTTTCCAGCAGGTCAATCAGGCCTCGGCGCGCCTGGAGTCCCAGTCTGCTCAAAGTGGTGGGGCGGATCACATCCGCTTCGACCAGCAAGACCGAATGGTCGAGTTCCAGTGCGATGCTGACCGCCAGATTGATGGCGGTCTGTGTCTTGCCTTCACCGGGCAAGGCGCTGGTGACCATGATGAGGTTGGCGCGATGAGGACGGGCGGCTGTCTGTCCGCGGATGTTCTCCAGCAATGGGCGCTTGATGATGCGGAACTCTTCCTCCAGTTGCGAGCGTGGCGTGCCTGGCACCAGGAGGCCGGCCCTCGACATGCGCAGCAGATCGATGTCCTGTGTGCGGCTGTGAGGGGCGGTTTTCACGAGCGCCCCGTCAACCGACTCGGCTGCCGGTGAATCGGGTGCGACGCCTTCCGCCTTGCCGGGTGCTCGCGAAGGCAGCGCGGCCGTCGGCTGGGGGGCGCCACTCCCGACAGCGGGCAGGTCTGACAGCGCGATTCGGCCATCGATCGGGGGGAAGTCGATGCGCTCGGCTGGTTTTGCCAGGTCAGAAAGGGAGATCCCCGATCCGGTCCCGGTCTCCAGCGCGGGCAAAGTGGGCTCAGCCACTGGCTGCGGTCCCTGGCTCTCAGTTTGGTCGACCGCGATGCCTGAGCGCCTCAGTTGCTCGAGTCTCCTGGCGGCCTGTTCGATGGTATTCATGGGCGGCCTCAGGGGATCAGTTTCAGTTTGACGACCACGATCCAGCCGATGTTGGCCAGGATGAACAGCGTCGAGACAGCCATGAAGAGCCGCAGTTGCTTTTGTGCGTCCTCGAGGTCTGCCGGAGTGCTGACCATGGCCACACTGCCCAAAGTCGGGCGGCCCGTGAGTTCGCTGAGTTGACGGGTCGTCTGGACTGTTGGCAAGACCTGACTCAGCCCGAAAGCGGCAGCGAAGCCTCCCCCGATGGCCGCAATGAATCCCAACAAGGCAATCATCAAGCGACTCGGCTTGGTGGCGCTGTCTGATACGCGCGGGGGCTCCACCACGCGGAATTCTGCGGCTTTGGTGGTCTGGTCGATCTTGACGCCCAGGCTGGCCGACTCCCGGCGCGCGACCAGCTGTTCGTAGTTCTTGCGAACGATGTCGTAGTCGCGGTTGAGTTGGGCCAGTTCTGCTTCCACGGCCGGTGCTTTGCCAGCCATTGATCGGGCCTGGTCCAGCTGCGCCTGTTGGGCGCCGAGCTGGCCACGCAACGAGGCGACTTTGGCTTCTGCCTCGGCCTGGGCCATGCGGATGCGCTGAAAAACCGGACTGGTAGGGGCTTTGCCTCGGTCCTTGCTGCGGCCGGCCTGCTCGGCCTCTGCCCGCCTTTGCTGCTCCAGTTGGGCGATGTTTCGCTTCACGGCCAGCACGTCGGGGTGTTCGTCGGTGTAGCGGCGCATCAGGTCATCCAGCTGCCTGCGTTGTGCGTCCAGCCTTGCTTCGGTTTCTGTCGGCAGGGCCGGCGCCCCAGGCAATGCATTGGACGGCATGGAGGGGTCCTCAGCAGCCAGTTCTCTCTTCAGAGCTTCGCGCGCCTGCTCGGCTGCCTGCAATTCCACCCTGATCCGATTGAGTTCGGTCGTGCTTTCCGACATGCGTGAGAAGTAGTCGGTGTTGGATGTGCCGGTCAGGCCGAAATTGCGGATCTTGAAATCCTTGAGCTTGTTTTCCGCTTCCGTCAGCTTGCTTTCATAGCTTTTGATTTGATCATCCAGGAATTGCCTGGCTTGCTCGGAGTCGCGCTGTTTGTCAATCACCCCAGAGTTCACGAAGAGCGCCACCAACTCTTCCACGATGCGTTGGGCTCTGTCGGGATTGATGTCGGCATAGGACAGCGCGAACAGCTTGGCGTCTCCGCTGGGGGCCATCTTGATGTCACGCATCAGGCGCTCGATGACCTTTTCGCGGTCGCTTTCGCTCAGATGTGTCAGCCCCACCCTGGGCGATTGGACGAGCTGCTCGATGTTGGGGCGACTGATGAGGGTGCGTGCCAGCATCTTGACCTGTTGGTCCACGTCAGGCTGGAAGGCCAGGCCTGTCATCAAAGGCTTGAGCACGGTCTCGGTATCGACGAACACCCGTGCGGATGCCTCATAGCGGTCATGCTTGAGCCATACAAGCCCGACGGCAGCGAGGAAAACCAGCCAGGCCACGCCCAGAGCAAGCCACCGCCGTCGCCAGACGGCCAGCAGGATCGATGTCAGCTGTCGAACGATGTCATCCATGTGGGAGGTAACGCGGGAATCGGTTTCAGAACCAGCTTTGGGGCACGATGATGATGTCGCCTGGCTTTACCGGCACGTTGGCCGAAATGTCACCACGCTTGAGCAGGTCCTTCAGTCGGATGCTGTATTGCTTGCCTTGCTCACTCCCGCGCACCAGCACGGCCCCGTTCCCATCCGCAAAATCGGTCAACCCACCGGTCTGGATCATCACGTCCAGCAAGGTGAGGTTTTGTCGGAAGGGCACGGCCTGAGGCTTGGCAGCTTCGCCCACGATGCGAATCTGCTCGGTCGAAACCCCTTGGAAACTGCTCACGATCACGGTGACGGAGGGGTCACGGATGAACTTGGTCAGGATCTTTTCAATGTCGCGTGCCAACTCTTCAGGCTGTTTGCCTGCTGCGGGCACATTCTCGACCAGCGGGATGGAGATGCGTCCGTCCGGGCGGACGTTCACGCTCGATGACAAGTCAGGGTTGCGCCACACGACGACGTTGAGGGTGTCGAGCGCACCGATCTTGTAAAGGGTGTCAGGGGTGTCGACCACGCTTGGTGCAGCGGGGTGTGGGTTGAATGAGCCACAGCCGGCCAGAGAGAAGGCCATGATGACGCTGGAGGCCAGGAGGGCGAGACGGGCGCCCGGGATGCGTACGGTGTGCATGAATGGTTTCCTCTGGTGATCGTTCCGCCTTCCACCGGTCTGGCGCGCCGGACCCGGAGCTGGACAGGCGCAAGCATAGGACGGATCGGGTGAGATGGCGACAAGCTGCCCGAGTTTGACTTTTGCCCGTCCGGTTGGCGCAACGCCGTGTGCTTGCCGTCGGGGGGGGGGCGTCTGGTGACAAGCTGTTTCAACTGAGCCTGTACTCTACCCGTCACAGTGTGCATTTGTGTGGTGATACCGTGACGAGGCGCGTGTATTGGGGGGGTGTTCAGGGTGGTGGTATCACCGGGGCTGAGTGATAGACTCGTTTGCCCTTCGACAGGCCCTGTGACGTTTTTGCTTGCTCTGTCTCCACGCACCATGATCTTTTCCTGCTCTCTTCTCTGCCCGCCCGGCGCGGCCAAGCTCTGATGGGCGCCGGTTTCATTGGCTTGGCTGCTCTGGCCGGTGCTGCCGGAGCCGTCGTTTTTCGCGCGGTACAGCAGAAGCACGTGCTCAACTGGTTGGGCAGTTACATCCGCCAGGACTGGCGTGCACCCGAACCTGCCGTTGGCGTGACGCGGCACCTGATGTTTTGTTTCGTGGATCACTTCGAGCCGGGGTTTCAGCAGCCGAGTTATGAAACGGAATGCGCCCGAGTGGCCCGGTGGCGGCAGGATTACCCCAAGCTGTGTGAAGGCCTTCGCGATGCGGATGGCCGCCAGCCTGTGCACAGCTTCTTCTACCCGGAAGAAGAGTACCGGCCAGAACACATTCGTCCCCTGGTGGAGTTGTGTCGGATGGGGTTGGGTGAGATCGAGATTCACCTTCACCATCATCACGACACCGACGCCGGCCTCCGAGAAAAGCTCCGGCGATTCACCTCCACGCTGATCGACGAACACGACGCCCTGCCCAGAGATCCGATCACCGGGCAGGCTCGCTGGGCGTTCATTCACGGCAATTGGGCATTGGACAACTCCCATCCTCGTGGCGATGGCTATTGCTGCGGCGTGAACAACGAACTCATCGTGTTGCGGGAGGAGGGGTGTTACGTGGACTACACCTTCCCGGCCGCACCCGATCCCTGTCAGCCCAGAACGATCAACAAGATCTACTACGCCAAGGATGACCCCAACGCACCCGCATCGCACGACAAGGGTGTGCGCGTCAAGGTCGGCAAGCCGCCAGAAGGCGATCTGATGCTGATCCAGGGGCCACTCGGATTCAATTTCGCGAGTCGAAAATTCGGCCTGGTGCCGCGCATCGAAAACGCCGATGTGCGAACCAGTTGCCCCCCGACGCCGGATCGGGTGGATGCCTGGGTCAACATGGGCATCCATGTGGAAGGTCGTCCAGAGTGGACCTTTGTCAAGGTGCACACCCATGGAACCCAGGAGCGTGACACCGATACCCTGCTTGGGAGGCCCATGCGGCAGGCGTTCGAGTACATGCAGGAACGCTACAACGACGGTCAGCGCTGGAAACTCCACTATGTGAGTGCGCGCGAGATGTACAACATCGTCAAGGCAGCGGAGGCTGGCCTCGAGGGGGATCCGGGGCAGTACCGCGATCACCTGATTGCCCGGCCAGCTTACCGGCCGAAGGTTGATGGCGCAGACTCTGCGACTTCTTGAGCGAGACCTCTCAGGTCTTTTCCCAGCGGGTGTCCAGGCGTCCACGCCAGTACTGGATGCCGGCCAGCATGGCCACCCAGTTCAGTTCCAGGAAAACCCCCGCGAAGCTGATCAGCCTGTTGCGGGCGAGAGCGGGAATCAGGCGCCCGCCCAGTGCTGCGGCGTAGAACACCAGCTGGGCTGCTGCGGCAGTCTGAACCAGGGCGGTGTGGCTGAGAAGGCTGCTGAAGAGGGCCAGGATCATGGCGTAGGGCACCGCCAGTCGGCACACCTTGTGCGACACAAACTGCAGACAGATCGGGTTGCTTGACGGCGAAAACAGCCATGGGTGGCGGGCAAAGCTCTGAAAGTTGCCCCCCAGGGTGCGGACCTTGCGCTTGCGTTCGCCCGCGAGGTCTTTCTGGAGTTCGTCATAGACCACGGCGCGGCCCTCAAACTGGACACGCAGGCCTTGGCGGACGATCTGCATCGGGATTTCGAAGTCGTCCAGCAAGGTGTCGGGGGCCAGGGGCACGAAGTGCTTGCGTCGGATGGCGTAGAACGCGCCGGTTGCCCCCACAACCGAGGCCACTTCGCTTTCCGATTTCCGGATCCATTTTTCGTAGCGCCAGTACAGGCCGATCTGCGCCGACGTGGCGTTGGCGGGGTCACGGTGGACCAGTTCGCCGCTGACGGCCCCCACCCCGGGGCGCATCAGTCGCCCCAGGATGTGACGCAGAGCCATGGGATCGGCCATCTGCCTCACGTCGCAGAACAGCACGACTTCGGTGTCCACCTGCGTCATGGCGGTGTTGAGGGCGTGTGCCTTGCCTTGACGTTGGGCGTAGTCGATCACGGTCACGCCGGCGATTTCACGGATTCTGTCGGCGGTGTCGTCGGTCGAGCCATCTGAGACAAACAGGATGTGGAGCCTGTCTTGCGGGTAGTCCAGCGCCCTCAGGTTGGCCACCTTGGCTGCGATCCGGCCTGCCTCGTTGTGCACCGCGATGACGACCGTGACTTCGGGGCACAGGTCCAGGGCCAAGGGGGGCGGAGGGGGCTGGCGCTTCCAGCGTGCGAGCACCCAGATGCCCAGCGGGTACAGCGCGTAGGCATAAGTAATGAAAAAGGTCGCGCAAAAAAATGTGGCGTCCGCGAGCAGCATGGCTTGGGTGAACTCTGGAGGGTGGAGAGGGCGCAGCATAATCCTTGGCAGGCAGGGTGGCTTGGACAGGGGGGGGGATGAGTCAGAAAACGGTGGTCCAGTGGCTGGACTTTGTTCCGAACGGCTGGCGCAGCATGGAGCAGTTCCTGCTTGGTCTGGATGAGGCGATGCGTGCACGTGGCTGGCAGTCGGTTTACGTGTTTGCTGGAGAGCCTTCGGTTCTGATCAAGGACAGGCTGCAGGCCCTGGGCAGTCCCTATTTGGTGTCAGCCAATCCGTTGACGCGCGCCGGTGCGGTGGCCTTGGGTCGCACGCTTCATGCCTGGCGGCCTGCGCTCATTCAGACGCATTTCCTCTCGAAGTTCGACCCTGCGCTGAGGCATGTCAAACGCCACAGCGGGGCCCGGCGGCTGGTGGTGGCGGACCACTCCAGTGGTGAGGCGTCCCGCAAGCCGTGGCCCTTGCAGGCGATGGCCTGGTTGCGCGGACGCTGGGCTGCTCGCCATGTGGATCTGATCGTTGGGGTGTCTGATTTCGTATGTCGCCGTGACGTGGAAGACGTCTTTTTCCCCGCGGGGCAGGTGGTGCGTGTCCACAACGGTGTGGACACGCAGCGCTTTGCTCCCCCTGCCCAACCGCCCGACAACCCGGTTTTCACGGTTGCTTTCGTGGGGCAGTTGATTCGGCAGAAGGGAGTTGACACGCTGGTGGCCGCGATCAAGGTGCTGCACGATGAAGGGGTGCCCGTTCGTCTGGTGATTGCAGGCCAGGGGCCTCACGGCGATGCTCTGCATGAGCAGGTGCGGCGGGTCGGGTTGGTCGACCAGGTCAATTTCCTGGGGCAAATCGACTGGGCTGCAAGGCTGTATGGTGAGGCCGACGTGGTGGTGGCGCCATCGGAGTGGGCCGAAGCATTTGGCTTTGTGGTGGCCGAGGCGGCGGCAGCGG
>NZ_JAIZVX010000088.1 GCF_021768455.1 Aquabacterium sp. | reverse complement strand
CACCGCCCAGCGCACCGCCCTGGCCTTCCTGCTCGGCGTGGTGCAAGACCCCTCGGTGGCGCTGGCCCAGCGCATCGAAGCGGCCAAGGCGCTGCTGCAGGCCCACCCAGGCCACCCATAGCGCCCCGCGCAGGGCGGTTTAGACTTCGCCCTTTTTCCGCGCGCGCCCGCCCCTTGAGCAAGCACTTCCATCGCTCCCGCCTCGTCCGCCTGCTTGCCGACACCACCTTGCTGGAGGCCAACGCCTCCCGGCAGGACTTCGCCCAGCGGATGAGCCTGTGGCTGAACGCCGCCGACACGGTGCGCCTGCACGCCGTGCTGCAGCCCTTGCCACCGGCCGCGCCCAGCCGCGCCGGGGCCCTGCCGCGCCACGAGCTGGCCACCCGCCTGAGCGAGGCCCTGCGCGCCCTGGAAGCCCAGTTCACCCAGGCCATCGCCCACGACACCCTGGGCCTGCTGCAGGACCGCGAAGAACTCGCTTCGGGCTACGGCACGGCGCGCAAGCGCCACCTCGACCTGCAGCGCCAGATGGAGCTCAAGGCCACGCCCCTGCGCGCGCAGTTCCGCCAGGCCATGGCGCGCGTCTCGGCACCGATGCGCCACCTGGCCACCCTCGACGCCGTGATGGAACAGACCCTGGGCCCGCGCGAGCAGAAGCTGCTGGGCCTGGTGCCCGTCTTTCTGGAAAAGCGCTTTGAACAGCTGCGCCGCGCCAGCCAGAACCCTGCCGACGTGACACCCGCCGAGACGACACCCGCCGGCGTGGTGCCGGCCTGGCTGGCCGATTTCAGCCAGACCTGGCAGGCCGTGCTCGGCGCCGAACTCACACACCGTCTCCTGCCCCTGCAAGGGCTGGTGGACGCCATGAACTCAGAGGAAGAAACCACAACATGAACAGGCTCGTTTTCAACGCCGCCTTCACCCTGGGCCTGCTGGCCGTGGCCTGGGTGGCCTGGGGCTTTGTGGGCGGCGGCGCCCTGCCCCTGGCCATGACGGCCCTGATCGCCGGCGTCTACCTGCTGGGCGGGCTGGAGCTGCACCGCTTCCGCCAGGCCACCGCAGGCCTCGCCCAGGCCATGGCCGAACTGCCCGACACCCTGGACGAACTCGGCCCCTGGCTGGCCCGCGTGCCGGCCTCCCTGCGCCAGCCCGTGCGCCTGCGCATCGAAGGGCAGCGTGCCGGCCTGCCCGGCCCGGCGCTCACGCCCTACCTGATCGGCCTGCTGGTCATGCTGGGCATGCTGGGCACCTTCCTGGGCATGGTGCTGACCTTCAAGGGCGCGGTCTTCGCGCTCGAAGGCTCGACCGATCTGCAGGCCATCCGCGCCGCCCTGGCCGCGCCCATCAAGGGCCTGGGCCTGTCGTTTGGCACCTCGGTGGCCGGTGTGGCCGCCTCGGCCGTGCTCGGCCTGGTCTCGGCGCTCAGCCGCCGCGAACGCATGGCCGTGTCCCGCGAGCTGGATGCCCGCATCGCCACCAGCCTGCGCCCCTTCTCGCTGGCGCAGCAACGCCAGGCCACCTTCGAGGCCATCCAGGCCCAATCGCAGGCCCTGCCCGCCGTGGCCGAACGCCTGCAGGCCCTGATGGACGGCCTGGAGCGCCGCAGCCAGCAGCTCAATGAACAGCTGCTCGGCCAGCAGGCCCAGTTCCACCGCGACGCCGCCACCGTCTACACCGACCTGGCCCAGAACGTGGGCCGCGCCCTGAGCGACAGCCTGCGCGCCAGCACCCAGGCCGCCAGCGAAAGCCTGACCCCGGTGGTGCGCAACGCGATGGAAGCCATCTCGGCCGAATCGGCCCTGGCCCACCAGCGCCTGAGCGACAGCACCCGCGGCCAGCTCGACGAGGTGGCCCGCCGCTTTGGCGACACCGCCGCGCAATTGGGCACCGGCTGGACCCAGGCCCAGCAGGCCCAGGCCCAGACCAACGCCCAACTGGTGGACGGCCTGGCCCGCCACCTCAACGGCTTCAGCGAGGCCTTTGCCCAGCGCAGCCACAGCCTGCTCGACACCGTGGGCCAGAGCCTGGCCCAGACCCGCGCCGACCAGGCCGCGGCCGACGCCGAACGCCTGGCCGCCTGGACCCGCCAACTCGACGCCCAGGCCGAGGCCCTGCGCCAGGCCTGGCAGCAGGCCGGCGCCCAGAACCTGGCGCAGCAAGAGGCCGTGTGCGCCGACATCGCGCAGGCCGCCCGCCAGATCACCGAACGCAGCAGCGAGGACACCCGCCAGGTGCTCGAGCAGATGCGCGCCCTGCTGCAACAGGCCGACGCGCTGGTGGCCGCCCGCAGCGAGGCCGAAGCCCGCTGGCAGGCCGATCAGCGCCAGCGCATGGACGCCCATATCCACACCCTGCAGCAGTCCCTGGCCGAGAACCAGGCCACCCAGGCCGCGGCCGACCAGCAGCGCCTCAGCGCCTGGTCGAGCCAGCTTGAAACCCTGGGCGCCACCCTGCACCGTGAGTGGCAGCAATCGAGCACGCAGACGCTGGAGCAGCAGCGCGCCGTCTGCCTCGCCCTGGAGCAGACCGCCGCCGAGATCACCGAGCGCGTCAGCGCCCAGGCCACGCGCCAGCTCGACGACATCACCCGCCTGCTCGACCAGTCCGAAGGGCTGGTGCGCTCGCGCCTGGAATCCGAAAGCCGCTGGGTGGCCGAACAAGGCGCCCGCATGGACCAGCTCGCTGGCGTCTGGCGCAGCGAACTGGCCGCCTTGCGCCAGGAAGAAGCCGGCCGGGGCGAGGCCGCCGTGGCCCGCCTCGCCAGCCTGCAAACCACCCTCACCGGCCACCTCGACACCCTGCACCAGACCCTGGCCCGCACCCAGACTGCCCAGGCCGAGGGCGACCAGGCCCGCCTGCAAGCCTGGCAGGCCAAGCTCGATGCCATGGCATCGGCCCTGCAGGCCGAATGGGCCCGCGTGGGCTCGCAGACCCTGAGCCAGCAGGAGGCCGTCTGCCTCGCGCTGGAAAAGACCGCCAGCGAGATCACCACCCGCGTCAGCGCCCAGGCCAGCGCCCAGCTCGACGGCATCGCCACGCTGCTGAACCAGTCGGAAACGCTGGTGCGATCGCGCCTCGAATCGGAAAGCCAGTGGGTGGCGCAGCAAGGCCAGCGCATGGACCAGCTGGCCGGTGTCTGGCGCCAGGAACTGGCCGCCCTGCGTGCGGACGAAGCCCAGCGCGGCGAGACCGCCGTGGCCCGCCTGGGTGAACTGCAGGCCGCCCTGGCGACGCAGCTCGCCACCCTGGGCAGCGCCCTCGAAGCGCCCATGACCCGCCTGATGCAGACCGCCGCCGACGTGCCCCAGGCCGCCGCCGCGGTGCTCACCGAACTGCGCCAGGAAACGGCCCGCCTGGGCGAGCGCGACCAGCAGACCCTGGCCGAACGCCAGGCCCTGATGGCGCAACTGCACACGCTGCTGCAGGCCGTGCAGGAAGGCACTGGCGCGCAACAGGCCGCCATCGCGCAGCTGAGCCAGGCCGCCCGCCACATGCTGGACGAGGCCGCCGCCCGCCACGCCGACACCCTGTCCGACCAGGCCCGCCAGGCCAGCGAGGCCACCGCCCTGGTGGCTGGCAGCGCGGTCGACCTGGCCAGCCTGGGCGAAGCCTTCCAGCAGGGCATGCAGGCCTTCCAGGGCGGCAACGAGCGCCTGGTCGAAAGCCTGCAGCGCATCGACAGCGCCATCCAGCAAAGCATCGCCCGCAGCGACGAGCAACTGGCCTACTACGTGGCCCAGGCCCGTGAGGTGATCGACCTCAGCATCAGCGCGCAGCAAGGCATCGTCGAAGACCTGCGCCTGCTGCGTGGCAACCTGCATGCGCAACAGGCCAGCGAAGGGGCCGCCGGATGAGCGCCTTCGATGACCACATGGAGAACGACGACGGCCTGGAACAGACCGCACCCGTCTGGGCCGCCTTCGGTGACCTGATGGCCGGCCTGCTTGGCGCCTTCGTGCTGATCCTGGTGGGGGTGCTGGTGGTGCAGATGGACCTGGTCAGCCACCTGCAGGCCGAGGTCAAGAAGCGCGAAGCCGCCGAGCGGCAGCGCATGGCGCTGGAAAAGGCCCTGGCCGTGCCCCTCAAGAGTGGCCGCGTGACCCTGGTCGAAGGCCGCATCGGCATCAGCGGCAGCGTGCTGTTCCCCTTCAACTCCGACGCCCTGCGCCCCGAAGGCCGCCAGCTGCTGCAAAGCCTGGTGCCGCCCCTCAAGGTCTACCTGGGCGAGCGCCAGGAAATGCTGATGGTGAGCGGCTTCACCGACGACAAGCCCATCCAGCAAAACGGCCAGCAGCGCTACACCGACAACCTCGAGCTCTCGGCCCAACGCGCCCTGACCGTGACCCGCGCCCTGATCGCCGAGGGCATGCCCACCGACCGCGTGTTCGCCGCGGCCTTTGGCGCCGAGCAGCCCGTGGCCAGCAACGCCAACGAAGACGGCCGCGCCCTCAACCGCCGCGTCGAGATGGCGCCCGTGCCCAAGGCCGCCCCACCGCGCCCGTGATGCCAGCCATGCACACCGCTGTGAGCGCTGAACTGGACGCCGCCCGCCAGACCCTGGCCGGCTGGCGCGAACAGGGCCACGCCCTGCTCGACCCCATGGGCTGGGCGCACATCGAGGCCCTGCTCAAGCGCCTGCCCTCGCAGCCCCCGGCCGTGCAGGCCGTGCTGCGGCCGCGCCTCGCCCTGGCCATGCAGCGGCACGCCGCGCGCGTCGCCCAGGCCCGGGAAGCAGGCGCCAGCCGCGTGCAGGCCGCCCTGCAGCAACAACCCGAGCTGGCCCGCGAAGCCCGCCGCCTGCAGGCCGCGGCCGATCACACCGGCCTGCACCGCCTGGCCCTGCGCGCCGAGCTGATGCCCCGCCCCTGCCTGCCCCTGCAGGCCCTGAACCAGCACATCCAGCAGGCCCTGCGCCAGGCCTCGGAAGGGGGCCTGCCCATGGCAGCTCCGGCCGCGGGCGAACGCGCCGAGATGAAGAGCCTGCAGCGCTTCCGGGACACCTGGGTGCGCATCTCGGCCGAAGACGAGATCGACAAGGCCATTGGCCGCGCCCCCGACAACGCCGGGCCGCTGAACTCGCACATGCTGGTGCTGCGCTCGCTGGAGCTGATGCGCGGCCTCTCGCCGGCCTACCTGCAGCGCTTCATGTCGCAGCTCGACGCCCTGCTCTGGCTGGACCAGGTCAACCAGAAACCCACGGCCCCCAGCGCCAAGGCCGGCCGAGGCGGCAAGGCCAAGGGCTGAGCCGAGGGCGCCCCGTCACCCCAGGACGGCGGGGTAATCGCCCAGCCCATCGGGCCAGGATGTCAGCACCTCGACACCGGTTTCGGTCACAGCGACCATGTGCTCCCACTGGGCCGAGAGCGAGCGGTCCTTGGTGACCACCGTCCAGCCATCGGCCAGCTCCTTGGTCTCGGGCCGGCCCGCGTTGACCATGGGCTCGATGGTGAAGACCATGCCCGGCACCAGCTTCAGGCCCTGGCCGGGGCGGCCGTAATGCAGCACCTGGGGCTCGTCGTGGTAGATCTGGCCGATGCCGTGTCCGCAGTACTCGCGCACCACGCTGAAGCCCTCGCGCAGGGCCACGCTCTGGATGGCATGGCCCACGTCGCCCAGGGTCGCGCCTGGCTTGACCTTGCGGATGCCGGCGCACATGGCCTCGTAGGTCGTGCGCACCAGGCGCTTGGCCAGGATGCTGGGCTGGCCCACGAAGTACATGCGGCTGGTGTCACCGAACCAGCCATCCTTGATGAGGGCCACGTCGATGTTGACGATGTCGCCTTCCTTCAGCTTCTTGTCGGACGGGATGCCATGGCAGATCACGTGGTTGACCGAGGCGCAGATCGTCTTGGGGTAGCCGTGGTACCCGATGTTGGCCGGGATGGCCCCCAGCACATTGACGATGTGGTCGTGGCAGAGCTGGTCCAGCTCGTCGGTGCTGACACCGGCCTTGACGTGCGGGCCGATCATGCGCAGCACGTCGGCGGCCAGGCGCGCGGCCTCGCGCACCTTGACCATGTCTTCGGGCGACTTGAGGGTGACTTCTCCCTTGGCCATCACGCGCGCCTCGCCAGGAAACCGGCCTCGTTGCCAGCCAGGTTCAGCGCCTGGTTCACGGCCGCGCTGTGCAGGGCGTCGCCCCCGCCCTCCCCTGCGGCCTGGCCCTGCGCTTCCTTGAAGAGCAAGGACAGGATCTCGCCATAGGTGAGGCCGGGGTTGAGCTCGGCCAGCATGCCCACGCGCAGCCAGTGCTCGGCCTGGGCGTTGATGGAGCGGCTCAGGGCCTCGCTGCTGAGGCGCAGCTTTTCATGCGTGCGGTCGGAAATCTTCACAAGGCCCATGGCTCACCCACATACGAAACATATACGTTCCATATATTAACCGATGCCAGCTGGAGGCCCACGGGAGTCGCGGGCGCAGCGGGCATCTGTCGCGCATCGTCCAAAAAGCCGATGTCAAGTTGCCTTTGACAGAAACCGAAGAGCATTTGTCAAGCCGAGTAACCCCCTCCGATGCACATCAGGCCATGAAACCCTCCACGCTTCGTTTGTCGACCCAGCTGACCTGGGCCTTCGCCACGGTCATTGCCATCGCCCTCACGATCGGCGCCGTGGGCATGATGGAACTGACCCGGGTCAACCACGACACCGACGACATCGCCACCAACTGGCTGCCCAGCGTCGAGGCCCTGGGCAAGGTCGAGGCCTCGGCGGGCAAGATCCGCCGCATCGAACTGATGGAGCCGCTGGCACGCAATGCGGCCGAGTTGAAGGAGAACGAGCAGAAGCTGGCCGTGGCGTGGGACGAGCTGCGACGCGACGAGGCCATCTACGAAAAGCTGATCAGCAGCGACGAAGAGCGCCAGCTGTTCGACGCCATGCGCCAGAGCCGCGACGCCTACCTGGCCGCCGAAAAACGCCTGCTGGCATTCGCCCACCAGGGCCAGACCGAGAAGGTGGTCGACATGCTGCGCAAGGACTCACGTGACGCCTTCAAGGCTTACGAGTCGGTGGTGCAAAAGGCCATCGCCACCAATGCCTCGGGGGCCTCGGCCGCCGCCAGCCACGCCGCCCACAGTTACGAGCAGGCCCGCGGCTGGGTCATCGGCCTGAGCCTGATCGGCGTGATCCTGGCCAGCGCGCTGGCCGTGGCCATCCTGCGCAACGTGAAGGGCCTGCTGGGAGGCGAGCCGGTCGAGGCCGTGCAGCTGGCCCGCCAGATCGCCCAGGGCAACCTGAGCACGCCGATCCAGGTCGGCCCGCGCGACCAGGACAGCCTCATGGCCGCGCTGCACGCCATGCAGCAGGGCCTGCGCCAGATGGTGAGCGTGGTGAGCGTGAGCAGCGATTCGGTGGCCGGGGCCAGCGCCCAGATCGCCGCGGGCAACGCCGACCTCAGCCAGCGCACCGAAGAACAGGCCGCCTCCCTGCAGGAAACCGCCGCCACCATGAACCAGCTGGGCAGCACCGTGCAGCAGACGGCCGAACACGCCCGCCAGGCCTCCAGCCTCGCCCGCGATGCCGGCACCGTGGCCCGAGACGGCAACCAGGTCTTCCAGCAGGTGGTGAGCACCATGCACGGCATCAGCGACAGCAGCCGCCGCATCAGCGAGATCATCAACGTGATCGACGGCATCGCCTTCCAGACCAACATCCTCGCGCTGAACGCGGCGGTGGAAGCCGCCCGCGCCGGTGAGCAGGGACGCGGCTTTGCGGTGGTCGCCACCGAGGTGCGCACCCTGGCGCAGCGCAGCGCCGGGGCCGCCCGCGAGATCAAGCAGCTCATCCTCGACAGCAGCGAGCGGGTCGACGCGGGCAACCAGCTGGTCGAGCAGGCCAGCCGCTCGGTCAACGAGATCGCCGCGGCCATCGGGCGGGTCACGCAGGTGGTCGACGAGATCACCCACGCCAATGCCGAGCAGGCCAGCGGCGTGCAGCTGGTGGGCGAGGCCCTGAACCAGATGGACCAGGTCACGCAGCGCAACGCGGCCCTGGTGGAAGAGGCCGCCGCCGCGGCCGAGAGCATGCGCCAGCAAAGCACGGCCATGGTCCAGGCCGTGAGCGCCTTCAAACTGGCCTGAAGGCCTGACAATCGCGCCTCACGCCAATTGCCACGAGGCCCGACATGAAAACCTACGACATCGAAATCCAGCGCCTGAAATCGGCCCGCCACAACAAGGGCCTGATCGAGATCGGCGCCGAGCTGCTGGTGCTGCCGCGTCCGGCCCGCGATGAAGGCACGCTGACCAGCTGCCTCTCGCTGCCGGTGGACGATGCCCGCACCCTGATGCTGCTGCTCAAGCAGCAGATCACCGAACTCGACAAGCTGCAGCCGCGCAGCCGCCGCTCGGGCCGCTGCTGAGTCAAGCGGGATTGCGGGGGATCGCTGCGGCGTCTCAGCCGCGCCCCGGCTTCAGCCGCCCAGGGCCAGGGCCTGCACACGGGCGCTGTCGAGCACCTGGATGCTCAGGCGGCCCTGGTTGGCGCGGATGATCTGCCCCACCAGCGCATCGCCCCAGGCATTGAGCGGGCTGGGCACGATGTCGGCTTCAGGGAACTCGGCCACGGCGTGCAGGTCGTCGACCAGCAGGCCAAAGGCGTGGTCGTTCACCTGCACGATCAGGATCTGGCGCTCGGTGTCCGGCACCGCGCTGGGCAGGGCCAGGGCCCGCGCCAGGTCGTAAACCCACACATAGGCGCTCTGCCCATCGGCCTGTCGCCGCACCATGCCGATCTGCAGGCTGGCCTGGCCCACGGCGGTGCGCCGCAGGTCGCTGGCGGGCACGGCCTCCAGCACATGGCGCGCGGCCAGGGCCATGACCTGGCCACCCACGATGAAGGTGGCGAACTCGCGGGTCGGGCCTTCGTCCTGACGGCGCTCGATCAGGGCGTCCTGGCGGGCGCCGGCCAGGTCGGCATCGCGCACCTCGCCAAAGAGGCGGATGACCACGGCCACGACCTCGTCGTCGTGCCCGTCGCTGCGCTTGAACTCGCGGTAGCCGGCCGAGGTGGACGCGGCCATCACCGCGTACTGGCCCCGGTAGACGCCCACATGGCTGCGGAAATCGCCGCGCGGCACCTGGCGCAGGGCCTCGGGCGGCGACCAGGGCTCGCCCACGGCCAGACGCGGGCAGGTGCTGGCCAGCACCTCGCCGCCGGGCGAGAGGAAGATCGCGTGGGTGTCGGCACGCTCACCGACCACGCCCTGCAGCATGGCCAGCAGCTCGGGCCCGCTGTCGAACACCAGGCCGATGCCTCCGAGCACGCGGCCCGGTTCGTCCGGGTGGCGGATGGCCGCGTGGTAGACCCAGGTGGGCGCGCCCTCGTAGAAGTCGTGCGGCGCAAAGGGCTCGACGTGGTAGCGCTGGGTGTCGCCCAGGGCCAGCACCTGCTTGAGCGTCTCGGGGGCGATGCGCGCACCGGGAGGCAAGGCCGCGCCGCTGCCGGCCACGATGGCGCCCTGGCGGTCGTAGACCACGATGCGGGTGTAGACCGTGTAGAGCCCGTTGATGTGCTGCAGCACCGCCTGCATGGCCTGCACGGCCGAGAGGACGCTGCCCCCGGCCGCATCGGTCTGGGCCAGGCCCGCGCGCAGCACGGGGTTCAGCGCCCACCAGCGGCAGTCGTCGGCGCGCTCGTAGAGGTTGCGGTCCAGCAGGTCGACCAGCAGGCGGGCGTTGAAGCCGGCCTCGGTCATGCTGGTGCCCAGCACGGTCTGGTAGAGCTCGTTGATGGCGTCGCGAAAGAGCTGTCGACTGCGGTGGCCCGTGTCGTTGATCTGGTCCAGCACGGTCTTGAGCTTGGACATGTCGCGGTCGCTGCCGGCCGTCATGACCTGGCCGTTCCACACGATGCGCTGGATGCGGTCGCTGGCCACCATGATGTCGTGCAACGGCGGGCAGAAGGTGTCGGCGTGCGAGAGCAGGCCCTGCAGCAGCTGCGGGTCGAGGCCACGGTCACCGCCCTGCTGGCCAAAGGCCACCTCCAGCGGGATCATGACCTGGCCCAGCCAGCCTTGCGGCCCCGGGTAGCCCTGGTAGCCGCTGGCCGCGCGGGTCGCGACCAGGTAGCGCCGGCCCTGGTGCACGAACGCGGTGGGCGTCTGCCCCAGGTTGGTGGGCACGGTGATGCCCAGCGGCATCCAGGCCTCGTCGGAGCTGGCGATGACGCGGTGGCTGGCGTCGAGCACCATCATCACGCTGCGGCCACTCGGGTCCCCGTGGGTCTGGAAGATGCCCGCCATCTCCTGGCTGAACTGGAAGCTCATGCACAGCAGGCCGCTTTCGCCACCCGGGCCGCGCATGCGCTGCGAGTAAAGCAGAGCCTGGCTGGCCTGCGGACGCAGGTCGCTGCGGCGGAAGGTCTCGACCCAGCCGCTGCCCGCCAGGGTCTGCGCCACCAGCGGGTCGCGGCTGAACTCGACGGGTGAGGTCGTGTCGGTCTGGGCCAGCACCATGCCCTGGGCGTCGAGCACCAGGATCTCGTCGTACACGGTGTACTTGCTGCGGTACTCGATCAGGCGGCGAAACACCGGACCGTTGTCGCGCACCGGGTCGGCCAGCAGCGCGCAGAGCACCGGGTCGGTCGCGAGAAAGCCGACGTCGGCGGTGCGCTCGTAGAGGTTGCGCACCACGATGTCGATCACGTAGGCGGCACGGGTCTGGATTTCACCCAGCGCGTTCTGCAGCTTCTCGTGCACCAGGCTGGCCACGAGGTCCTTCTCCATCTGCGCAAACTGGCTGCGGGTGGCGGCCATGGTCGGCAGGATGGCGCGGGCGTCCTGCGGGCAGTTCATGCGCGCCGAAGCCTCGATCAGGCCCCACATCAGGTTGAGCTCGCGCAGGGACGCTTCGCAGCGGGCCACATCGCGCATGCAGGAGAGGTAGTCGTCGTGGTTCGTGGCGCGGGCGAGGGGCTGCGTGGGAGGGGGCATGAGGGCATGACGGCGCAACGCCGTGGTGAGGTGGACTGTCATGGCCCGGACCCTGGCGCCCAAGAGGGGGCGTGCGCGCAAGGCCCGTACTGCTGCGCTCGACAGACACTGTGCAGTGTTGCGCTGCAGCAGTCCAGCCAAACCGTGATTTGAGCCACGAACCACAGGGCTTTTGTGCGTTTACGCCCGCCATAATCGTCGGCATGTGTGGTGCCGAACTCCAATCCCTGCCCGACGGCGTGCGCCGCGTGGCCACCCTGCTCCAGACCCTGGGGCACCCCCATCTGCCGGTGATGCTCGACGACGCCGCCCGCACCGCGCAGCAGGCTGCCGACGCCCTGGGCGTGGGCCTGGGCCAGATCGCCAAGAGCATCGTCTTCCAGCGCCTGCCCGATGCGGTGGCCGTGCTGGTCGTGGCCTCAGGCGACCGCCGGGTCGACGAGGCCAAGGTGCAGGCCCTGGTCTGCGGTGAAGGCCAGTCGCTGGGGCGTGCGCCCGCTTCGTTCGTGAAGGCCCGCACCGGCTTCACCATCGGAGGCGTCTCGCCCCTGGCCCATGCCGAAAAGCCATTGATGCTGATCGACGAAAGCCTGGGCCGTTTCGACGAGATCTGGGCCGCGGCCGGCCACCCGCACAGCGTCTTCCGCCTGACCCTGGCCGACCTCGCCGCCTGGACCCAGGCCCCCGTGACCGATGTGACCGCCGTGAACGAGGCCTGAGCCTCGCCGCGGGCCTCCTCCCCTTTTCTGCCGAAAGCCTCCCCATGATCGTGAAGACCCGCTACGTCGACCTGCAGCAAGACGACGTCACCACCCGCTGCTTCCTGGTCGAGCCCGTCACCAGCGCCCCCACGCCAGGCATCGTCTTCTATTCGGACATCTTCCAGTTGTCCGGCTCGATGCTGCGCGCCTGCGTGCGCCTGGCCGGCCATGGCTTCACGGTGCTGGCCCCCGAGATCTACAGCCGCACCGAGCCGCTGGGCAGCGTCATCCCCTTTGACGACGCCGGGCGCACCCGCGGCCTGGACAACGCCGCCCGCACGCCCGTGGCCCATTTCGATGCCGACGCTCGCGCCGCGCTCGCCTTCCTGGCGCAGCAGCCCGGGGTCGACCCCGCCCGCCTGGGCGCCGCCGGCTTCTGCCTGGGTGGCCACCTGGCCCTGCGCGCGGCCCTGCAGCCCGAGGTGAAGGCCACCACCTGCTTCTACGCCACTGGCGTGCACAACGGCCGGCTGGGCGCCGATGCCGACGCGGGCACCCTGCAGCGCCTGGGTGAGATCGGCGGCCAGCTGCTGCTCGTGTGGGGCGAGCAGGACCCCCACATCCCGCCCGAGGCCCGCGCCCTGATCGAAAGCAGCCTGGGCCAGGCCGGCGTGGCCTTCCAGCGCCGCAGCTACCAGGCCGAACACGCCTTCATGCGCGACGAAGGCCCCCGCCACGACCCCGAAGCCAGCGACCTGGCCTGGGCCGAGGCCATCGCCTTCTTCCGGAAGGCGCTGGGCTGAGACGCCGCTTTCGCGCGCCCGCCCCGGCCAGCCCGCAAGTCAATCGGGTGACTCAGCCGTTTTTTGGCGGATTGCGCGCGCGCCACATCCGGCAAGCTTTGTCGGGGTGAGAACGTGGCCATCGTGGCCCCTGTCACCGGAACACAAAGGATGCAGGCATGAAAGTGGCCACTCGGCTGATCGCGGGCTTTGGCACCGTGACGGGGATCGGCGTCATCGTGGCGGGGCTGGCCACCTGGCAGATGAAACAGCAGGCCGAAGAGCTGGAGGTCATCGCCAACAACCGCATGCTCAAGGTCGAGCAGTTCACCGCCCTGAAGGACACGCTTCTGAATGTGTCGGTCCTGACCCGCAACATCCTGCTGAGCAGCGACACGGATTATGAAGAGGGCCTGATCAAGCAGATCGGCGCCTCGAAGGCCCACGACGACCAGGTGCTGGCCGAGCTGGACAAGTCCGTCCACCTGCCCGAAGGGCGCGCCCTGCTCCAGCAACTCAACGACGCCCGCGCCGCCTTCAGCGTCAAGCTGTTCGAAGCCCTGGACCAGGACAAACAGGGCCTGACCGGCGTGGCCACGCACCTGATGCTCACGGAGGTGCAAGCCAAGCAGGACCTCATCTTCAAGGCCGTGGACGCCTCCCGCGACATGCAACGCCGGCTGGCCCACGAGGCAGCCAACCAGGCGATCACGACCGCAAGCCGTTTCGTCATCCTGCTGGGCAGCCTGACCCTGCTGATGCTGGCCACCGGTGGCGCCGCCACCTGGCTGCTGGTGCGCCGCCTGAACACCGCCCTGGGCGCCGAGCCCGAGGCCCTGGGCGAGGTGGCTCGCCGCGTGGCCGCAGGCGACCTCAGCCCGCTGCCAGACGCCCACCGCGCCCCCGCGGGCAGCGTGCTGGCCTCGCTGGGTGGCATGCAACACAGCCTGGCAGGCATCGTCAGCCAGGTGCGCCAGGGCAGCGACAGCATCGCCACCGGCTCCTCCCAGATCGCCACCGGCAACGCCGACCTGAGCCAGCGCACCGAGGCGCAGGCCAGCAACCTTCAGGAAACCGCGGCCTCGATGGAAGAACTCTCAGGCACGGTGCGCCACAACGCCGAGACCGCCGAAGAAGCCCGCCGCCTGGCCGACAGCGCCTCACAGGCCGCTGCGCGGGGCGGTGAACTGGTCGACGGGGTGGTCGGCGCCATGAACGAGATTTCCGCCTCCTCGCGCACCATCGCCGACATCATCGGCGTGATCGACGGCATCGCCTTCCAGACCAACATCCTGGCGCTCAATGCCGCGGTCGAAGCCGCCCGCGCGGGCGAGCAAGGCAAGGGCTTCGCGGTGGTGTCCAACGAGGTGCGCACCCTGGCCAGCCGATCCGCCGAGGCCGCCCGCGAGATCAAGGCCCTGATCGGCAACAGCGTCGACCGGGTCGAGGCCGGCTCACGCCAGGTGGACGAGGCCGGTGCGGCCATGCGCGAGATCGTGGCCCAGGTGCAGCGCGTGACCGCCATGATCGGCGCGATCTCGGTGGCCTCGGCCGAGCAGTCCACCGGCATCAACCAGGTCGGGCAGGCCGTGGCCCAGCTCGACCAGGTCACGCAACAGAACGCCGCCCTGGTGGAGCAAAGCGCCGCCGCCGCCGAAAGCCTGCGCACCCAGGCCGCCCGGCTGGCCGAGCTGGTGAGCGTCTTCAAGCTGGCGGAAGACGGCGTGCGCAGCCGGGCCTGAGCGCCGCGGGGCACCAGGCAGGCACGGTCCATGCTGGGGATGGGGGCTTGGCGCCTGCGCCATGATTCAGCCCCTTTTCACCGCTCCCAACCGGACCTCCCGACATGATCACCAAGCCCGCCCTCACCCAAGCCGACGCCGTCCGCATCCTCCAGGCCGCCGAGGCCGAAGCCCTGCGCAACAGCTGGGCTGTCTCGATCGCCGTGTGCGACGACGGCGGCCACCTGATGGCCTTCCTGCGCCTCGATGGCGCCAACCTCGCCTCGCCCCACATCTCGCAGGCCAAGGCCCACACGGCCGCGGTCATGAAGCGCGAAACCAAGGGCTTGGAAGACATGATCAACGGCGGCCGCACGGCCTTCCTGTCGGCCCCGAAGCTCGAAGGCATGCTCGAAGGGGGCGTGCCCATCCTGGTCGAAGGCCACTGTGTGGGCGCGGTGGGCGTGAGCGGCGTGAAATCGCCGGAAGACGCCCAGATTGCCAAGGCCGGCATCGCGGCCCTGTAACATCGCGGCCCCGCGTTCGCCTGCGTCCAGGCGCAGCGGTCGACAAGGTCAGACATGGATTTCACACGCCTGCGGGCCGAGGGGCTGGCCGGGCTCACCACCGCCTTTGCGCTGGTGCCCGAGTGCATCGCCTTCGCCCTGGTGGCCCAGCTCCACCCGCTGATGGGCCTGTATGGCGCCTTCTTCCTCTGCACCCTCACCGCGCTCTTGGGTGGCCGCCCCGGCATGATTTCGGGGGCAGCGGGCTCGATGGCCGTGGTCATCGTGGCCCTGGTCGTGCAGCACGGCCCCGCCTACCTGCTGGCCACCGTGCTCTTGTCGGGCCTGATCATGGCCGCCTTCGGCCTGCTGAAGCTGGGCAAGCTGGTGCGCATGGTGCCGCACCCGGTGATGCTGGGCTTCGTCAATGGCCTGGCCATCGTCATCGCCCTGGCCCAGCTGGAACACTTTCAACACGGCGGCCACTGGCTCAGTGGCCCCGCCCTGGGGTGGATGGCGGGCCTGGTCGCGCTCACCATGGCCATCGTCTACCTCGTGCCGCACCTGACGCGTGCCGTGCCCCCTGCCCTCGTGGCCATCGGCGGCGTCGGCCTGCTGGTCGCTGGCCTGGACCTGCCCACCCGCACCCTGGGCGACATGGCCCACATTGCCGGCGGCCTGCCCACCTTCCAGTGGCCCGCCGTGCCCTGGACCTTCGAGACCCTGCGCACCATCGCGCCCTACGCGGGGTTGATGGCCATGGTGGGCCTGCTCGAAACCCTGCTCACGCTCAACCTCACCGACGAGGTCACCGAAAGCCAGGGCCACCCCGACCGCGAGTGCCTGGCCCTGGGCCTGGCCAACATCGCCTCGGGACTGTTTGGCGGCATGGGCGGCTGCGCCATGATAGGCCAGACCGTGATCAACCTCAGCTCAGGAGGACGGGGGCGACTCTCGGGCGTGGTGGCCGGGGTGATGGTGCTGCTCTTTGTCGTGCTGCTCTCTCCCCTGATCGAGCGCATCCCCCTGGCCGCGCTGGTGGGTGTGATGTTGGTGGTAGCCCAGCAGACCTTTGCCTGGGCCTCGCTGCGGGTGATCAACAAGGTGCCACTGAACGATGTGCTGATGATCGGGGTGGTGACCGCCATCACCGTGGCCACCGACCTGGCCACCGCCGTGCTGTGCGGCATCGTGCTGGCGGCACTGAACTTCGCCTGGCAACACGCCCGCTCGCTGTACGCCGACACCCACACCGAAGCCGATGGCCACAAGGTCTACCGCGTGCACGGTACCCTGTTCTTCGCCTCGGTCACGGCCTTCCTGCAATGCTTCACCCCGGCCGAGGACCCCGATGAGGTCACGCTGGACTGCGCCCACCTGCAGTTTGTCGACCACTCCGCCATCGCCGCCCTCATGACGCTGCGGGAGCGCTACGCCAAGGCGGGCAAACACCTGCGGGTGGTGCACCTGTCGGCGCGCTGCAGGCAGTTGCTCAAGCGCGCTGGGGTGCCTCGCTGACCAGGCTGTCCACCAAAGCCGCCGCAAACGGCGACAGCGCCTCACGGCGCCGGATGCAGACCTGCAGGTCGCGCCGGGCCCAGCTTTCGTCCAGCGCCACCACCGCCATGCCCGCATCCATGAAGGCCTGCGACACCGCGCTGCGCGGCACCAGCCCCAATCCCACGCCCGCACTGACCATGCGGCACACCGCCTCGAAGCTGCGCACCTGGATGCGCACCTCCAGATGCTGCCCCAAGGCCGCGGCGGCATTCATCGTGAAGGTGTGGATGGCCGAGCCCGCGTGCAGCATCACGAAGGGCTCTTGCAGCACCGACTGAAACGCCACGCGGCGACGCCGTGCCAGGCGATGCCCGGGCGGGGCGATCAGCACCAGGGTGTCGGCGCGGTAAGGCAGCAGCTGCACGTCGGCGCCCTCCACCCGGTCTGCCACCACGCCCACTTCCACCTCGCCCCGGGCCACGGCCAGCACCACCTCGGGGCTGGTGTGTTCGGCCAGCGTGATGCTCACCTGGGGATGCTGCCTCAGGAAAGCGGCCAGGCTGTCGGGCAGGAAGGTGTGGGTGGCATGCGTGTTGGCCCACAGGCTGACATGACCGCGCACGCCTCGGGCAAAGGGCGTGAGGTCGGCATGCATCTGCTCCAGCTGCGCGAACACCTGGCGGGCATGGCGCAGCAGCGCCTCGCCGGCCTGGGTGAGGCGCACCCCGCGTGCCTCGCGGACCAGCAGGCTGGCGCCGATGGCGTCCTCCAGCAGGCGCACCCGGTGACTGGCCGATGAAGCCGCCAGGTGCACACGCTCGGCACCCCGCGTGAGGTTGCCGACTTCGGCGATGGCGACAAAGAGCCTGAGGTCCACCAGGTCGTAACGCATGGGCACCGTTCGTTTCAGACGAACGCAATCTTGCGGAAAGGCCAATTTTAAAGGGGAATTGGGTGCCGTAGCATTCGTCCTCTCAGAACAAGCAAGGACACCCTCATGCCGTGGCAGCGCTGGTCAGACGAACGTGCAGGCATCGCACTGGCCGTGCTGGCCGCCTTCGGCTTCTCCTTCAAGGCGATCCTGGTGAAGCTGGCCTATGCCGTGGCGCCCATTGACGCGGTCACGCTGCTCACGCTGCGCATGGGCTTTGCCCTGCCCATGGTGCTGTGGGTCACGCTGGTGATGCACCGCCAGGCGCCACCGCTGAAGCGGCAGGACTGGGGCCTGCTCGCCTTGCTCGGCCTGCTGGGCTACTACGGCGCCAGCATCCTCGACTTCATGGGCCTGCAGTTCATCTCTTCGGGCCTCGAGCGCCTGATCCTCTTCACCTACCCCACCATCACGGTCCTGCTGGGTGTCTTCCTGCTGGGCCAGACACTCCAGCGGCGGCAGGTTCAGGCCCTGGTCCTCTCCTATGTGGGCATCGGCCTGGCCTTTGCGCACGACCTGGGTGTGGCGGGCAACACCACGGCGGTGGTGTTCGGCTCCGCCCTGGTGCTGGGCTCGGCGGTGTCTTATGCGCTCTACAGCGCGGGTTCGGAGGTCGCTGTCAAACGGCTGGGCTCGCTGCGCTTCAGCGCGCTGGCCATCTCGGTATCGGCCATGGCCTCGCTGGTGCACTTCGCCGTGAGCCATCCGCTCAGCACATTGCAGCAACCGCCTCGCATCTACGCCTATGGTGCGGCCATGGCCCTGTTCTCCACCGTGTTGCCCGTGTTCTGGCAATCGTCGGCGGTGCGCCGCATCGGCTCGGCCCGTGCCGCCCTGATCGGCACCCTGGGCCCGATGCTGACGCTCTTCTTCGGCTGGGCCCTGCTGGCCGAACCCATTTCGGCACCGCAACTGGCGGGAGCGGCCCTGGTGCTGTGCGGGGTCTGGCAAGTGAGCCGCCCCACCGCTGCCCCCAAGCCCTCGCCGGCTTTGGCGGCGGACGTGGGAGAGCGCTCCGGCACGCACCACCCACTCAGGTCTTGAGCTTCTCCCGCGCCGCCATGCGCTCATGCAGCGTCTGCGGTGCGGGCTTCAGGGCGATGCGGTGCACCGTCCAGCCCAGCTGGCGTCGGGGGCTGAGCGCCCGC
>NZ_JAIZVX010000087.1 GCF_021768455.1 Aquabacterium sp. | reverse complement strand
GCTCGGCGTCCTTGGTGCCCAGCGTGGTGGTGCAGATCGTGATGGCCCTGCTGCTGGGGGTCTCCTTGACCAGCTGGAGCATCATCTTCGGCAAGGTGATCGGGCTCAAGCGCGTGCGCAGCGACAACGAGGAATTCGACCGCGAGTTCTGGGCCGGCCGCACCCTGCAGGAGCTCTTTCAGGACGCCAGCAAGGGCGATGGCCCGACCTCGCCGCAAGAGCGCATCTTCGCCTCGGGCATGCGCGAGTTCATGAAGCTGCGCGAGCGCCGTGTCAGCGACGTGCCCACCCTGCTCGATGGCGCCCGCCGCGCCATGCGCGCCAGCTACCAGCGCGAGATGGACGTGATCGAGTCCCGCCTCGACTTCCTGGGCTCGGTGGGTTCGGTCTCGCCCTACATCGGCCTGTTCGGCACGGTCTGGGGCATCATGCACGCCTTCACCGGTTTCTCGAACGTGCAGGTGGTGACCCTGGCCACGGTGGCCCCCGGCATCGCCGAAGCCCTGGTGGCGACCGCCATCGGCCTGTTCGCGGCCATCCCGGCGGTGCTGGCCTACAACCGCTTCGCCCGCGACATCGACCGCATCGCCATCCAGATGGAGTCCTTCATCGAGGAGTTCTCCAACATCCTGGCGCGCAATGCCGCACCGCTGGCCCCGGGCGCCGACGCCGTCCGCGCCCAGGCACCGCAGGGGCGCTGAACCGTGGCCGAGCTCAACGCCCGAGGCGGTGGCCGACGCCGCCGCACCCGCAACGAGATCAACATGGTCCCGTTCATCGACGTGATGCTGGTGTTGCTGATCATCTTCATGGTGAGTGCGCCGCTGATGCCCTCCGGCGTGGTCGATCTGCCCAGCGTGGGCAAGGCCAAGCAGGCGCCCGATCAGGTGGTGGAGGTGGTGCTGGAGACCGACGACCGCATCAAGCTGCGCATCAACCGCAAGGACGCAGGCGAGTTCGGTCTCAACGAGCTGAAGGCCCGCGTCAAGGCCATTCAGGAAGACAACGCCCATGGCGCCGATGGCGTGCCCGTGATCATCAGCGCGCGCAAGGACGTGCGGTACGAGGCCGTGGTCCACATCATGGACGAGCTCAAGCAGGCCGGTGTGGCCCGGGTGGGCCTGTCGGTGCGCACCACCGGAGGCTGAGCGCTTGGCACTCCCCACGTCTCCCATGGCATCGGCCCCAACGGGCGCCCTGACGGGCGCGCAGGCGACCCGCGGGCCTGCGTACCCGCCACGCACGGCCGACGGCTGGGGGCCAGGCTTTGCCATGGCCGCCGGCATCCACCTGATGCTGGTCGCGGCCCTGGCCCTGGGCGTGAACTGGAAGAGCCAGCAGCCGGAAGCCCTGGAGGCCGAGGTCTGGTCCGAGATCCCCGAGACGGCGGCCCTGGCCCCGCCGCCCCCGCCCGTGGTCCGTCAGGCCGAGCCGGAGCCCCGCGCTGAACCGCCCGCCCGCGAAGCCGAGCCCGAGGCGCCGCGTGAGACCGTGCCCGACCTGGTGATCGCGCCCAAGCCCAAGAAGGAACCCAAGCCGCCCAAGGAGAAACCGCCCCGCGAGGTCTTCGAGGACGTCAAGCCCGTCAAACCCAAGAAGGTGGAGCCGCCCAAGCCGGAGCCCAAATCCGAGCCCAGGCCCAAACCTGAACCCAAGGCCGAGCCCCGCAAGCCCGAGCCCAAGGTGATGGAAGCCAAGGTGGAGGCCAAGCCGGCCAAGGTCGATGCGAAGGCCGACAAGGCCAAGGCCGAGGCCGACAGCCGCGCCACGGCCGCTGCCCTGGAGGCCCAGCGCAAGGCCAACATCGCCCGCATGATGGACAGCCTGGGCGGCAGCAGCCTGGGCAGCTCGGGCGGCACGGGCAGCCGCAATGCCGGGCCCAGCGCGGGCTACGGTGGGCGCATCAAGGCGCGCGTCAAGCCCAACATCGTCTTTGCCGACAACGTGAGCGGCAACCCGACCGCGGTGGTCGAGGTGCGCTGCGGCCCGGATGGGCGCATCCTCTCGCGCAAGCTGCTGAGCTCGTCCGGTGTGCCCGCCTGGGACGAGGCCGTGCTGCGCGCCGTCGACCGCACCGAGGTGCTGCCGGCCGACACCGATGGCCGCGTGCCGCCGGTGATGGAAATCAAGTTCCAACCCAACGATTTCTGAGCGGCCTGGCGTGCGTTCAGCGCACGTCCACGCCCGCCAGCCACTGACGCTGGAGGGCCCGTGTCAGCCAGGCCGTGAAGTCGAAGTCGGGTGCCGCCTGGTCCAGCAAGGTCGCCAGGCTGGGGGGCGTCTCCCGCTCGGCCTCGGCTGGGCACAGGGCGCGCATCCACCGTGCCTCCGGCCCCATCACGTCCATCACCTCGGCCCGCCAGGGCTGGCGCCAGATCACGGTGAGGCCCTGCGGCCGCTCCCTGGGCGCCTGGGCCATCCAGGGGGCCAGCACGGCGTTCAGGGCGTCGAGGTCGCCACCGGGCTGGTGTGCCGCCCAGATCGCGGGCAGGGGCCAGGGCGAGGGCAGGGCGATCACATGCTCCTGCAGGCGCAGGTGCAGGCGCGCCGGGTCTGTGTCGCCCAGGCGTGCCAGGCTGGGCAGGTCGCATGCCTGGTCTGCGGCGCGTTCGCAGCGGTGGCGGGCCCAATCCAGCCGGGCGAGGTCGGGCAGCCAGGGCCAAGGCAGCAGTTCGGGCTGTTGCGCCAGCAGCGCAGGCAGGCCCTCGCCCCAGTCGCCCAGGTCACCCGATGTGGGCGGGCTCAGCGCCCAGAGCCGGCAGGCCAGGGTGTCGAAGGCCTTGGCGCCGAGCACCTGCTCGACCGTGGGGTGACTCAGCCGCAGCGTGGCGCAGGCCGTGGCCCGGGCGTGGGCGCGGTGCAGGGCGAGGCCGCGGCTCTGCCAGGCGAGGATGTGGGCGTCGGCCGTGCCAGGGCCGGGTGGGATGACGGTCTGTGGCGGTGGCGCCCCCTGTATCGCGGCCAGCAGCGCGACCTGGCGCCGGGCTTCGGCCGCCCGCCCTGCGGTTGGCTGGGCGGCGTCCGGTGCGGCCGACGGGGTGCTCATGCGGCAGGCCTCTGGGGGGAGTTGGCCACCGCCGATGTCACCGCGGCCATGCGCTGGTCGGCCAGGTCGGCCTCGGCCAGCAGGGTGTCCAGGGGGGGCAGGGCCGTGTCCCACTCCACCAGGGTCGGCAAAGGCCCCAGGTGGCGCAGCGTGGCCTCGTACAGCGCCCAGACGCTTTCGCCCACGCGCTGGCTGTGGTCGTCGACCACGGCTTGGCAGGGGTCATCGGGTGCGGGGCAGCCCGCCAGGTGCAACTCGCCCACGCAACCCGGTGGCAGGGTGTGCACCCAGGCCAAGGCTTCGCGCAGGGCCCAGGCTTCGGCCTCGGCGGGCGACATCGGCAGGGCGCCTGCCTCGGGGTGAGCGAAGCGCGCCCGGTTCAGGCCATTGACGCGCAGGTTGTTCAGGTCCAGTAGCAGCTGGCAGCCGGTGCGGCGCGTCAGGGCCACCAGGAAGGCCGCTTCGCTCATCGTGTCGCCCTGAGGTGGCAGGCAGGTGGAGATGTTTTCGACCAGCAGGGGGCGCTTCAGGTGATCCTGGACCTGCTCGACGTGCTCGCACAGCAGGGACAGGGTCGTGTCGTTGAAGGCCAGGGGCAGCAGGTCGGCGGTGTGCACCGGGGCCCCGCCAGGGCGGGCCACCCGCGCGAAACAGGCGTGGTCCGACACGCGCACCGGCTCGCATCGTGCGACCAGCCGGGCCAGTCGGGCCAGGTGCTGCGCGTCGAGCCCGCAGGCCGAGCCCAGCGACAGGCCGACCCCGTGCAGGCTCACCGGGTGGCTGGCCCGCACGGCGTCGAGCAGGGCCAGGGTGGCGCCACCCTCGGCGAAGAAATTCTCGCTGTGCACCTCCACAAAGCCCATGGGCGGGCGGCGGGCCAGCCATTCGGCATGGTGGGGGGCGCGCAGCCCGATGCCGACCAGGCTCACTTGGCCTTGTCCAGACCCAGTTTGGCCTTGGCCTGTGCGGTGCTCAGGCCGCCGAGCTTGGCGCAGGTGCCTTTGGGCACGAGCTTCCATTCGCCGGGGTCGTTGTCGGTCGTGGCCTCGCCGGCGCAGCTGTGGCTGCCGCTGAGGTTGGCGCAGCTGTTCTGGCCGGCCTTGACGATGCCGAAGCATTTCTCCTTCCCCTTTTCGTTGTCCATCTGGGCGGCGGCGGGGGTGACCAGGCCCAGGGCCATGACGGATGCCAGGGCAGAAGAGAGCAGGGCGCGTTGGGACATGGCGGTTTCCTTTCGGTGACGGTGAAATGATGGCATGGCCGCGCCGACTGCCAGAGGCAGGAGGGGCCATGCTGACTTGGTCGGCGGTGTCCCCCAAACCTGACACCGACCTGCGCTGCGGCCATCTGGTGTGCATTCCTGCCTCTTTTGGGCGTTTTGTCGCGCCAGGGTTTTCATAGCATGGCAACCATCCGGGGAAAGATGTGAAGCCCATGGATCCGAGGAGACGCATGTCCGAGACACCCCTGCCGCCGCTGAGCTGGACCGATGAGGTCGCAGGGCTTGGGCCTGGGCGATCGCTGGAGGAGCTTGAGCCCGAGCCGGTGGGCCCGGACGCCAACGCCTTCCGCTGGCCCACGCCGCCTTTTGCCAGCTACCCCCTGGCGCGGGCGCAACTCGACCACGAACCTTGCGAGATCGTGGGCCTCAATGGCCGCACCATGCACGGCCGCCTCGTGTTTTTCGTGCCTGAAGAGCAGGTCGCGCACGTGCAGGTCCCGCCTGCGCGCACGACCATGCCGCTGCGCTTCAACCAGTTCCGATCCCTGCTGTTGACACGGCCCCTGGCGCCCCTGAAGTCGCCCGAGGCCGTCGAGCCCCTGGCCGAGGTCCTGGCCGTGCGCCCGAGCACCGAGTACCACGTCCAGCTCAAGGCGGGGGGGGCGCTCGAGGGCCGCACCGTTGGCCATGCCGAGACGGATTTCGGCCTCTTCCTCTACCCCCCGATCGACGAGCTCGGCACCGTCAGCCGGCTTTTTGTGCCCCACGCCGTCATGCAGGGCGTGGAGTACGGACCCCGCATCGGCGAGGCCCTGATCCAGGCTCACGCGCTCACGCCGGAGCAGGTCAACCAGGCCGTCGAGGCCCAGGCCAACCTGCGCAGCCAGAAGCTGGGCGACATCCTCTTGACGCAGCAGGTGGTCAGCGCGCCGCAACTGCTCGATGCCATCGAGCGCCAGGGCCGCATGCCCATGGTGCGCATCGGCGAGGCCCTGATGGCCATGGACCTCATCACCGAGGCGCAGCTCAACGAGGCCCTGGAGCAGCAAAAGCGCGACCGGTCCGTGCCCCTGGGTGAACTGCTGGTCAGCATGAAGCTGGTCTCGCGAGAAGACCTGCTGACCGCGCTGGCCCGCAAGATGGGTTACCCCCTGGTCGACCTCACCAAGTTCCCGGCCGAGCCCGAGGCCATCCACAAGGTGCCGTTCACCGTGGCCTCGCGCCTGCTCGTGGCGCCGCTGCTGCTACGTGATTCGACCCTGATCGTCGCGGTCGATGACCCCAGCAAGCGCCTGACGCTGTCCGAGCTGGAGTTCATCACCCAGTGCAAGATCGTGCCGGTGCTGGCCCAGCACAACCAGCTGGAATGGGCCATCAAGGATGCCTATGCCCGCATCGGGGCCGACGTTTCCAGCATGCAGCTGGGCAAGCTCAACACCGAGCCCGCCCCGTTCGACCTCGAGACGCTCGACTCCAACCAGCTGGTCGAAAACCTGGAAAAAGAAGGGCTGGAGCGCCACGGCCTGGAGGACGAAAAGCCCATCGAGCAGAGCGACAACTCTCTGGTGCGGCTGATCAACACCATGATCATCGAGGCCTACACCCAGGGCGTCTCCGACATTCACATCGAGAGCTACCCGGGCCGCGACAAAATCAAGATCCGCTTCCGAAAGGATGGCGTGCTGGTGCCCTACCTGGAGTTGCCGCACACCTACCGCAGCGCCATGATCGCGCGCATCAAGATCATGTGCGACCTCGACATCTCCGAGCGCCGCAAGCCCCAGGACGGCAAGATCAACTTTGCCAAGTTCGTGCAGCAATACAAGATCGAGCTGCGCGTGGCCACCATCCCGACCAACAACGGCCTGGAAGACGTGGTGATGCGGATCCTGGCCTCGGCCAAGCCCCTGCCGCTGGACAAGATCGGCCTGAGCCCCTGGAACCTGAGCAAGCTGCAGGATGCCATGGAGCGCCCCTACGGCATGGTGCTCTGCGTGGGGCCGACCGGCTCTGGCAAGACCACCACCCTGCACTCGGCACTCAGCTTCATCAACGTGCCAGAACGCAAGATCTGGACGGCCGAAGACCCGGTGGAAATCACCCAGCCTGGCCTGCGCCAGGTGCAGGTCAATGCCAAGATCGACTGGACTTTTGCCAAGGCCCTGCGCGCCTTCCTGCGGGCCGATCCGGACGTGATCATGGTGGGCGAAATGCGCGATGCCGAAACGGCCGCCATGGGCGTGGAGGCCTCGCTCACGGGCCACCTGGTGCTCTCCACCCTGCACACCAACAGCGCGCCTGAAACCGTCACCCGCCTGCTCGACATGGGCATGGACCCGTTCAACTTTGCCGACTCCCTGCTGGTGGTGTTGGCGCAGCGCCTGGTGCGCCGCCTGTGCGGCCAGTGCAAGGTGGCTGAACCCGCCTCGCAGGAGTACATCGAAGAGCTGCTGGAAGACTATCTTCACAACGCGCCCGCCGATGTCGAGGCCCTGGGCCGCAACCCGGTGCTGTCGGGCTGGTTGGGCCGTCTGAGTCAGAACGGCCAGATCATGCGTTACACCAACACTGGTTGCCCCCACTGCAACCAGACGGGCTACAAGGGCCGCGCCGGGGTGCACGAGCTGATGAGCGTCAGTCGGGCGCTGCGCCGCCTGATCCAGACCGGGGCACGCGCCGAGGAGTTGCAGCAGCAGGCCATGCGCGAAGGCATGCGCACCCTGAGGCAGGACGGCATCGAGAAGGTGCTGGCCGGCATCACCAGCATGGAAGAGGTGAGGGCCACCAGCAACACCTGAGTCAGCCCCTGAACACATGGGGCGGCCGGGGCGTGAAACAGGGGTTTGTGGTGCATCGGCCGCACGCGGGGCCAAAAAAAGGTGCAAGATAGGCAGTAACGAAGTCCTCGATCTGTGTGACAAAGGCCTGGTTTCTCCGGGCACCACAGGGCGGCGATTTCCTCGATCTTTGGTGTGAAGGCGATGCTTGTGTGGTCGCGCCGGGTTCACCAGACGGGTACTCCGGCAGATCACGATGCATCGATGGCGTCAGTCGATGTTCGGAGGTCTATATGGACGTGATCAGCAACTTCGCAGCTCGCTACGAGCGGACCCGCGAAGAGGAATTCACCCTCGAGGAATACCTCGAGATCTGCAAACGGGACAAGACGGCTTTCGCCACCGCCGCCGAGCGCATGCTCCAGGCCATCGGCGAGCCGCAGATGGTCGACACGCGCAATGACCCGCGTTTGTCGCGCATCTTCACCAACAAGGTGATCAAGCTCTACCCGGCCTTCGAAGAGTTCTACGGCATGGAGGACGCGATCGAGCAGGTCGTCTCCTACTTCCGCCATGCCGCGCAGGGCCTGGAAGAAAAGAAGCAGATTCTTTACCTGCTGGGCCCGGTGGGCGGCGGCAAGTCTTCGATTGCCGAGCGGCTCAAGCTGCTGGCCGAGAAGGTGCCGTTCTACGCCATCAAGGGCTCGCCGGTGAACGAGTCGCCGCTGGGCCTGTTCGACCCGACGGAAGACGGCCCGATCCTGGAGAAGGAATACGGCATCCCCCGCCGTTACCTGCAGCGCATCCTGAGCCCCTGGGCCGTGAAGCGCCTCGAAGAATTCGGTGGCGACATCCGCCAGTTCAAGGTGGTCAAGCGCTACCCGAGCATCCTCAAGCAGGTGGGCATCGCCAAGACCGAACCGGGTGACGAGAACAACCAGGACATCAGCTCGCTGGTGGGCAAGGTCGACATCCGCAAGCTCGAAACCTACGCCCAGGACGACCCGGATGCCTACAGCTACTCGGGCGGCCTGTGCCTGGCCAACCAGGGTCTGCTGGAATTCGTGGAAATGTTCAAGGCGCCGATCAAGGTGCTGCACCCCTTGCTGACCGCCACCCAGGAAGGCAACTTCAAGGGCACGGAAGGCTTTGGTGCCATCCCCTTTGACGGCGTGGTGCTGGCCCACTCGAACGAGAGCGAGTGGAAGGCCTTCCGCAACAACAAGAACAACGAGGCCTTCCTCGACCGGATCTACATCGTCAAGGTGCCGTATTGCCTGCGGGTGAGCGAAGAGATCAAGATCTACGAGAAGCTGGTCCGCACCTCTTCGCTGGCCGCCGCGCCCTGCGCCCCCGGCACGCTGAAGATGATGAGCCAGTTCGCCATCCTGACCCGCCTGAAGGAGCCGGAGAACTCCAGCATCTTCAGCAAGATGCAGGTCTACGACGGCGAAAACCTCAAGGACACCGACCCCAAGGCCAAGTCCATCCAGGAGTACCGCGATTACGCCGGGGTCGACGAGGGCATGAGTGGCGTCTCCACCCGCTTCGCCTTCAAGATCATCTCGAAGGTCTTCAACTTCGACAGCGCCGAGGTGGCGGCCAACCCCGTGCACCTGATGTACGTGCTCGAACAACAGATCGAGCGCGAGCAGTTCCCGGCCGAGGTCGAGCAGAAGTACATCGCCTACATCAAAGAGGCGCTGGCGCCGCGCTATGCCGAGTTCATCGGCAAGGAGATCCAGACGGCCTACCTCGAGAGCTATTCCGAGTACGGCCAGAACATCTTCGATCGCTACGTGACCTACGCCGACTACTGGATCCAGGACCAGGAGTACCGCGACACCGACACCGGCGAGATCTTCGACCGTGGTTCGCTCAACGCCGAACTCGAGAAGATCGAGAAGCCCGCGGGCATCTCCAACCCCAAGGACTTCCGCAACGAGATCGTGAACTTCGTGCTGCGCGCCCGCGCCAACAACGGCGGCAAGAACCCGCTGTGGACCAGCTACGAGAAGCTGCGCGTCGTGATCGAGAAGAAGATGTTCAGCAACACGGAAGAGTTGTTGCCGGTCATCAGCTTCAACGCCAAGGCCAGTGCCGACGAGGTCAAGAAGCACGAGGACTTCGTGAACCGCATGGTCCAGAAGGGCTACACGGCCAAGCAGGTTCGGCTGCTGTGCGAGTGGTACCTGCGCGTCAGAAAGTCTTCCTGATGACCCACCCCCGAGCGCCTTCCGGCGCTCCCCTTCAAGGGGGCGCCGCCAACGGCCCGGCCAAGCCGGTTCCGTGGCGGCCGCTTGATGGCAACCGAGCTGGGCAAACATGACACGGCAACACATCATCGACCGGCGGCTGGCGGGCAAGAACAAGTCCATTGGCAACCGTGAACGTTTCCTGCGTCGCTACAAGGACCAGGTGAGAGACGCCGTGCAGCGGGCCATCAATGGCCGCAGCATCCGCGACCTCGAAAAGGGCGAGGACATCACCATCCCAAAGCGGGACCTGAGCGAGCCCGTCTTCAGCCACGGCCAGGGCGGCATGCGCGAGGTGGTGCACCCGGGCAACCGCGAGTACGTCAAGGGCGACCGCATCGAGAAGCCCCAGGGCGGCGGTGGCCAGGGGCAGGGCCAAGGTCAGGCCAGTGACTCGGGCGAGGGCGACGACGATTTCGTCTTCTCCCTGAGCAAGGAAGAGTTCATGCAGGTCTTTTTCGAAGACCTGGCCTTGCCCAATCTGGTGCGCACGGCCCTGGCCGAGGTGCCGGAATGGAAGAGCCACCGCGCGGGCTTCAGCAGCGATGGCACGCCCAACAACCTGCACGTGGTGCGCTCGATGCGCGGCTCTCTGGGGCGCCGGATTGCCCTTGGCGCCGGCAGCCGCCGCGAGATCAAGGAACTGGAAGAACGCCTGGCCTTCCTGCGCGGCCAGGAAGAGACCGGTGACCTGGCCCTGGTGCACGAGCACGCGGCCGAGATCGAAGAGATCGAGGCCAAGCTGGCCCACCTCTACGGCAAGGTCAAGGGCATCCCTTTCCTGGACCCGATCGACCTGCGTTTCCGCAGCCGGGTGAAGGTGCCGGTGCCGACCACCAAGGCCGTGATGTTCTGCGTGATGGACGTGTCCGGCTCGATGGACGAGCAGCGCAAGGAGCTGTCCAAGCGCTTCTTCATCCTGCTCTACCTGTTCCTGACGCGGCACTACGACAAGATCGAGCTGGTCTTCATCCGCCACCACACGCAGGCGCAAGAGGTGACCGAAGACGAGTTCTTCCACGCCACCGAAACCGGCGGCACGGTGGTTTCCAGCGCCCTGGTCCTGCTGGACGAGGTGATCCGCGCACGCTACCCCACCAGCGAGTGGAACCTGTACGTGGCCCAGGCCTCCGACGGCGACAACTGGCACCACGATTCCAGCCGCTGCCGCGAGATCCTGCAAGACAAGATCCTGCCCCTGGTGCGTTATTACGCCTATGTGCAGGTGGCCCAGACCGAACAGAACCTCTGGGACGAGTACCTGGCGCTGAGCGAATCCCACAAACACTTTGCGATGCGCAAGGTGCTGGAGGCCTCTCAGATCTACCCGGTCTTCCGCGAGCTGTTCAAGAAGGAAGGAGTCGACGCATGAGTGCCGTTCTGGACAAGGCCACGCAGTTGCCCGGACCGTCGGACTGGTCGTTCGAGCTGATCGAGCAGTACCACGACGTCATCCGTGCCACGGCCGAGCGCTTCAAGCTCGACACCTATCCCAACCAGCTGGAGATCATCACCGCCGAGCAGATGATGGACGCCTACGCCAGCGTGGGCATGCCGGTGAACTACCGCCACTGGTCGTATGGCAAGGAGTTCATCAGCACCGAGAAGAACTACCGCCGCGGCCACATGGGCCTGGCCTACGAGATCGTCATCAACTCCAACCCCTGCATCAGCTACCTGATGGAGGAGAACACCATGGCCATGCAGGCCCTGGTGATCGCGCATGCGGCCTACGGGCACAACAGTTTTTTCAAGGGCAATTACCTGTTCCGGATGTGGACGGATGCGTCCTCCATCATCGACTACCTGGTCTACGCCAAGAACTATGTGGCGCGCTGCGAAGAGCGTTATGGCGTGGACGCGGTGGAAGAGCTGCTCGACAGCTGCCATGCGCTGATGAACCACGGTGTGGACCGTTACCGCCGTCCGGGCAAGCTCTCGCTGGACAAGGAACTGGCCCGCCGCGAGGAGCGCGAGGCCTACCTGCAGCAGCAGGTCAACGACCTGTGGCGCACACTGCCGCGCCGGGCCGACCGGCCTGAAGAAGAGGCGGTGCGCCGCTTCCCGGCCGAGCCGCAGGAGAACATCCTCTACTTCATCGAGAAGAACGCGCCGCTGCTGGATTCGTGGCAGCGCGAGATCGTGCGCATCGTGCGCAAGGTGGCGCAGTACTTCTACCCGCAGCGCCAGACACAGGTGATGAACGAGGGTTGGGCCACCTTCTGGCACTACACCTTGCTCAACACCATGTACGACGATGGCCACCTGAGCGACGGCATCATGCTGGAGTGGTTGAAGTCGCACACCAATGTGGTCTACCAGCCGCCGGTCGGGCACCGCGCCTACAGCGGCCTGAACCCTTATGCGCTGGGCTTTGCGATGTACACCGACCTCAAGCGCATCTGCGAGGCGCCCACGCCGGAGGATCGCCACTGGTTCCCCGAGTTCGCCGGGGTGGCCGAAGGCAAGGATCCGCGCGAGCACGCCTGGTTGCCCACGCTGGACTACGCGATGCGTAATTTCAAGGACGAGAGCTTCATCGGCCAGTACCTGAGCCCGAAGGTGATGCGAGACTTCCGCCTGTTCGCCATCCGCGACGACGAGAAGGAGAGCGAGTACGAGGTCAGTGCCATCCACGACGATGGCGGCTACCGTGCGCTGCGCGAGAGCCTTTCGAAGCAGTACGACCTCAGTTCGCGCGAACCCAACATCCAGGTGTGGAGCGTGAACCTGCGCGGTGACCGCTCGCTCACCCTGCGCCACACCCAGCACAACGACCGTCCGCTGGGCGATGGCACGCGCGAGGTGCTCAAGCACGTGGCGCGCCTGTGGGGCTTCCCGGTGCACATGGAGAGCGTCAACAGCGGCGGCGACATCCGCCAGCAGTGGACGGTGGTGCCGGCCTCGATGGACTGAAGCCCGGGCCGCCCTGGCGGCTCAGAGGTCGCCCAGCAGGCTGTCGACCGCGCGCTGCATGGCGCTGCGGTCTTCCACGCGGGTGGCCAGGCCTTCGCTGCGCAGGCGCAGCAGGGCGCGTCGCGTCAGCGAGTGCATGCCGCCACCGTGTCGGCTGGTGAACATGAAGAACTGGCGGTTGTCGCTCAACCACAGCAGGCGCGTGGTGGCCCACCGGCCCTGGATGAAGAGCTTGCACCAGGCCTGGGTCTCGAGGGTGTCGATCCATTCTGCCGCACTCTCTGTGGACGTGGCCTGGGTGGCGGGCACTGCAGCCGTGCCGGGGGCAGGGAGCGCGGCGTCGGGCGACGCCTGCATCTCGGCATAGTCCATCGGGATGGTGGGCAGGTTGCCGAGGTTGGTGTCGACCGCCTCGTCATGGCGCAGCGGCTCGGGCACCGGCTCGTCCTGCATCTGGCGCACCAGTTCCTGGGGGCTGGGCTCGGGCCGGGGCCGGGGGGGCGCCCGAAGGTGCAGGCTGTGCACCACCATCAGTTCATTGAGCACGGCCTCCCGGCGCGCGGCGGGCAGGCGGATGCGGTCCATGCCGGCCTGCAGGCGCTGAACCAGTTCGGGCAGGCTCTGGCGCAAGCGCTCGCGGTCGGCCAGGGTGGCGGGGCGCGTCAGGCTGGCCAGCAGCGCGTCGACGGTGCCGAGCACGCGCTGGGCGCTGGCTTCGTCTTCGGCCGGGTCGGCCATGGTCTGGGCCAGCACGGCCACCCAGTCCTGCAAGAGGAAGTCGCGCAGGGGCGCTGCCAGTCGGAGCTCGGGGGCGCTCTGGGCAGTCAGGGCGATCTGCGCCTCGACCTGCTGGCGCAGCAGGGGCAGCAAGGCGGCGCGGTGCTCGGCCTGGGCCAGCGCGGCCTGCTGCGCCTGGTGGCGGACCAGGGCGGCGCGGGCCTGCTCGGCCTGGTGGGCCTGCAGCTGGCGCAGGGCCTGTTCGTAGGCGCTGGTGTCGGTGGGGCCCGCGGTGGCGATCTGGCGCACCAGGGGCTGTGCCAGGGCCATGAAGCGGCCCAGCTCGGCCTCGTCACCAGGCTGGATGCCGGCGGTGCCAGAGACCAGTTCGTGGATCAGGCGCCAGGCCGGGTGGCGGTCGCTCTGCATCAGCTGCGGGTCTTTCAGGGCCAGGCGCACCATGGGGGCCTGCAGCTGGCGGATCAGGCCCTGCACGGGCGGCTGCACATCGGGGTCGCTGCCCATCTGGTCCAGCAGGCGGGTGAGCAGTTTGAGTGCCTGGCCGGCCAGTGGGGCCGTGGTGCCGCTGGGTGGGCGTGTGGCGGCCTGCCCGGCGAACTCGGGCAGGCGCTGCAGCAACTGATAGAGGGCGCCGGGTTGGGTCACGTCCACATCGGAGCGGGGCGGTGGCGTGTGGCTGGGTGGGTGAACGGGCGCCTTGCGCACCAGGGGGGCGACGCCTTCGGCCTTGAGCCGGGCGCTGTGCTCAGCATAAAAAGTCTTGAGCAGGCCGGCCAGCACCGCACCTCCCTGGCGCAGGAGCAGGGCGCGGGCCTCGGCGCCCAGGCCCAGCGTCAGGCTGCCTTCGCTCAGGGCGCGTGCAAAGGTGGCGGGGCGCCAGGGGTTGCTCTCGGGCTGCAGGCAGGTGTCGCCCAGCAGGCCGGCGTGGAAGCACTGAAACTGGTTCCACTCCCACTCGGCCTGCACGCCGATGAGCTGCACCGTGCGCGAGACCTCGATCTCCTGCTCGGCCTCGGACTCGTCGACCAGGCTGAGCAGGTCGGTGTCGATGCGCGAAGGTTCGCCCGCGTCGGTCGCCCCTGGGCCCGCATCGCTCAGGGCCTGGTGGAGCGCCTGGTGCATGGCCGCTTCCACCGCCTGAGGGCGGGTCTGCAGGGCCTCCAGCACGGTGAAGACGAGGCGGCGGTCCTGGGCCATGGCCAGGTCGACGCTGGCCTCTCGCAGGGCGCGCTGGGTGTCGATCACCCATTGCGCACACAAGGCGGGCAGGGCGGTGACGGCACAGGCCGGTGGGGTGGTCGGGGTGGCGGCCATGGGGTGGAGGTTCGGGTGTGATGAACACGGACGCAGGCGGGGCGGCAGGGGCCGATCGGGCGCTCGTGTGGCATTTGTCACGGTGTCGTCAGCATGGGGGCTCGGGTCCTCGTTGTCTGCAGGGAATAAGCCGTGTGCCACCCCGTTTATCGCCCTAAAGATTTTGGCGGGGCGCTGAAGAATCGGGTTCAGTCCGCAGTACACCCAGGCCCCTCACACCATGTCCGACAGCGCCCAAGACAAGCAGTTGCCCGCCTCGGCGCAGAAGCTGAAGAAGGCGCGCCAGGAAGGCCAGGTCGTTCGTTCGAAGGATCTGGGGCACTTCATGGTGGTCATGGCGGCCACCGGCGTGGTGGTGGCTATGACGCCTTTCTGGATGGACCGCATGCAGCGCCAGCTCAGCGCCGGCCTGCGCTTCGATGCCCGCGCCGTGGCCAGCCCCGAGGTGATGGTCGACCGCCTGGTGCAATGGACGGGCGAGTGGCTGCTGCTCATCGTGCCCCTGGCCCTGGGCGTGGCGCTGGCTTCGGCCGCCGCCAGCGTCTTGGCCGGTGGCTGGGTGATGTCCTTCAAGGTGATTGCCCCCAATTTCGGCAAGCTCAACCCGATCGCGGGGATCGGCAACCTGTTTTCCAAAGCCCATGCGATCGATGCGCTCAAGGCCAGCGCCATGGGGCTGCTGATGGGCGCGGTGGGCTTCATGGTGCTGAGCAATGTCTGGCCGGGCATGGTGGCCTTGCTGGCCCAGCCGCTGCCGGCGGCCATCCGTGAACTGGGTCACACCCTGGAAGAGACGCTGGGTTCGATGTTGCTGGTGATGGCGGGCTTCGCCCTGATCGACTGGCCGCTGCAGAAGTTCCTCTTCGCCGAGAAGATGAAGATGAGCCACCAGGACCAGAAGGACGAGTTCAAGCAGCAGGAAGGCAACATGGAGGTCAAGGGCCGCATCAAGCAGCGCATGCGCGAGATGGCCCGCAAGCGCATGCTGGCCGCCGTGCCCCAGGCCAACCTGGTGGTCATGAACCCGACCCACTATGCCGTGGCCCTGCAGTACGACGAGGCCACCATGGGCGCCCCCCGCGTCATCGCCAAGGGGGTGGACCTGGTGGCGCTCAAGATCCGGGATGTGGCCACCGAGCACCGCGTGCCCGTGCTCGAAGCGCCCCCGCTGGCCCGTGCCCTGTACGCCAACACCGAGCTCGACCAGGAAGTGCCGGTGGCGCTCTACAGCGCCGTGGCCCAGGTGATGGCCTATGTGTTCCAGCTCAAGGCCGCCTTGAGCGGCCAGGGCGCGATGCCGGGCAACCTGCCCGACCTCGATGTGCCGCCCGAGCTTGACCCGCAGCGCAACGGCAAGACCCCCCCCCCGACCGACGACATGGAGCTTGAGGCATGAATCCCTGGTTGCAGAAACTCCAGGCCTTGATGGCCAACAGCCAGGGCGTGCAGGTCATGGCCGCGCCCATGGTGGTGGTCGCGGTGCTGGCGCTGATGGTGCTGCCCCTGCCGCCCCTGGTGCTGGACATCTTCTTCACCTTCAACATCGCCGCGGCCCTGATGGTGATGATGGTGGCCGCCACCATGCTGCGCCCACTCGATTTCGCGGCCTTCCCCTCGGTGCTGCTGCTGACCACGCTGCTGCGCCTGTCGCTCAACGTGGCCTCGACCCGGGTCGTGCTGCTGGAAGGTCACAACGGTGCGGGGGCGGCCGGCAAGGTGATCGAGTCCTTTGGGCACTTCCTGATCGGGGGCAATTTTGCGGTCGGTCTGATCGTGTTCGCCATCCTGGTGGTGATCAACTTCGTGGTGATCACCAAGGGCTCGGAGCGCATCGCCGAGGTCAGCGCCCGTTTCACCCTGGACGCCATGCCCGGCAAGCAGATGGCCATCGACGCCGACCTGAGCGCCGGCCTGATCGACGAGAAGGAAGCCAAGCGCCGCCGCCTGGAAGTGGGCGAAGAGGCCGAGTTCCACGGCTCCATGGACGGTGCGTCCAAGTTCGTGCGCGGCGACGCCATCGCCGGCATCCTGATCCTGTTCATCAACATCATCGGCGGCTTCGTGATCGGCGTGGTGCAGCACGGGCTGTCGCCCGGGCAGGCGGCCGAGTCCTACATCCTGCTGGCCGTGGGCGATGCGCTGGTGGCCCAGATCCCCGGTCTGCTGATCTCGGTGGCCTCGGCCATGGTGGTCTCGCGCGTGGGCAAGGAGAAGGACATTGGCGGCCAGATCATCGGCCAGATGTTCCAGAACCCCAAGGTGCTGGGCGTGGCCGCCGGCATCATCGGCACCCTGGGCCTGATCCCGGGCATGCCCAGCTTCATCTTCCTGCCGATTGCCTCGGGCATGGGCTATGGCGCCTGGCGCATGCACCAGAAGCAGGAGCTGGCCATCCGGGCACCGAAGCCGGTGGAAAAACCCGCCGACGCGCCCAACGCCAATGGCGAAGCCACCTGGGAAGACCTGCAGCCGGTCGACACCCTGGGCCTGGAGGTGGGCTACCGCCTGATCCAGCTGGTCGACAAGGACCGTGGCGGCGACCTGCTCAACCGCATCAAGGGCGTGCGCCGCAAGTTCGCGCAGGAGGTGGGCTTCCTGCCGCCTTCCGTGCACATCAAGGACAACCTGGAGCTCAAGCCCAGCTTCTACCGCATCACCCTGCGCGGCGCCGTGGTGGGCGAGGGCGAGGTCTTTCCCGGCATGCTGATGGCGATCAACCCGGGGCACGTGGCCAACCCGATTGCCGGCACCCAGGCCATCGACCCCGCTTTTGGCCTGCCCGCCGTGTGGGTGGAAGAACGGCAACGGGATGTGGCGCAAATGGCGGGCTACACGGTCGTTGATCCCTCGACCGTGGTGGCCACCCATCTCTCACACTTGATGCAACTCCACGCGGCCAAGTTGTTGGGCCGGGTCGAGACCCAGCAACTGGTAGAGCACGTGACGAAACTGGCCCCCAAACTCATGGAAGACGTGGTACCCAAGATGGTCGGCATCGCCACGCTTCAGAAGGTCTTGCAGCTGCTGCTGGAAGAAGGGGTGCACATCCGCGACATGCGCTCCATCATCGAAACCATGGCCGAGCAGGCCTCGACCAGCCCGGGTCTGCAGAACGACCCGACCGAGCTGGCCAAGCGCATCCGCGTGGGCCTGGCCCCGGCCATCGTGCAGCAGATCTATGGCCCCGTGAAGGAGCTGGACGTGATCGCCATCGAGCCCGACCTGGAGCGCCTGCTGACCCAGGCCCTGACCTCGGCCAACGGCCCGATGCTCGACCCGGGCGTGGCCGACCACCTGACCCGCCAGGCGGCCGAGGCCACCCAGCGCCAGGAAAACATGGGCCACCCGGCCTGCCTGCTGGTGCCGGATGCCATCCGCCCGTCCCTGGCCCGCCTGCTCAAACGTGCGGCCCCGCGCCTGAAGGTGCTGGGCCACAGCGAGATCCCTGAGACCCACTCCATCCGCATCGGTACCCTGATTGGAGGCCACGCATGAACGTCAAACGCTTTATCGGACGCAACTCCCGCGAGGCCATGCAGAAGGTCAAGGCGGCCTTCGGAGACGATGCCGTGGTGCTGTCGACCAAGCCGGCCGCCGAGGGGGGCATCGAGATCCTGGCCATGGCGGGCGACAGCGTGCCCCAGATCGACAGCTATCCCGCCGAACGCGAGGAGCCCGCCCCGGCCCCGGTTGCCAAAAAGGGTGCGCAGCAAGCCGCCCACCAGGCCGCGAACCAGGCCCGCCAGGCCGTGGCCAACCTGGCCTCGACCGTGCAGGACGACGTCAAGCAGCTGGCCATGAGCACGCTGTCCTTCCAGGACTATGTGCGCGAGCGCATGCTCAAGCGCCGCCAGGCCGCCCTGCAGTCGCGCACCGAACCGGCCATGGCCGCCTCGGCCGAAGAGCAGCTGACCCAGCGTTTTGCCGCGCCGAAGGCCGCTGCACCGGCCCAGCCCCCTGTCTCGACCAAGGTCGACCTCGGCAGCGACCTCAGCGCCCTGGTGGCCGCCTTCGAGCAGCGCGG
>NZ_JAIZVX010000303.1 GCF_021768455.1 Aquabacterium sp. | reverse complement strand
GCGGACGGGCGATCATGGCGACTCCTTCTTCTGCGGGCCGGGCCGACTGGGGCGGCGGGGCCCTGGCCTTGGCGATGAAGCGGAGTGTCTAGTACCTTTGGTTGAGTCGCCATCCCCTCCCAAGGGGCGCCCGGATGGGGGCCCTCTGCCGGGGGGAAGGTGGCGGAATCAGCCGCCAAAAACCGTGAGCACCCCGGTGTAGCCGTACAGGTGGCGCCGGGCGATCTCACCACCCGCGAAAAAACCCACCAGGGGGATGTCGCCCAGGGCGTGCTGCACCAGGGCCATCTCGGCGTGGGGCGCCCCGAAGTGCTCGCCCCCACGGCCCGAACAGCTGATGTAGATGGCGCCCGCGGCCCGCCTCGCCGGGTGCTCGCTGGGGTCGAATTCTTCGCGCACCTCGGCGCAGATCCGGATCAGGTCCTGGCGGGCGGCCTGCACGTGGCGCTGGCAGAAGGCCAGCTGCATGCCGGGCTCGACCAGTTCGCTCACCGCGATGCCCTGGCGGGTGGGGTCCAGACCCACGAGGTGGCGCACCCGGGTGTCGGCGCCAAAGTGCTGGCCATGGGCCATGAGGTCGCTGTCGGCATCGGTCAGGCCGACCAGGGTGTTGCGCACCTTGGGCAGGGCCTCGCGTTGCCAGCCGGTGCCCGCGCCCGAGGTGGCGGCGGCCACGCCCAGATCCTGCAGCAGGCAGGAGAGGGCGGGCATCCCGTCGAGGCTGTAGACGATGTTGCGTTCGGCCGAGGTCACCTCGCGGCGTGGGCCCACCGGCTCGCAGCCCTGGGTCACACGGGACACCAGGGTCACCGAATCGTCAAAGGCCACACCCGAGAGCCCACCTTGCCACACGCCCTGCGGGTTCGGCGCGCGCGCATCGCCTTCGGGGCCGGGCGAAAAGGCCAGGTGCAAGCCGGTGCTTTCACCCACGCTCAGGCCGCCAAAGAGGTAGCCCGTGTCGGTGCGTTCGGCCAGCTCGTGGATGAGTTCAGGCAGGTCGGTGGTGTGGGCGTCGGCATGCACCTGGGCGGTGTGGGCGCGCCAGCCACCCGCGCGCGCCCAGCCGTCGGCCTGGGCCGGCAGGGGCTGGCGCCCGTGGAACACCCGGAAGCTCGATGGGGGCAGGTTGCACACCATCAGCGCCAGGGCCGGCTCGTTCATGTACTCGACCCCGGTCGCCAGCACGCCCACGCCCACGCCGCCCACCCAGGCCACGCCAGGAAGGCGGGCCCGCAGCCCGGCGAGGATGGCATCGGCGCCTTCGGCCAGCTCTTCGCTCAGGTAGCACCAGCCCAGGCTGGCGCCCATGT
>NZ_JAIZVX010000217.1 GCF_021768455.1 Aquabacterium sp. | reverse complement strand
CAGGCCGCTGGCGGCCTCGGATGCCGCCGGCGTCACGGGTGCCTGGGCAGCCGGTGCCGAAGCGGCGGCTGCACCGCTGGCGGCCTTCTCGGCGAACTTGCCGATGTATTCGATCTTGGCGGCCTCGCGCAGGGTCTTGACTTCCTTCTGCACGAACTCGCGGCGGCGCTCGGCGGTCAGGAACTGCTCGATGGCGGGCTTGGCCTGCTCAAGGGTGACGGGTTGGCTCTTGGTGGCCACGACGACCAGGGCCTTGAAGCCGTCCGGGCCGTTGATGTAGAGGGCTTCGCCTTCACCCACCTGGGCCAGTTTGTCGACGATGGCCAGTGGCAGACCTTCGGCGGCCTGGGTGACCTGGTTGGCGCTGAACTTCACGCCGCTTTCCTTCAGCACTTCCAGGAAGGCTGCGGGCGTTTTGGTCGCCTTGAGCTTCTCCTGCAGGGGCTTGGCCACATCGGGCGTGGTCGGCACGGTGAATTCCTGCAGGGCGTAGACCTTGCGCTGCGAGAAGAGGTAGGGCTTGGCGTCGAAGTACTTGCGCACGTCCTCGGACGAGGGGGCGCCCACGGCGGCGGCGGCGGCCTTTTCGAGGTAGGTGCGGGCGAGGATGTTGCGGCGGGCGGCGTCCAGGGCCTGAACCACTTGCGGATCGCGGTCGAGCTTTTGCTCTTCGGCCTTGGCCACGGCCAGTTGCTGGTCGATCAGGCCTTCGAGGACCTGGCGGCTGGCGCCTTCCACCTGCTCGGGCTTGAGGCCTTGCTGGCGCTCGAGAACCTGGTTGATCTGGTGCACGGTCAGTTCTTCGCCGTTGACGCGGGCGGCTGCCTGGCTGGCCTTGGCTTCGGACTTGCCCTTGTCACCGCAACCCGCGGCCAGGGAGGCGGCGATGACCACGGGCAAAAGGGCCATCAGGCGGACGGAGCGTTGGCGGGCAAAGGCTTGCAGGCGGGTGGTCATGGTCGACTTGGATGGTTGGGAAGAAGGTGGTGGAAGCGGAGCCTCAAGGGCCACACTTGCCAGACCGGCGGGTCGGGGTGAAGTTCCCTCGGGTTTGTGCCGGTCCCCACTCAAATGAGTGTACGGTGCGCGCCAGCCCCGAGGCGGTGCTTTCGCAGGGTGGCGCCCAGTCGCCACAGGCACATCAGGGTTGCCGCGGCGACGACGCCACACAGGTGAACCCAGGGCGCGACAGTTATAGCCCAGCCGGGTGACGGGATCAGGCCGGGCGCGCCGGGGTTTTCCATGAGGACCTTGGCCACCAGGCCGAGCATCAGAGCGCCACCCAGCCAGCGCGGCAAGGGCCTCGCCCGTCCGAAGAGGGTGTGCAGGGCGACAACCGTGAGGCCGGCGTGCAGCACGCCGGAGAGGCCGATGTAGCGCGGCAGTTCCGGCTGCCACAGCAGGCCGAGTTGCGCCAGGGGCCAGCACAGTGTCCACACGATGGCACAGCCGCGGTCGACCCGCACCGCGTGGCCCATCCAGGCCAGCAGCGCCAGGCCACCGAGGTTGCCCCAGAGGTGGGCCGCGCTGCCATGCAGCCAGGCACTGGTCCACCAGACCCAGGGGGGCTGTTGCAGGCCGGCGCCAGGGTGCAGGACCCAGAGCCGGGCCAGGGGCGTCCAGTTGGCTTCGGCGTCGTTCAGTGGCACGACGCCCACCCACCAGGCGGGCCATGCCAGGCACAGGCACAGAAGCCACCATGCCCACAAACCCGCTTGCCTGGGGCGCCTGTACTGCGCGCGCCGCGTGCCGTGTCCGGCTCGCGGCCCCTCGGGCGCTGGTGCGTTCACCCCTTCAGGTGGCGCCGAACACGGCCGCCCACAGGTTCAGCACGGCTTCGCGGTGCAGGGCGATGGGCTGCAGCGCGTCGCCCTCAAGGCGGGTGGGCGCGTCGTCCAGACGGGCGCGGTGTTGCACCCGGCGCAGTTCGCGGTAGGCCTGGCCGGCGGCCGCACCCAGGCCGGCTGGCAGCAGCCCGGCGTCTTCGGCCCGTTGCAGCAAGGCGATGTTGCCCAGGTTGTCGAGCAGGCCGGGGTGGGCGTGGCTGTGGGTGAGCACCAGGTACTGCACGGCGAATTCGACGTCGATCATGCCGCCGCGGCTGTGCTTGATGTCGAACTGCGTGGGGCCGCAGGCATGGGCTTCGCGCAGGCGCTCGCGCATGGCCATCACCTCGTCGCGCAGGGCGGCCGGATCGCGCTGGGCGGCCAGCACGCTGCGCCGCGTGGTTTCGAATTGCGCCGCCAGGGCAGGCTCTCCGGCGCACCAGCGGGCGCGGCTCAGGGCCTGGTGCTCCCAGGTCCAGGCGGTGTTGCTGCCGCGTTGGCGCTGGTAGTCGTCGAAGGCGTGGAAGGAGGTGACCAGCAGGCCGGAGTTGCCGTTGGGTCGCAGGGCGGTGTCGATGTCGAACAGCTCGCCGGCCGAGGTGCGCAGGGTCAGCCAGGTGATGAGCTTGCGGGCGAACAGCAGGTAGGCGTCGATGGGGCTGGGGCTGTCGGGGCCGGCCTGCTCGGCGCTGTCGTCCTGGGTGTCGTCGTAAAGGAAGACGACGTCGAGGTCGGAGCCATAACCCAGCTCCTTGCCGCCCAGTTTGCCGTAGGCGATGACGGCGAAATGAGGCTGGCGGCCCACGGCCCAGGCGCCCTGTTTGCCGGGGCGCTGCTGCAGGTGGCCCCAGGCCCAGCGGATGGCCGTCTGCAGGGTCGCATCGGCCAGGGCGGAGAGGTCGTCTGCCACCTGCTCCACGGTGATCAGGCCTTCAACGTCGCGCACCAGGGTGCGGAAGACCTCGGCGTGGTGGGCGCGGCGCAGGGTGTCGAGCAGGGCTTCTTCGTCGGCCTGGCCGGCGCGCTCCCAGGCACGGTGGCGCTCGGCGAGTTCCACCTGGTAGGTGGCCGCGTCGAAGCGGCCGTCGAGCAGGCGCGGGTCGGCCAGTTCGTCGATCACGCCCGGGTGGCGCAGCAGGTAGCGCATGGGCCACTTGGCCAGGCCCAGCAGGCGCAGCAGACGGGTCAGCACTTCGGGGCGTTCGGCCAGCAGGGCGAGGTAGCTGTCGCGGCGCAGCAGGGGGTTGAGCCAGTCGACAAAATGCAGCACGGCCTGGGCACCCAGCGCGGGTTGCTCGGGGCCGTTGGCATCGGCCTCGAGGGCGATGCGGGTGGCCCGGCCGATCAGCTTGGCCAGGCGCAGCTTGCCGGCATCGGGCAGCAGGCCGACCTTGCTTTGCTGTGCGAAGGTGCGCACATGGCTGGCCACGGGTTCGGGCAGCTTGGCGAAGAACTCTTCGCTGTCGACGGACAGGGGCGGGCCACCGCAGGAGCGGCAACCCGAGACCGGGCCGCCGGTGCCGCGGCCGTCGTGCAGCAGGGCGTCGAACTCGGTGGCGACGAACTCGCGCACGCTGCACAGGGCGTCGAGCAGCTGGCAGGTGCCGCCATGGCACTCGCCGTCGTCGGCGGGCTGGCCCACGCGGGCCGGGGCCACCAGCGGGCTGTGTTTGGGGTCGAGGCCCAGGCTGGCGGCAATCCAGGCGAGGTCGCGGTTGTCGGTCGGCAGCAGGTGGGTCTGCTGGTCGTCGAGGTACTGGATGCGGTGCTCGACCCGGCGCAGGAAGACATAGGCCTGGGCGAGCCAGTTGGCCGTGGCGCGGGGGATCAGGCCGCGGGCGCTGAGGCGTTGCAGGGCGCGCAGGGTGCTGCGGGTGCGGATCTCGGGGAACTGCCCGCCGCGCACCACTTGCAGCAGCTGCACGGTGAACTCGATTTCGCGGATGCCACCGCGCGAGAGCTTGACGTCGTTGGCCCGCTCGGGGCGGCCTGCGGCGCGGCGGTTGGCCTCGTCGCGGATCTTCTGGTGCAGTTGGCGCAGGCCCTCGAACACGCCGTAGTCGAGGTAGCGGCGGAACACGAAGGGCATGACCAGGTCGCGCAGGGCCAGGGCCCGGCTGTGGTGCTCACCACCCGGCATCGATCGGGCCGGTGCCACGATGCGGCTCTTGAGCCAGGCAAAACGCTCCCATTCGCGGCCCTGGACGAGGAAGTACTCCTCCAGCATCCCCATGCTGACCACGGGGGGGCCGGAGTTGCCGTTGGGGCGCAGGGCCAGGTCGACGCGGAAGACAAAGCCATCTTCCGTGGTGTCGCCGATCAGCATGGACAGGCGCTTGGCCACGTGGCTGAAGTACTCGTGGGCGGTGGTCTGGCCGATGCCCTGGTCGTTGCCGGTGGTGTGGCCGTCGTCTTCGTAGACGTAGATCAGGTCGATGTCGGACGAGACATTGAGCTCGCGCCCGCCCAGCTTGCCCATGCCGATGACCCAGAGGTCGATGCGCTGGCCCTGTTCATTGCGCGGCTCGCCGTGTTTGGCCGTGAACTCGGCCTCGGCGGCGGCCAGGGCCAGGTCGAGGGTGACTTCGGCCAGCTCCGTCATCGCCGCGGTGACGTCGGCCATGGCGGCGCCCTGTTCGACGTCCATCACGGCCAGGCGCTCGAGCACGAGCTGCCGCGTCACGCGCAGGGCCGAGGGCAGATCGCGCCCTTGCGACATGAGGTGTTCGACCAGCGCACGGATCTGTGCGCTGCGCGGCACACCCTGATGGGCGAGGGCGAAGGCGGCCAGTTCGGGCGCGTAACGCCTGCGGATCCGCTGGACGTAGCGGGCGTGCTCTGCCAGGGCAGCGGTCTTTACAGCATCGGATGGGAAATCAATCATGGAACCGGTTGGCCGACGGGTGGTCTGTGCTAGGGTGATCGGTTGTCGATCCCTGTGGCTGTACCCAGATCAGTTGTGGATGTTAGGGCAGCAATGCGGCCTGAGGCACAGGTGTTTCGACCGATGACGACCGCGATCCATGCCCACGACCCCTGCCGACCTTTCCGATCCCACGCCGACTGCCGCGGACACCCCGCCCAGTGCCCCGGCCGGGCTGGCGGCCTGG
>NZ_JAIZVX010000216.1 GCF_021768455.1 Aquabacterium sp. | reverse complement strand
GGCAGCAGGGCGCGCACGGCATTGACGTCGCAATGGTAGGGCGGGCCTTCGATCAGGCCCTGGCTCACGGCTTCCGGTCGTGGTCGCTGCATCAGCAGGGCCCAGAGCGTGCCGCCAGGGCGAAGCCAGCTCGCCAGTTGCGCGGCGTAGGTCACCCAGTGGTCCGGGTGCAGCGCACACAGGCAGGTCTGTTCGTAGATGGCATCAAACGGGGTGTCCGGCGTGTAATGCAGCACGTCAGCTTGCACCACCGTGGCCTGCAGGCCTTGGCGGTTCAGCAGGGTGCGGGTGCGCTCCACGGCTGCGGGCGTGTAGTCCAGGCCAGTCACCTCGAAGCCTCGCCGGGCCAGCTCGGCCACCTCCCAGCCGCCCCCGCAGCCAGGCACGGCGATGCGGCAGGGCTGGAGGGCGTCGGTGTCCAGCCAGTGCAGGAGCTGCGGGCTGGGCGCGCCGCGATCCCAGCCAGTCTGGGCCTGTTCGAATCGTTCTTGCCAGAAGCTGGGAGTGGGGCCGGGCATGTGGTGTCCTTCAGTGGGGCAGTCAGTCTATCCAGTGCGGGAAGGACTTGTGCTTTCTGGTATTGCATTCAGTCATTTGCCCCAGATGATTGTCATGGCGTGTAACATTCCCCTTTGCTCGTGCCCACCTGGAGGTTTTTGTGCATTCATCGTCCTTGTTCCCTTCTTTGGTGGGCCTGCCCAGCCAGGGTGGAGCGCAGGCGGGGGCACAGGGCGAAGCGCTCGGCCCACCTCCGTCCACAGCCCGGATTCTGGTGGTGGACGACGACCCCTGCAGCCTGGTGCTGGCGCAGGGGATGCTGTCCGAGCGGTACGAGGTGGTCGTGGCCTGTGGGGGCCACCAGGCCCTGGGGCTGCTGGACGAGGGTCTGCGCCCAGACCTGATCCTGCTGGACCTGCTGATGCCCGATCTGGGGGGCTATGGCTTCATCCAGTGCCTCCATGCGCGCGAAGGCGGGGCAGAGATTCCGGTGATCGTGACCAGTGGCTGCGACGAGGCCGAGGCGGAGGCCCTGGTCCTGTCGCTGGGTGCCGTCGACTATGTGCACAAGCCCTGGCGCCCTCAGTCTTTGCTGGCGCGCCTGCGCACCCATCTGGAGCTCAGGCAGGCCAGGGACCAGTTGCGCGTTCGCGCCGTGTCGCTCGAAGCCGAGGTGGCGCACCGCGTGGCCGAGTGCCTGGCCGTTCAGAACGTGACCCTGCACGCGCTGGCGAGCTTGGCGGGCACGCGCGATCCGGAAACCGGTGCCCACCTGGAACGCACCAAGTGCTATGTCGAGCGCCTCGCCGTGCTGCTGCAAGGGCACCCGCGCTTCCAGGGTGAGCTGAGCGACGCCTACGTTGGCTGGCTGGTGCGCTCGGCTCCGCTGCACGACATCGGCAAGGTCGGGCTGCCCGACCACGTGTTGCTGAAACCGGGGCCGCTGGACGCTGATGAGTTCCGCATCATGCAGACCCACGCGGCCATGGGCGCCGACGCCATCGCACACGCCGAGCGGGAATCCGGCATGACGCTGGACTTCCTGAAGGTGGCCAAGGACATGGCCCGCCACCACCACGAGCGCTGGGATGGCGCTGGCTACCCCGATGGCCTGGCGGGCGAGGACATTCCGCTGTCGGCCCGGCTGATGGCGGTGGCCGACGTGTTCGATGCACTGGTGTCGCGCCGGGCCTACAAGGCGCCCATGCCCTTCGAAGAGGCCCGTCGCATCATGTCGCTGGGAGAGGGCACGCAGTTCGACCCGGACATCCTGGCTGCCTTCCTCGCCCACTTTGACGATTTCCAGCAGATCGCGCTGCGCCACCAGGATCCAGAGGAGCCCCAGGCGCCAGCCGTGGTCACGCTGCCGGGGCCGGGGTGGTTGAACTGATGTCGGACACCGCCATCGCCTTCCCCTCGCGTGCGCCGGATCCCTGGGCCTGGCCACGCATCGACTGCCACGTGCACGTCTTCGATCCCGAGCGCTTTCCTTACGAGGCCGACACCTTCTACCGGCCCGCCGGTGCAGAGATCGGCACCGCCACGCAGCTGGGCCACGTGCTCGACGCGCACGGCGTCTCGCACGCGTTGATCGTGGGCCCCAACTCGGGTTATGGCCTGGACAACCGCTGTCTGCTGGATGCGCTGGCACGTGGCCGGGGGCGCTACAAGGGCGTGGCCGTGGTCGGCCTGGACGCCGGTGTCGACGAACTGCAGGCCTTGCAGGCCCAGGGCGTGGTGGGCGTGACGATGAACGCGGCGTTGCACGGGGTGGCGTTCTACCGAGGCGCAGGGCCTTTGCTGGAACGCCTGCGCGAAACGGGCCTGTGGGCACAGGTGCAGGTGGAGGCAGACCAGTTGGTGGACCTCAAGCCCATGCTGGTCGACAGCGGCGCCAAGCTGCTGGTGGACCATGCAGGCCGGTACGTGCCCAGCCGGGGCCTGGCACAGGCCGGCTTCGAGGCGCTCCTGAGTCTGGCCGACACGGGGCGGGCGGTGGTCAAGCTCTCGGGGCACGCAAAGTATTCGGGCCAGCCTTATCCGCATGCAGACACCTTGCCCTACACCCAGGCCTTGTTGGCGGCCTACACGCCGCAGGCCCTGATCTGGGCCTCCGACTGGCCCTTTCTGAGGGCACCCGCCCGCATCGATTACGGCCCTCTCCTGGCCTTGCTGGCCCAACAGGTGCCCGATGAGGCGGCTCGCCAGGCCATCCTGTGGGACACCCCAAGGCGCCTGTTCGGTTTCGGCGGCTGAACTCAGAGCGTGTCCAGCCGCCCGCACAAGGCCTCGGCCTGGTCCCGGATGGCGGTGAGGGCCTCGGGTGCCATCTTGTCGATCTGCCGGTAGACCATGCCGATGCGCGGGTTGCGGCGCAACGTGGCGTCGTGCCTCAGGTGGAAGTCCCAGTACAGCGCGTTGAAGGGGCAGGCGCGCTCGCCCAGGCGTTCCTTCTTGCTGTAGTGGCAGCCCTTGCAGTGGTCGCCCATGCGGTCGATGTAGGCGGCGCTGGACACATAGGGTTTGGTGGCCAGCAGGCCGCCATCGGCGAACTGGCTCATGCCCACCGTGTTGGGCAACTCGACCCACTCGAAGGCATCGATGTAGACGCCCAGGTACCAGCGGTGCACGGCCTGTGGGTCCAGACCCGCCAGCAGGGCGAAGTTGCCGATCACCATCAGGCGCTGGATGTGGTGGGCGTAGGCCTGCGACAGCGACTGGCCGACGGCCTGGGCCATGCAGGCCATGTTCGTGCGCCCGGTCCAGAACCAGTCGGGCAGGGGGCGGTCGTGTCCCAGGGCGTTGTGCTGGTCGTAGCCCGGCATGTGGGCCCAGTAGACACCGCGCACGTACTCGCGCCAGCCCAGAATCTGGCGGATGAAACCCTCCACCGCTGCCAAAGGCGCATGGCCGCTGCGCCAGGCCTGCTCGGCGCGGTCGATCACCTCGCGCGGGTGAAGCATCTTCACGTTGAGCGCAAACGAGAGCAGGGAGTGGAAGAGCCGCCAGGCCTTGCCCGTGAGTGCGTCCTGGAAATCGCCGAAATGCGGCAGGGCCTGGGTGATGAAGGCCCCGAGGTGCTGCAGGGCCTCTGTGCGGTTCAGGGGCCAGGCGAAGCGCTCGGCCTGGGGGGATCCAAAGGTCTGTACGCCCGCCGCCTCGATGGTGGCCCAAAGAGCGCTGTGGTCGTGGGGTGTGCGCCAGTCTGGCGGCTCGGCCGGCGTGCCGGGCCAGGGCTGGCGGTTGTCGTGGTCGAAATTCCACTGGCCGCCCGCGGGTTGCGGTCCGTCCATCAGCACGACGTGCTGGCGTCGCATGTGGCGGTAGAAGTGCTCCATCAGCCACTGTTTGCGGCCTTCGAAGAGGCGCTGGGCCTCGTCGCGCTCGGTGAGAAAGTGGAGGCTGCTGACGACCTCGGCCTGCACGCCTTGCAGGACCAGGCCCTCGCGCCAGGAGGCGAGTTGCGCGTCCAGCCGCCATTCGTCGGGCTGCTGGTACTGCACCGTGGTGGCGCCGTAGTGGGCGATCAGGGCATCGAGGTTGGCCGTGATCGACTGGCGGTTGCTGGGCGAATCGATGGCGACATGGCGCACGCGGTGGCCGGCGGCTCGCAGCTGCTCGGCGAAATCGCGCATGGCCGCGAAGATGGCGATCACCTTCTGGGCGTGGTGGCGCACGTAGTCGGTTTCCTGTCGGACTTCCATGAGCACGTAGACCACGTCGTCTCGCACCGTGTCGAACCAGGGGTGATGCGGGTTGAGCTGGTCGCCCAGGATGAGGCGCAGGGTGAGGGATGGGAGGGTGCTCATCAGGTCGTCGCCCACAGGCGCTGGTAGACGCCGTCCGGGTCGTGGTCGCGCATCTGCTTGTCGGGGTTGAAGCGCCGGCCGCCGCGTGGGTCGGTGCCGCGGCCGGCGATGTAGAGCCAGTTGCCGTGGTTGCTGTGCACGTCGAAGTCGATCAGGCAGGACTCGAACCAGGCGGCGCCGGCTCGCCAGTCGCAGGCCAGGTCGTGGACGAGGTAGCTGGCGACGATCTGCCGCATCCGGTTCGACAACCAGCCCGTGGCGGCCAGTTCGCGCATGCCCGCATCGACCAGGGGCTGGCCGGTGCGGCCCTCGCGCCAGCGGGCAAAGGCGGCTTCATCGTGCTGTGGCGTGGGCAGGTGGCTCAGGCCGCGGGCGCGGAAGAGTGCCGTGCCATGTTGCTGCACCAGCAGGTGAAAGTGCTCGCGCCACAGCAGCTCGAACCAGAGCCAGTAGCTGCCGTCGCTGGCGCCGTGTTCGGCCTCGAAGGCGTGGATGGCGCCGATCGCCTGTGCCGCCGACAGCGCCCCGGTGGCCAGCCAGGGCGAGAATTTGCTCGAGAAATCGGTGCCGCTGAGGCCATTGCGGGTGGCCTTGTAGCTGAGGGGCAACTGGCGGCGTGTGTACTGCGCCAGGTGGGCCTGGGCCGCGAGTTC
>NZ_JAIZVX010000215.1 GCF_021768455.1 Aquabacterium sp. | reverse complement strand
ATGCCCATCCATCCTTTGCGCGGGATTGTCGCCCAGGGCGCCCGCGTGTGCAGGGCCTCAGGCCAGGGTGTCGCCCGACAGGGACCACTCGAGCACCTGCCAGGCCTGGCGCTCACCTCCGAGCTCGACCTCGGCCAGGCCCGGACCGGGTTCGCCGTCCACACGGACGCGCTGCACGCTCAGGGTCAGGCGCTGGCCTTCGCGCTCGGGCAGGCTGGCGCGTTCGATCAGCCAGCGGCCCTCGGCCAGGCGGCCAAAGGCGATGTCGGTGTCCAGCCATTCGGTGGCGCGCTCGGGCTGGCTGAGGAGCACCTCGGCCAGGGTGCTGCCAGGCGGCATCCCCTTGGGCCAGGCGGCGCGGCGCGGGCGCACGGCCATGAGGCAGTCACCGGCCAGCAGGAGGCGGCGGCCGTCGTCCTGGCCGGTGGCGTCGAGGCCAGCCAGGGCCATGTAGCGACCGGTGGAGCCGGGCAGGCGCTCCCAGACCTCGGTGTAGTCGGCGTGCACGCCCAGTTCGATGAGGCGGTCGGGCGTCTCGAACAGCAGGAAGCCGGCATCGGGGGTGAGGGCGGGCGGCTGCACGTCACAGACGCGGTGCCAGCGGCAGACCTCGCCTTCGGGCAGGGCCTCGACCGTGGTGGTGCCGGCAAAGCCCTGCTGGGCGGCCAGGTGGGCCAATTGCGCGCCGTTGAGCTGGCTCAGGGGCCGGTGCGGGCGGTCGGCCAGGGCGTCGACCGGGACGCGCAGGTCGGCATGCCACAGGCTGGTCTGCAGCCAGCGGACCCAGCTGGTGCGGTCGCTGCCCGGCGTGGGGGATTCGGTGTCGGTCTGCAGCAGGGTGCGCACCCACACGCCGCGCAGGTCATCGGGCACGAGGCCAGGCTGGCTGCGTTTCATCGGTAGCCTTTCGGGAAGGCGTGCAGGCTGCGGAAAAAGGGCAGGTCGTGGTTGGGCCAGACCCAGGCGTCGGTCTCGGCCGCCAGGCGCTTGAGCTTGCGGATGCTGTCGATGGCCTGGGCCTCCTGGCCGCGCCAGAGGGTACCGGGGGCGATCTCGTCGTCGAGGTTCTCCTGCAGGTCGGCGGCGTCACCCGCGAGCAGGATGGGGCGGCCTTCGGGCAGCTCGATCCACATCGACATGTGGCCGGCGGTGTGCCCGGGTGTGCTGACGGCGCGCACGCCGGGCACGGGTTCGTACTCGCCCTGCTTCAGGCTGAAAGGCAGGGGGCTGCCATCGTCGGCGAGGAAGTCGTCGGCATAACAGGCGTGGTCTTCGCCCGAGGAGGCCGCGTCCCACTCGGCCTGCTGCACATGGATGTCGGCCCCGCAGCCACAGCGGCGCAGTTCCTTGAGGCCGCCGGCGTGGTCGAAGTGCAGGTGGCCGATGAAGATGAGGTCGACGTCGGCCGGGGTGAGGCCCAGGCGCGCCAGGTGGTGCGGGATGCGGTGCTCCTCGCGCATGTCGGGCGCGCCCATCTCGGCGCCCTCGGGGTAGTAGCGCGCGCGCAGCTCAGGCTGCTGGATCTTGGCGTGGTCGCAGCCCACGTCGTAGAGGATGCGGCCGTTGGCGGTCTCGATCAGGTAGGCCAGGATGGGCGCTTCGATGAGCTGGCCGCGGTGGCGCTGCCAGGTCGAGATCGATTTGTCGTAGCGGTGCATGGCCGTCAACAAGGGCCAGACCTGGCGTACCTGGGTCATCTCTGCGCATCCCTGTGGTGTGTGGCCTGGCCATCAAGGACCCGGCTCGTTGTGGTGGAACGAAGGCTCAGTCGGGGGGGCGCTCCCCGGTGCGCAACACGCCCGAAAGCAGCTCGGCGGTCGTGGCCACGCGGCCGAAGATGCCACCCTCGACGGCGATCATGGCCAGGGCAGGCGCCTGCAGGGCCGGATCGCTGGCGGCACAGGCGTCGCCCACGGTCACACAGTCGAAACCCCGGTCCACGGCGTCGCGCAGCGTGGACTGTACACAGACTTCGGTCGTGACGCCGCACAGCAGCAGGTGCTGGACTCGGCGGTTGGACAGGATCTGCGACAGGTCCGTCTGGTGAAAGGCGCTGTAGCCCGGTTTGTCCACCATGATCTCGCCAGGCTCGGGGTAAAGCAAGGGCACCGTGTCATGCCCGGGTTCGCCGCGCACCAGCAGGCGCCCCAGGGGCCCCGGGCTGCCAATGGGCGCACCGGCGGCGATGCTGCGCGCCATCTTGGTCGGCGGGCAATCCGACAGGTCCGGGCGATGGCCTTCGCGGGTGTGGACCACCAGCCAGCCCGCGGCGCGGGCGGCCTGCAGCAGCTGGTGGATGTGGGCCATGGGCTGGGCCAGTCGGGCCACATCGAGGCCGGCCTGGGCGGCATAGCCCCCGGGCTCGCAGAAGTCGCGCTGCATGTCGATCACGACGAGGGCGCTGTGCGCGGGCACCCAGCCCTCGCACAGCTGGGCTGCATGGGGTTGGGCGGCCTGGGGCTTGGGCATGTGGGCGAGGGGGGACACCGGCGGCCTCCGTCGCTCAGATGGCGGTGAGGAAGGACACGCCCACCGCACCCACGAAGCCATCGGCCCGGCCCGGCGTGCCCGGCGGGTGGACCACGCCATAGTCGGCCGCGAGGATGCGGCGCACGCGGTTCACATGGAAGCTGCGCAGCAACTCGCCCACGGTGACGACCTGGGGGTCGTCGTCGTCGAACAGCTCGCGGTGCAGGGCCGGCAGGCGGTACCAGGGGGCGGTGGGCTTTTCGTGGTGGGCGTTATGGAAGCCGAAGTTCAGCCAGATCAGGTTGAGCCAGCGGGCGTCGAGGCCCACCACATCGCTGTAGGTGTTGTCCTGCTCGTAGGCCTTGTCGCGCAGCTTGTCCTGGGGGATGGGGGCGTTGCTGGCGATGGGGAAGGCATCGTAGGTGTGCTGGAAGCAGTCGGCAAACCGCAGCAGGGTCACGAAGACCAGGTAGGCCAGCAGGTACAGCGCCAACGCCTTGGACGAGACCCAGGCCAGCAGCGCCCAACCTGTGGTGCGCACGGCGGCGATGGCCAGGATGCGGCCCCGCTGCCCATGCCGGCCGGGGTCCACGAAGGGCAGGCCCACGACCACGGCGCGCATGATGAACTCCACCGCCGGGATGTAGGCCCACTCCAGCGCCAGCACGGTGCGCCGCACCCAGGCCGGTGCCTGCAGCAGCCAGGCGCGCACCTCGAAGGTGATCACGTCGGCCCGTTCCACGTGGTGGCGCATGTGCTTGCGGCGCAAGTCGTCGAAACGGGCGTAGCAGGCGCCGTTGAGCCAGGCCATGGCCGTGGCCCAGCGGGCGTTCACCTCGGGGCGCCTGAAGATGGCCTGGTGGCTGAACTCGTGGATGAAGTAGGCCGACCAGGTCAGGCTGAGCGCGACCAGGGCCACGCCCAGGGCGTTGAGCACCCAGGCCGAAGCCGTGAGCGCCCAGACGCCCAGGGGCCAGCCCAGGAGGGTGAAGCCCAGGGCCAGGGCGTTGGGCCAGAGGCCATCGGCATGGCGAAACGCCTGCCTCAGACCGGATGCGGGCAGGGCGGGCGCCGACATGGCCGCCTCACTGACCGGCCAGGGCCTTGACGAAGCGGGCGTCGATGGTCGCTTCGGTGGCGGGCAGCTTGCTGATCTGGCCCTTGGCCTTGAGCAGGGTGCCGATCACCTCGCCGCTGGCAAAGTAGGACGTGGTGTCCGGGCCCTTGACGAAGGCCTTGGGCATCTCGGCCAGGGGGATGTTGTAGACGCCGGCGACCTGCTCCTTGGCCTCCTTGGCACTGATGCCCATGGCCTTGCCCACGATGGCGTAGGCCTCATCGGGCTTGGCCTTGATGTAGGCCATGCCGTCGAGGTAACCCTGGATCACGCCCTTGATCTCTTCGGGCTTGCTGGCAATGGCCTTGTCGTCGTAGACCAGCACGTCGGCGATCAGGCCCGGGGCGTCTTTCGACGAGAACACGACGTGGAACTTCTTGCCGCCGCCCTGGCCCAGCACCTGAGACAGGCTGGGCTCGTAGGTCACGCCAATCGGCAACTGGCCCGAGGCCATGGCCGCCGGCACGGCCTCGGGGGTGAGGCTGACCGAGGTGATGTCCTTGTCGCTCAGGCCGTTCTTCTTGAGCGCGTAGGCCAGCAGGAAATCAGAGGGCGACAGGGGGTTGTAGCCCACCTTCTTGCCCTTGAAATCGGTGATCTTGGTGATGGAGGTGCTCGCCACGATGGCATCGCCCCCGTTGGAGTAGTCGATGGGCATCACGACCTTGAGGGCCTTGCCGGCGGCCACACGGCCCACGACCTGGTCATAGGTGAGCATGGCGCCGCTGAGCGCACCGCTTTCCAGCGCGGGGGGGATGAGCGCCGGGTCGCTGAACATCTGCAGCGTGACCTTGAGCTTGTACTTCTTGAAGAGGTCGAGCTTTTCGGCCACGTAGAAGGGCGCATAGCCGATCCAGTTGACCGTGCCGATCTTGACGTTGGTGACGGCGCCCGCGGCCTGTGCGGCGGGGCTGCCCATGCCCAGCATCAGGGCGCATGCACCGGCAGCCAGCAGGCTTCCCGCCTTGTGCACCACATCGCGGCGACCGGCGGATGGGCACACAAGGGAGGCAGACACGGCAGCAGGGTTCGGACGGACACGGCGCATACACAAGGCTCCAGCAAGTTGGGGTGACAAAAGGGCAGGAGGAGACGCATCAACGTCGCTCTCCCGGGCTTTTGTCCCTCCGTGGAGCCCCGTTGCCGAGGCCGGGCCACTCTCGGACCAGACACCGGCACAAACCGGTCGGAACCCTAGTGACCCTCAGTAGACGCCGATGGGGTGTGAACCCTGATCGCCGGCCTACCTGCTTGCCATCGATGCATGCACAAGCTGTGCCAGGGTGGGACAGGGCCGATGGCACCGAGCTAGGGATGGGCAAAGCACGGGGGCTGTGGCCCGATGCGGACTGAGCCCTGCCACCCCCTCCACACCATGC
>NZ_JAIZVX010000214.1 GCF_021768455.1 Aquabacterium sp. | reverse complement strand
AGGCCACGGTGATGCCGGGCGACGTCGGGCCGTCGGACAGCGAAGCCATCGACGCCCTGATCCGTTCAGGGCAGATCGGCCTGCGCTTCCCTCCTTCCCTGGAAGCCCGCTTTCAGCTCGACAGCAGCCCCGAGCGCATGCGCAAGATCGTCGTCAGCGGGCTGCTGGTGACGGTGCTGTTCAACGTCTTCCTGCTGTCCGACTGGTTCATGGTGCCTGACCAGTTCGACCTGGCCCTGCGCCTGCGCCTGCTGTGCTTCTCGCCCCTGGTGCTCGCCGGCCTGCTGTTGCTGGTGCGCGTGCGCTCCTGGCGCCTGAGGGAGGGCCTGACGGCCGTTTCGGGCATCACGGCCTCGGCCATCTCGGCCTGGATCTGCCATGTCAGCACCGATGTGCTGGCACCCGCCTACCTGGTGGGGCTGGCCATGATCGTGCTGTTCTCCAACTCGGTGGCCCAGATGCGCTTCTGGCCCGCCTTGTGGATGGACATGGTCGTGCTGGGGCTCTTTGTGCTGTGTGCCATCCACAAGCCCGAGGCGCCGCTGGCCTTGCTGCTGCCCATCGGCCTGGTGCTGGTGTCGACCACGGTGTTCACCCTCTATGCCTGCTTCACACAGGAAACCGACGAACGCCGCCACTGGCTGATGCGCCTGCGCGAACGCCTGCTGATGAGTGAACTGGGCGAAGCCAACGAGCACCTGCACAAGGTCTCTCGCAGCGACATGCTCACGGGGGTGGCGAACCGCCACCACCTCGACGAGTTCATGGCGCGCATCTGGGCCTCGGCCCGTGAGGATGGCCGCGAGGTGTCGGTCATGATGATCGACATCGATCACTTCAAGGCCTACAACGACCGCTACGGCCACCTCGAAGGCGACGCCTGCCTGAAAGAAGTGGCCAGCGCGCTGAAACGCCGTCTGCGCCGCCCCGACGACCTGATTGCGCGCTTCGGTGGTGAAGAGTTCATCGTGGTGCTCAGCGGCACGCCGCTGTCCACCGCGGTTGCTGCCGCCGAGCGGGTGCGCAAAAGCATCGAGGGGCTCAACCGCCTGCATTCGGCCTCGACCACCCACGCCATCGTGACCGTGAGCATTGGCGTGGCCTGCCTCAAGCCCAATGCCCCGCATGCCACCGTGACGCAGTTGATCGCCGCGGCCGACGAGGCGCTCTACCTGGCCAAACAAGGGGGGCGCAACCGCGTGTTGGCCTTTGGCATCCATGCCTGAGGCCACCTTGCGCCCTCTCCACCTGCCCCAGCCCTCCACGCTGGCCGATGAGGCCGCCGAGATGCAGCGCATCAACCAGTTGCTGGATGGCGGGCTGCTGACGCTGCGCTTCCCGCCCGAACTGGAATCCCGCTTCATGCGGGACTCTGCCGAACAGCGACTCAGGCACTTTCTGATCAGCGGCCTCCTTGCCCTGCTGGTCTACAACGGTTTCCTGCTGGTCGATTACCTGATGGCCCGCGACGTCTTCTGGCTGGCGGTCTCGATCCGTTTGTTTTTCTTCACACCCCTGTCCTTGCTGGGGCTGTGGGTGGGGTGGCGCCATGCCCGGCGATTGCCACCCTCGGTCTGGCCGCTGCTGACCGAAGTCATGGTGCTGGGCAGCGGCCTGATCGCAGCCGCCAGCCTGGCCTTCATCCTCTCCAGCAGCCACAGCCCCATGAGCCACCACTACCATGTGGGCTTCGTGGTGGTCATCCTCTACGGCAACATCGTGCAGCGTCTGCGCTTTGGCCTTGCCCTGCTGTTTTCCATGGTGGTGCTGGCCATCCACGTGGGCGGTGTGCTGCTGCTGCCGAACATGCCGGAGCGCCTGGGCTGGCCCATCATCATGATGGTGGTGGCCACGGTGGTGTGTTCGCTGTACGCCAACCACGCGATGGAACGGGACGAGCGTCGGCGCTTCCTGCTGACCCTGCGCGAGCGGGGGCTGGTGCGGGAGCTGGGCCACACGCACGAACGGCTCCAGGCCCTGTCTCGGGTCGACGGCCTGACGGGCCTCTACAACCGCCGCCACTTCCAGGAACACCTCCAGGGTGTCTGGGCTCGGGCCGGCTTTGATGGCAGCCAGATGGCCATCCTCATGCTGGACGTGGACCACTTCAAGAAGTTCAACGACCGTTACGGCCATCCGGCTGGCGACGCCTGCCTGCGCGAGGTGGCCGAGGTGCTGCAGCACCACCTCAAGCGCCCGGCCGACTTTGTGGCCCGCTATGGGGGCGAGGAGTTCATCGCCGTGCTGCCTCAGAGCGATCCGGCCTATGCCGCCGGGGTGGCGGAACGGGTGCGTCAGGCCGTGGAAGCCTTGCAGCGACGGCACGAAGGCTCTTCGACGGCACGGGTGCTCACGGTGAGCCTGGGAGTGGCCTGCGGGCGGGCGAGCGCCACGCAAGCGCCAGATCAGCTGATCGCGCTGGCAGACCGGGCGCTCTACCAGGCCAAGCGCGATGGCCGCAACCGGGTGGCGCTGGCCTCAGGCGCCTGAAAGGGCCGACTTGGTCGGGACCTCGATCGGGTCCAAGTGGGCCATCACGTCGAGCACGGGCAGCCTGGCCATCACGCGGTCGCGGGCATCGGTGGCGATGTCATGGCCTTCGCGCACGGTGAGGGAGCCGTCCACCTCGAGGTGAGCGTCGACCATGATCATGTCGCCCATCTTGCGGGTGCGCAGGTCATGCACACCGCGCACGCCCGGGGTCTTGCGCAAGATGTCCTTGATGGCCTGGACCTGCTCGTCGGAGACGGATCGGTCCATCAGGTCGTGCAGGGCGTCCCAGGCGAAGTCCCAGCCCATCTTGCCGACCATGAAGCCCACGATGAGCGCAGCCACCGGGTCGAGCAAGGGGTAGCCCAGCAGGTTGCCACCAATGCCGATGGCCACCACGAGGGACGAGGCCGCATCCGAGCGAGCGTGCCATGCGTTGGCCACCAGCATGCCGGAGCGCACCCGCTCGGCCGCGGCCAGCATGTAGCGGAACAGCCCTTCCTTGGCGACGAGTGCGGCCAGGGCCACATACAGGGCCACGGGCTGCACGGCCGGGATGGTCTCGGGCGTGCCCAATTTGTGCACCGCGCCCCACAGCATGCCCACGCCCACGCTGAGCAGCAGGCCGCCCAGCACCAGCGAGGCGGCGGTTTCGTAACGGTGGTGGCCGTACTGGTGGTCGTCGTCGGCCTCTTTGCTGCTGTGCTTGTTGACGAACAGCACCACAAAGTCGGCGATCAGGTCGGAGAGGGAGTGGATGCCGTCGGCGATCAGGGCCTGGGAGTGCGCCATCACACCCACCACCACCTGCAGGGCGGTGAGCACGAGGTTGACGACCACGCTGACCAGGGTGCTGCGCTGGGCCACGGCATGGCGCTCAGGCGTGTCCTGTTCAGGGTCGTCGAGCGGGGTCAGGTCGATCGGCATGGTGACGTTCGCCCTCAACCCAACCAGTCGATGTGGTGACCCAGCTTGCGGGCCTTGGTGCCCAGGTAGCGTTCATTTTCAGGCTGGGTGTCGGTGCGCACGGGCACACGCTCTTCGATCTGCACGCCATGGGCCTTGAGGGTGTCGACCTTGCGTGGGTTGTTGGTCATCAGCCTGACGGAAGAGACCCCCAGTTCACCCAGGATTTGAGCGGCCACATCGAAGTTGCGCAGGTCGGCCGCAAAACCAAGGTGGTTGTTGGCCTCGACCGTGTCCATGCCCTGGTCCTGCAACTGGTAGGCCTTGAGCTTGTTGGCCAGGCCGATGCCACGGCCTTCCTGTCGCAGGTAAAGCACCACGCCGCTGCCCTTCTTGCCGATCTCGTTCATGGCGAAGTGCAACTGCGGGCCGCAGTCACAGCGCAGAGAGCCGAAGACATCGCCGGTCATGCACTCGGAGTGCACGCGCACCAGGGCGCTGCCTGCCACCTCGCCCATGACCATGGCCACGTGCTCCAGGCCCGTGGCTTTTTCGCGGAAGAGCTTCATGGTGAAGCTGCCGTGTTCGGTGGGCACGCGGGCCTCGGCCAGAAACTCGACCAGGGCGGAAGTGACCGGCGTCAGGGGGCTGACGGGGGAAAGGCTCGCGGAATCAGGGCTCGACATTCATTTTCCTCAGGGGGCTCACATTTTGCCAAAAGCCACCGACCCGCCCATTGTGGGCGCCAAAAAGACCCGACTGTGGGAAATAAGGCAGTGAATTGCCAAGAACGGCCCTGGTCGCACGGCCTGCCCGCGCAGCACAAGCGACTGGACGGCGGCCGGCGAAGCCGCTACGATACTGTATATCCATACAGCAATTGAGCCGCATCCACCATGCCCAGCGCCGCCCTCCACCTGCCCGATCACGTGGCCCGCGCCATCTGGCGAGGACAGGACCTGGGCCGTGCACACACGGTGGTGCGCCCCAGCGGTCACCCTGCACTGGACGCCGAACTCCCCGATGGCGGCTGGCCTTGCCAGAGCGCGATCGACATCCTCCAGTCCCACACGGCGCAGGCCGAGTGGCGCTTGTTGGCCCCCAGTTTGCGTGCGCTGATTGAACAGGGTGGCAGCGTGCTCCTGATCGGGCCGCCGCAAGAACCGGGGCTGCTGGGCTTGCTGCAAGCGGGCCTGCCTGCCGAGCGCCTGCTCCGCATTGGCGCTCAGACCGCGGCCGAGCGCCTCTGGGCGACCGAACAGGCCCTGAAAACACCCTGCCTGAGCGCGGTGCTCTGCTGGCTTCCGCAGGCCTTGCCAGCGCAAGTTCGTCGCCTGCAAGCCTGTGCGGCGCAGCACCCAGGCCTGCTCTTCCTGTTCAGGCCCCTGGCCGCCCAGGGCGATCCCTCGGCCGCACCGCTTCGGCTCAGGCTGAGCCTGGGCGCATGGCCCCACCCCTTGCAGGTCGACATCCTCAAACGGCGTGGGCCAGCCCTGGATCGCCCTGTGATCCTTTCGCACTGGCCCAACGGGCTCATGCCCCTGATGACCGTGCCTCGGACCGCCCCCCTGC
>NZ_JAIZVX010000213.1 GCF_021768455.1 Aquabacterium sp. | reverse complement strand
GGCGCAGGCCCGGCTCGGCCTCGGTGCGGCCAATGCGGCTCAGGGGCAGGCCCAGGCGCTCGCCCAGGGCATGGATGGCGGCGCGGTGGACAGCCGGTGCGGTGAAGACCAGCTCGTAGTCGTCGCCACCGGCCAGCACGCAGTCGAGCTGCTCGGGGCGCGGGCGCTCGGCCAGCCAGGGGCTCAGGGGCAGCGCGTCGACCACGAGGCTTGCCCCCACGCCACTGCGGCGCAGGATGTGCCCCAGGTCGCCCAGCAGGCCGTCGGAGACGTCGATGGCCGAACTGGCCAGCCCGCGCAGGCCCTCGCCCAGGGCCACGCGGGGGCTGGGGCACTCCATGGCCAGGCGCGCGGCCTCGAAGGCCTCGCACGAAAGCGGCGGGCGCAGCGTGCCCCGGAAGGCCTCCAGCGCCAGGCGGGCCACACCGGGCAGGCCACTGACCCAGATGTCGTCGCCCACCTGGGCACCATGGCGCAGCAGGCCCTGCCCGCGCGGCACCTCGCCCATCACCGTGATGCCGATGGCCAGGGGACCCGCGGTGGTGTCCCCGCCCACGAGCTCGCAGTCGTGGGCATCGGCCAGGGCCAGCAGGCCTTGCGAGAAACCGGCCAGCCAGGCCGTGTCCACACGGGGCAGGGTCAGGGCCAGGGTGAAAGCCAGCGGGCGGGCGCCACAGGCGGCCAGGTCGGAGAGGTTCACGGCCAGGGCCTTGTGGCCCAGCCGCACCGGGTCGACGGTGGAGAGAAAGTGCCGCCCCTCCACCAGGGTGTCGGTCGAGACGGCCAGCTGCATGCCGGGCGCCAGGCTCAGCAGCGCGCAGTCGTCGCCATTGCCGACGTCGGCGCGGCGGGCGCCCTGGCCGGGCTGGCGCCGGAAATAGGTGTCGATGAGGTCAAATTCGCCAAGGCTCATGGCGGGATTGTCGCGCGAGCCGTGCACAGCCCGGCCCCATCCGTCCACCGCATTCGCCCTCAGACCAGCCTGCGCGCAAGTTCGGCAGCCGAACGACAGCTAAGACCCCTACGCTTCCATTTGGGGACATGCGGGCATCCACAAGCGCAAACCGCGTGCATTCTTCCTAAAATCACCCCCCCGGTGTCCGTTTCGGCCCGCCACAAAAAGAGCCAGTCCACCATGACCACTCCCGAGCAGAAGAGCGCAGAACTCAAAAAGGCCGCGCTTGAATACCATGAGCTGCCGACACCCGGCAAGCTCGCGATCAGTGCCACCAAGCAACTCACCAACCAACGTGACCTGGCCCTGGCCTACTCGCCCGGCGTGGCCGCGCCCTGCGAAGAGATCGTCGAGAACCCTGCCAACGCGTTCAAGTACACCAGCCGCGGCAACCTCGTGGCCGTGATCACCAACGGCACCGCGGTGCTGGGCCTGGGCGACATCGGCCCCCTGGCCGCCAAGCCCGTCATGGAAGGCAAGGCCGTCCTGTTCAAGAAGTTCGCAGACATCGACGTCTTCGACATCGAAATCAACGAAAAAGACCCCGAAAAACTGGTCGAGATCATCGCCAGCCTGGAGCCCACCTTCGGCGGCATCAACCTCGAAGACATCAAGGCCCCGGACTGCTTCTTCGTCGAGCGCAAGCTGCGCGAACGCATGAAGATCCCCGTCTTCCACGACGACCAGCACGGCACCGCCATCGTCGTGGGCGCCGCCCTGATGAACGGCCTGAAGATCGCCGGCAAGGACATCAAGAACGTCAAGCTCGTGTCCTCGGGTGCCGGCGCAGCGGCGCTGGCCTGCCTGAACCTGCTGGTCAAGCTGGGCATGCCGCGTGAAAACATCTGGGTGACCGACCTGGCCGGCGTGGTCTACGAAGGCCGCACCGAACTGATGGACCCGGACAAGGCCCAGTTCGCCCAGAAGACCTCGCAGCGCAAGCTGTCCGAGGCCATCGCCGACGCCGACATCTTCCTGGGCCTCTCGGCCGGTGGCGTGCTCAAGGCCGACATGGTCGCCAAGATGGCCGACAGCCCGATCATCTTCGCCCTGGCCAACCCCACGCCCGAAATCCTGCCGGAAGAGGTCAAGGCCGTGCGCGACGACGCCATCATGGCCACGGGTCGCTCCGACTACCCGAACCAGGTCAACAACGTCCTGTGCTTCCCCTACATCTTCCGCGGTGCGCTCGACTCGGGCGCCACCACCATCACCGATGAGATGGAAATCGCGGCCGTGCACGCCATTGCCGAACTGGCCCAGGCCGAGCAGAGCGACGTGGTCGCCGCCGCCTACGCCGGCGTGAACCTGAGCTTCGGGCCCGAGTACCTGATTCCCAAGCCCTTCGACCCGCGCCTGATGATGAAGATCGCGCCGGCGGTGGCCAAGGCCGCGGCCGAGTCCGGCGTGGCCCAGCGCCCCGTGACCGACTTCGTCGCCTACGCCGAGAAGCTGCAGAGCTTCGTCTACGCCTCTGGCCACACGATGAAGCCCATCTTCAGCGTGGCCAAGCGCGCCAAGAACAAGCGCATCGCCTACGCCGAAGGTGAAAACGAGCGCGTGCTGCGCGCCGCACAGATCGTCGTCGACGAGGGCGTGGCCCGTCCGACCCTGGTGGGTCGCCCCGAGGTCATCCAGGAGCGCATCGAGCGCTTCGGCCTGCGCCTGAAGGCCGGTGTGGACTACGACGCCGTCAGCACCGAGCACGATCCGCGCTACCGCGAGTACTGGCAGGCCTACCACCAGCTGGCCGAGCGCAAGGGCGTCACGGCCCAGATGGCGAAGATCGAGATGCGCCGCCGCCTGACCCTGATCGGTTCGATGCTGCTGCACAAGGGCGAAGTCGACGGCCTGATCTGCGGCACCTGGGGCAACACCAGCCTGCACCTGAACTACATCGACCAGGTCATCGGCAAGCGCACGGGCGTGAAGACCTATGCCGCCATGACCGGCCTGATCCTGCCGGGTCGCACGGTCAACCTGCTCGACACGCACATCAACTACGACCCCACGGCCGAACAGCTGGCCGAGATCACCATCATGGCGGCCGAAGAGATGATGCGTTTCGGCCAGCGCCCCAAGGCGGCCCTGCTGAGCCACTCGAACTTCGGTTCGAGCAACCAGCCCTCGGCCCTGAAGATGCGCCAGGCCCTGGCCCTGATCCAGGAACAGGCCCCCTGGCTGGAAATCGACGGCGAGATGCACGGCGACACCGCCCTCGACCCGGCCTACCGCACGGAAATCATGCCCCGCAGCACCCTCACGGGTGAGGCCAACCTGCTGGTCTGCCCGAACATCGACGCGGCCAACATCGCCTACAACCTGCTCAAGGTCGCCGCCGGCAACGGCATCGCCCTGGGTCCGGTCCTGCTGGGCGCGGCCAAACCGGTCTGCATCCTGACGCCTTCGGCCACCGTGCGCCGCATCGTCAACATGACAGCCATGACCGTGGCCGACGCCAACGCCGTGCGCTGAGCCACCCCGGGGCGGCGCCCGGCGTGAATCCTTCACGGAAAGCGCCGCCTGCTCAGCCGGCGGGCTTATAGCACACGCCGTCAAGACCCCGATCAAAGGCCCCGTCCCCCTGCCCGCCAGGGGGCGGGGCCTTGAGCTTTTGGGCCTCTTTCTGTAGGATCTCGCCTTTAACGAAGAGCCGCTTTGCTGAAAGATCAAGGCTGCAGGACTGGACACAGAACAGCACCATGGTGCCCCGCACGCCCCGCACCCTCCCCAGGATGCTTTCCCAGGACCACCCGCTCGTCGCCCCCCAACCGGGCCTTGCGCCCCAAGACGGCGACGCAGCAAGCAAGCAGGCCCAGGCCTCCCTCCGGAGTGCCCGCAGTTCCAGCCCCAGCAGTCGGGGCTCCCGCTTGTGGTCGGCCCTGACGGCGTCCGTGGCGTCCATCCTGGGCGCGACCGTGCTGGCGTCCAGCCTGCTTGTCCAACCGGCGCAGGCCCGGCGTTTCGATGCCGAACCTGCCGTCCGGACCGATGCCGTCGTGGGGCTGTCCAGCCTGCCCGCGCAGGCCCAGGACGTGTACCGACGCATCCTCAGCGGTGGCCCATTTCGTTACGACAAGGATGGAACCGTGTTCGGCAACCGGGAGCGCATTTTGCCCCGTGAACCACGCGGTTTCTACCGTGAATACACCGTGCCCACCCCGGGCGAACGTGACCGCGGCGCGCGGCGCATCGTCTGCGGCGGTAAAGATACCCGCCAACCGGAAACTTGTTTCTACACCCAGGATCACTACCAGAGCTTTCGACCCATTGATCCCCGGCGCTGAGCCCCTTTCCGGCTGACACGCCTCTCGTTCTTTCTTCAGACCTTCAACTTCAGCCCGCCAGGGCGCCGAGCCCCGCTCGGTACCCCGGGCCCCCAGCGATCATGTTGTTGCAATCCGTTCGACCCAACATCGTTCAATCCATCCGAGCCTATCGCCCGGAAGATCTGCAACAGGCGGCCAACGCGGCTGGCCAGCACTTCCTGTACACCAACCTGAGCGCCGCTCAGTGCAAGCAGGACGTGCTGGACATCATCGCCCGTGACTTCCTGTTCCCCGATCACTTCGGCAAGAACCTCGATGCCATCTACGACTGCATCACCGACCTGGTCCACAAGTCGGGTCCGCAGCCGGGCTTCGTGGTCGTGCTCGAGCTGATCCCCGATGGCGCCAAGTTCGACCGTGAAACCCGTGAGCAGCTGCTCGACGCCTTCCGCGATGCCGCCGATTTCTGGGGCGAGCGCAAGGTGGCCTTCCGCGTTTTCTACTCGATCGCCGTGTCGGGCAAGGAATCGGTGGGCAACTGGGACAAGGCCGAGGTCGCCCAGAACGACACGCCGGCCAAGCCGGTGAAGGTGTCGAAGAACGCGCCGCAGCCCATGATCATGAACCTGCCGCCAATGAGCAGCGTGTTCGACACCTCGGCCTTGCTGGCTGCAGCCTGAGCCGTCTTGCCTGGTGCATCAAGGGGTCCTGCGGGGCCCCTTTGTCATGGTGCGGCGCTCAGCGGCCCGCCCAGCTTCGCCA
>NZ_JAIZVX010000212.1 GCF_021768455.1 Aquabacterium sp. | reverse complement strand
CCTCTCCCCCGCCCGGTTTGCCCGCTTCACCCGAGCCCTCGGGCGGTGGCTGGCGCGCCCGCGGGGCCCTCTACCTTGACCTGATCCGCTGGAACCGCCCACAGGGCTGGTTGCTGCCGCTGTGGCCCACGTTGACCGCGATGTGGCTGGCGGCCAAGGGCTTCCCGGGCTGGCCTCTGCTGCTGATCTTCACGGCGGGCACCTTCCTCATGCGCAGCGCCGGTTGCGTCGTCAACGACGTGGCCGACCGCGATTTCGACCGCCACGTGCAGCGCACCGCGCAACGCCCGCTCACCAGCGGCCGCATGGGCGTGAAAGAGGCGCTGGCCGTGGGCGGCGTGCTGACCCTGGCGGCTTTCTGCCTGGTGCTGCTGACCAACGGCCTGACCATCGCCCTGTCGTTTGGCGCGCTGGCCGTGTCGGTGATCTATCCCTTCACCAAGCGCTTCTTCTCGATGCCGCAGGCGGTGCTGGGCGTGGCCTTCAGCTTCGGCCTGCCCATGGCCTATGCGGCCGTGCGCAACGAGGTGCCGGCCGAGGCCTGGTGGCTGGTGCTGGGCAACCTGGCCTGGGTGCTGGCCTACGACACCGAGTACGCCATGGTCGACCGCAACGACGACCTCAAGATCGGCATCCGCACCTCGGCCATCACCCTGGGCCGCTTCGACGTGGTCGGCGTGATGGGCTTTTACGCCCTGTGCCTGGCCTGCTGGGGGGGCGTGGGCCGGCACCTGGGCCTGGGCGCCTTCTACAACGCGGGCCTGGCCCTGGCCGGGGCCCAGGCCCTGTGGCACGGCTGGCTGATCCACCGCCGCGAGCGCGACGACTGCTTCAAGGCCTTCCGCCTCAACCACTGGCTGGGCATGACGGTCTGGGCCGGGGCCGTGCTCGACTTCGCCCTGCGCTGAGCGGGGGCGCCCCCGCAGGGCCGGTGTGGCTCAGCGCCCGAATTCGTCCCCGAGCTCGCCGGCGCGCTGCTCGGCCGCGCGCATGGCCGCCACGAAGGCCGCCTTGACGCCCGCCGCTTCCATGCTGCTCAGCGCGGCGTAAGTGGTGCCGCCCTTCGAGGTCACCTTCTCGCGCAGCACCGCTGGCGTGTCGGGCGACTGCGCGGCCAGGGCGGTGGCGCCGCCAAAGGTGGCCACGGCCAGCTGCTTGCCCTGCTCTGCGCTCAGGCCCATGTCCTGCGCGGCCTGCATCATCGATTCGATGAAATAAAACACATAGGCCGGGCCCGAGCCCGAGATCGCCGTCACGGCGTCAAGCTGCACCTCGGCGTCCAGCCACAGCCACTGGCCCGTGGGTTCGACCATGGCCTGCACGGCGGCACGTTCTTCGGCGTTCACCTCGGGGCGTGCATACAGGCCGGTCATGCCCTGGCCCACCAGGGCGGGCGTGTTGGGCATGGCGCGCACCACGCGGGGCGTGCCGATCAGGCGGGCGATGTCCTCGCTGCGCAGGCCGGCCATCACGCTGTAGTGCAGGGCCTGGGCGGTCAGCGGCGCGTAGGCCGAGGCCGCGTCCTTGAACTGCTGGGGCTTGACGGCCCACACCACGGTGCGGGCGCTGCGCAGGGCCTCGGTCGGGCCTTCGGCGGTGACCACGCCCAGGGTGTCGCTCAGGCGTTCGCGCTGGCTGGGCACCGGGTCGATGACCAGGATGCTGGCGGCCGCGCGGCCCTGGCGCAGCAGGCCGCCAATGATGGCCGTGGCCATGTTGCCGCCGCCGATGAAGGCGATGTCGATGGAGGTGGAGGAGGTGTCGGTCGTGCTCATGCCCGAATCATGCCGCATCCACCAGCCCGTCTCCGTCGCGGTGGGGCGCATCCAAGGTGTCTCCAGGGGGCTCGGCATCGGGCAGGGTTGCTTCCAGCAGGCGGACCAGGCGGTCGGCCTGCAGCGGCTTGTGCAGCAGGTGCACGCCCGCGGTCTGCGCAGCCTGGGCCAGGCCCGGCGTGGCCTCCCCCGTGAGCAGGAAGGCCGGCAGCCCTTCGCCGAACTCGTAGCGCAGTTGCTGCAGCGCCTCCAGGCCGTTGATGGACAGGCCCAGCCGGTGGTCGCTGATCGCGGCCACCGGCATCTCGCCCTCGGGCATCCGGCCCTGCTCCTGCAAGGCCAGCATCGCGGCCGCGGCCCCATCGGGGGTGGCGGCCGCGGCGCTCAGCCAGCCGTGCTGCCGCAGCAGCAGCGCGGTGCTGTCGCGCACCACGGGGTCGTCTTCGATCAACAGCACCACGCCGCGCTCGGCGCCGCTGGGAAGGGGGCGAGCGGGCATCGGTGCGGAGCGCAGGGCGGAAGGCGCCGTGTGCCGCGGTGCCGGTGGCTGCACCGAGGCCGGCACCAGCCTGGGCAGGCGCACGCTGAAGCAGGAGCCTCGCCCAGCGCGCGAGCGCAAGGTCACCGGCGTGGGGCCCAGCATGCTCAAGCGGCGCACCACGGCCAGGCCCAGGCCCAGGCCTTCGCTGCTGTGGCGGCCGTCGTTGTGGCCCTGGAAGTAGTCTTCGAAGATGCGGTGGCGCAGAGGACGGGGCACGCCCACGCCCGTGTCCCAGACCTGGCATACCACCCAGGGCCCACGCGCCCGGGCCCGCAGGCGCACCTCGCCGGCCTCGGTGTAGCGCACGGCGTTGTTGAGCAGGTTGCGCAGGATGCGCTCCAGCACATGCAGGTCGGTCTGCACCCAGGCCGAGGTGGGCACCAGGCGCCAGCGCAGGCCCTTGTGGGCGCACAGTACGCCGAACTCGGCGTCCAGCCGGTGCCACAGCGGGGCCAGCTCGCAGGCCTGGGCGCGGTAGTCGATCCGCTGGGCGTCGATCCGGGCCAGGTCGAACATCTTTTCGAACATGGTGCTCAGCGAGCCCAGGGCCGTCTGGATCTGCCCCAGCAGGGGAGCCCCCTGGCTGGGTTCGACATGGGGGCGCAGCGCGCTGCTCAGCAGCATCATCACGTGCAGCGGTTGGCGCAGGTCGTGGCTGGCCGAGGCGAAGAACTCGCCCTTTTGCCGGTCGGCGATCTCGGCCCGGGCCTTGGCCTGGGTCACCTTGTCGATCTCGTCGCGCAGCTTGAGCACCAGGTCGGCGTTCTCGTTGCGCAGCAGCATGCCCTCGCGCAGGCGGCGGCTGATGCGCCGCGCCACCAGGAGGCAGGTTGCCAGCGATACCACCATCACCACCGCCAGGTAGGTGCCGCTGGAGGTCTGCTCCACCAGCAGGCGCACCGCGGCCATGGCCAGCAGTGGGGCCGCCCCCGTGAAGGCCACGGCCCAGTCGTGCACCGTCACCAGCATGATGGTGTAGCTGTAGACCAGGGCGCCGGCCACCAGGGCCAGCTTCCAGTCGGGGCCGGCCACGCCCAGCAGCGCCAGCGAGATCAGCCCCCACAGCGAGCCCTGGGCGGCGTGCCACCACAGCAGCCGCCAGCGCCAGCGCCCATAGGCCGATGCGGGGATGCCAAAGCGGCGAAACTGTCCCTGCATGAGGGCCACCAGGGTCCACACCGATAGCAGTCCCAGGGCGGGCGTGAGCCAGTGCCACAGCGGGGCGGGCCAGTCGCGGATCATCCAGACCAGCGCCGCCAGGGCCACCAGCTGCCCGGGGATCGCACCGGGTGCGGTGCGCCAGGTGTCCTGCAGCATCTGCAGGTCCACCCGGGCCGACATGGACTGGGGGCTGGCGAAGGTGTCGGGGCCCGGCATGCCTGAGTGGCTCAGGCCCGTTGTTCGCGGGAGGGCGGAGGCGATGCCGGCTCCGTGGGCTCGGCACAGACCCGGCCCTCCGATGCCATCATGGTGGGGGGCAGGGCATAGGCCAGGGGGCTGACGTGCGCGGTGGCCGTGCTGGCCGTCATGGCCGTGTTGGGCGCGTCCGCCTGCGGGCTGCGCGAGCACAGCAGCACGAGCTGGGTGCGGCTGTGCACGCCGTAGGCCCGGAAGATGGCGCTCACGTGCAGCTTGACGGTTTCGGCGCTGATGCCCAGGGCCGTGGCGATGGCGTGGTTGGTGCACCCTTTGAGGATCCACTGCAACACGTCCTTCTGGCGCGGCGTCAGGCGGATCACGCGCTGGGCGGTGTCCTCGTCGGGCGTGGGGAAGTCCACCTCGCTGGGCGACAGCAACTCGGAGGGGAAGTGCAGCCGCCCCTCCACCAGGGCCTTGAGCGCGCTCATGAAGCCTTCGATCTCGGCCAGCTTGGGGATGAAGCACGAGGCCCCGTGGTGGATGCACTCCAGGGCCACCTGCACATCGCTCTGCCCGGTGATGATGCCGATGCGCTGGGTGGGCGCGGCCTGGCGCACCGCCTGCAGCGTGGCCGTGCCGCGGCTGTCGGGCAGGCCCAGGTCGAGCAGCACCACATCGATCGGGTCGTCGCTGGCCGCGGCCAGGGCGGCCAGCGTGGCCTGCAGGGAGTTGGCCTGCGAGAAGCGCGCACCGGGCGCCAGGCTGCGGATGGCCTGCATCATCCCTTCGCGGATCAGGCTGTGGTCATCCACCAGCAGGTAATGGGGGGCTTCTTGCGAGACGTCCATGGCGTTTCTTTCACAGGAACGCCATGTTACCGGCGTGTCAACGGTGCCCGAATAGGGCCGTGCCCACCCTCACCAGGGTAGACCCTTGGGCAATGGCCGCTTCCAGGTCCGAACTCATGCCCATGGACAGCACATCCACGGGAATCCCCTCGGCCCGCACCCCCTCAAACACGGTGCGCACCTTGGCCAGTTCGGCCTCCTGCACAGCCGGGTCGGGGCTGGGGGCGGGCAGGGCCATCACGCCACGCAGGCGCAGGCTCAGCGCCTGGCTGAGCAGCGAGGCCAGGGCGGCCTCGGCCTGGGGCCGGGCCACCACGTCTTTCACCAGCGCCCACAGCGTGAGCACGCCGCGCTCGGTCTCGACCAGGGTCAAGGGGGCCGCCTCGGCCCAGTCGCCGCCACCCTGAAGGGCATCGGCCAAGCCTTGCTGGGTGAGCAGAATGGCCGTGGCGCGGATGGAGCCATCGTCCACCGTGGC
>NZ_JAIZVX010000010.1 GCF_021768455.1 Aquabacterium sp. | reverse complement strand
GGGCATCAGCTTCTTGGGGGCGGCGGGGTCGAGGAAGCCAATGGCTGTGAGCGACTGCTCGAGGTGCGCCAGGAGGCCTTGCACGGCCTCCCCGCTGGCCAGTTCGGGCTCGGGCGTCCGGGGGGCCACGCCGAATCCACCGAGGGCCTGGCGCCACTCGTAAGCCAGCAGCTGCACGGCCTGTGAGAGGTTGAGCGAGCCGTAGTCGGGGTTGGTGGGGATGCTGAGCACGGCGTGGCAGCGGTAGACGTCTTCGTTGGCCATGCCATGGCGCTCGCTGCCAAACACGAACGCGACCTTGTGCGCAGGGTCGTGTCGGGCCAGGTCGGCCAGGCCTTCGCGAGGTCTGAGTGTGGGGGGGCCGAAGTCGCGAGGGGTCATGGCGGTGGCCAGGGCGAAGGTGACGCCATCGAGCGCTTCGGCCAGCGTGTCGACCACGCGGGCGCGCACCAGGATGTCGGCGGCACCGCTGGCCAGCGCGACCGTTTCTTCCTGGATCAGCACATCGGCAAAACGTGGTCGCACCAGCACCAGTTCAGAAAAGCCCATGACCTTCATGGCGCGCGCCGTGGCGCCCACATTGCCCGGATGGCTGGTGCCGATCAGGATGAATCGGGTGGGGTCGGGCTGGCGTGTGCTCATGGGTGCAGAACGGGGGCAAAAAGAAGGATGCAAAAAGCGAAGGCTTTCTATAGAATGCTCGATTCTCTTCGTTCTTTGATCACTGTTGCCGTCTTTCCCGCCGCGCCGGGCCCTCTGTGGCACTGCAGGTCATGCTTCTCATGAACCTGGGTGTTTGTTTGGGTTGGCCGTGGTGTCAACGCCTCTCGACCATCCAAGATATGTCACAAGCCCTGCACCCCATGCTCAACATCGCCATCAAAGCTGCCCGCGCAGCCGGGGCGATCATCAACCGGGCGTCGCTCGACATCGAGCGTCTGACCGTGACCGCGAAGTCTCACAATGATTTCGTGACCGAGGTGGACAAGGCGGCAGAAGACGTGATCATTGCCACCCTCCTGGAAGCCTACCCCGGCCACGGCATCCTGGCCGAAGAGTCGGGCCGCGAGCATGGCGCCAAGGACAGCGACTTCGTCTGGGTGATCGACCCCCTCGACGGCACCACCAACTTCATCCACGGTTTCCCGGTCTACGCGGTGTCCATCGCCTTGACCTGGCGTGGTCAGGTGCAGCAGGCCGTGGTTTACGACCCGAGCCGCAATGACCTGTTTTACGCCAGCAAGGGCAAGGGCGCCTACCTGAACGACCGCCGCATCCGCGTGTCCAAGCGCACGCGCATGCTGGAAACCCTGATCGGCACGGGCTTCCCCTTCCGCAAGGGCGACAACTTCCAGCGCTACATGAAGATGTTCGAAGAGGTGATGGTGCAGTGCGCCGGCATGCGTCGCCCGGGTGCCGCTTCGCTGGACCTGTGCTACGTGGCAGCAGGCTACCTCGATGGCTTCTTCGAGACCGGTCTGAGCCCTTGGGACGTGGCCGCAGGCTCGTTGATCATCACCGAGGCCGGTGGCCTGGTGGGCAACTTCACGGGCGAACCCGACTTCCTTTACCAGCGTGAAATCGTGGCGGGCACGCCCCGCATCTACGGCCAGCTGGTCAAGACCCTGGCGCCTTACACCCGTGTCATCACCGAAGACCCGAAGGCCGTCGGTGCCGACGAGATCGGTGCCGACGAGATCGATGCCGACGAAGGCGAGTCGGACCCGGAAGACGACGCCCTGATCTCGCAACTGCAGGCGGCCGAAGATGAGGCACGCGCCCAGAAGGCCGCTGCGCCGGTCGAACCCAAGCGCACCCGCATCACGGCCGCGGCAAAGGCCGCCGAGGTACAGGAAGAAGCCGCCAGCGACAAGCGTTCGCAAGGCCGCAAGCGCGACGACGCCCCCTTCTGATCTCTGTGATCGGCCGCACCGTGTGAGCCAGCCAGGCGCCCCCAGTGGGCGCCTTTTTCATGCCGGCGTGTGAAGGGGCGGCCTCACTGGCCGATGATGAGTTCGCGCCAGGACAGGCGGCGCGTGGCCGTGCTGGTGCTGGACGTGGGGATGGTGTAGACGCCCCGGCTGCCGTCCGAGAGGGCCACGATGCCCTTGGTGTTGCCGGTGGTGGTCTTGATGAGGGTGGCGGAACTGGCCAGGGCGGTGCCCGAAAGCAGGACGCCGGCCTCGGTGGCCGTGCCCACGGCGAGCCCGGTTTTGTACGACAGGTAGTTGAGGTAGCTGGAGCCCCCGGTGCTGCAGGCGCCGGCGCTGCTGGGGACGTTGCTCACGAAAACGAGGGTGCCGTTGCTCAGTGAAGGATCGACGTTGATGCGCTCGCCCGACACGGGCATGTCGACAAACCAGCCGTTCATGGTGGCGAGGTCGACGCTGTAGCTCACGGTGCTGGAGGCGGTGCGGGTGCTGCCGCCATCGCTGTTGGTCAGCACCTGCTGAACGAAACAGCCCGATGTGGTGGCGCTGCCGCAGACCTGGCTGCGCGGGCTGGCGTACAGCGCGGTGCTGGTCGAACTGCCCGTCAAGGGGTCTTTCAGGGCGTACATGGTTTGGGTCTGGGTGGTCGAGACATCGCTCACGCCCAGGTATCGGCCCGTGCCCACGTAGACCATGTGCTGGCTGCTGGCGTAGCCCAACTCAGGCGTGGTGGTGACCGGCTGGCGGCTGCCGTCTGCATCGGCCAGGGTGGTCAGCAACTGCACGGTGGCGCTGCCGCCTGTGGCGGTGAGGCCGGTGATGTCGAAGCGCCAGAGGTTGCCGTAGAGGTCGCCGCCGTACACGTATTCAGCGGTGTTGTTGCGGGTGTTGTCGACCCAGGCACTCAGCTTGGCGAGGCCACTGGGGCAGGGCAACACGCTGCAGCCCGTCACCAGGCTGCCGCTGGCGTTGGCGCCCAGCCCCGTGTTGAGCTTGTGCAGGATGGCGCCGGTGGCCGCGTTGAGCACCCAGAGGTGACCTTTGCCACTGCCGGGCGACACGTTGTTGTAGCCCGAAGAGAGCAGGACCACCCAGGTCCCATCCGAAAGCTTGGTGACGATGGGCGTGCCAAAGCTGTAGCCCAGGTCTTCGTCGCGCACATACCCATTGGCGGCGCTGGTGTCGTGGGTGAACTCCCACAGCACCTTTGGACCGGCCGGGTCGGTGACGTCGAGCGCGTAAAAGCCGCGACCCCCTGCGCCCAATCCACCCACGAGGATGGTGTGCCAGGCACTGTCGACGTAGATGTCGGCGCGGGTCAGGCTGCCGTTGACGAAGTGGCTGTGGGTGGACGCGTGGTTCTTGTCGGCCAGCTTGTAGAGAGAAGGCAGCAGCATCGAGGGGATGTAGGCCCAGGACTCCGCGCCCGTGTCGCTGCGGAAGGCATGGAGCATGCCGTCGTTGGCACCCACATAGACCATGCCTTGTCGGCTCGCGTTGGCGGTCTTGAAGCTGCTGTAGCCGGTGTCGCTGTAGGAGAAGGAGGGGGCCTGCACGTAGATGGCCTGGGCATCGACGATGTCGCCCAGCACATGGGTGCGGGGGAAGTAGTACTTCGTGTTGGCCGAGCCTTCGTTGCTTCGGTCGCCACGGAGGTAGTTGACGAGGTTGATGCCCCCCGCGCCTGTGGTGGTGCCAGCGGTGCTGCTGTCGACCTGGGCGCTGGTGGGCAGGCAGGTGCTGCCCGCCGCACACATTTGAGACAGGCTGGACAAGGCCGCCACCTTGAAGTAGCTCTGCATGGTGCTGGTCAGGCTGCTCCATTCAAAGGGGATCAGTGTGGAGCTGGCGGCTGGGTTGTAGGTGTAGACCTTGCGCGTGCTCCAGCTGAGGTTGTCGAGCAGGGCGGTGGTCGTGAGGGCACCGCTGGACGAGGTGCAGTCACTGCCTGCGCCGGATTGGGCCCAGTCGGGTGTGCTGGCGATGGCGCCTGTGCTGGCATCCAGCGTGTAGCGGGCCAGTTCGCCAAACCACTTGGCCGAGCAGAAACTGCTGGAGAAGACGTAGTTGGCGCTGGTGGCCGACAGGTTGGGGGTGCTGGCCGTGGCCGCGGCGGAGTTGCTGGTGGCGGCGCTGACAGCGTTGACGAAGTTGGTCAGGCCGGTTTTGAGTTCCGAGGGGCTGGCCGCGCTGTAGTAAGCGCCGCGGCCGTTGATGGCCGCATGCCAGAGGTCGTCGACCGCTGTTTGGGTGTTGTTGGCCGGCGTGGGCCAGTTGCAGGCTCCCGAGCTTTGCCAGGGGCAGGTGCCCGCCGCCAGGGTGGCGCTGCTGGTTGCCGTGCCTTTGAGCACATCGTAGTAATCGCCGCTGGTGGCCGACGCGTAGTTGCTGTCGAACAGCATGTACCCCGAGGCCCCCAGGCCCAGGGTGTAGGTGTACATGCGCTGCTGGCCGTTGCTGTAGCTGTTGCTGGAGACGTCGGTGCCAGTGCTGCGGTTGGTGGCGTTGCCAAAGGCCGAAGTCCGGAGGTCGGTGGCGTGGTAATACTCGGCGATGTCGGCCAGGGTGTTGGACTGCGCATTGCCGTCGTAATAGGGGCGCGACTCGCTGCCGTCGGTGTTGCCGATCTGCGTGCTGCCATCCACCTGATACGGGGTGGTCGACTCGTTCCAGTAGCCGTCGGTGGAGAGCAGGGTGTAGTTGCGCTGGCAGGCGTATTCGATCGGGTCGCCAGCGGTGACGCCATTGATGGTTGTGAGCTTGCCGGCGTAGTAACGACCTGCTGTGTAGAGCGCCTTCTTCAAGGGGGTGGTGCCGTTGGGCTTGGCGGCAAACAGCTTGGCGTAGAACTTGGCTTTCTGCCCACCGCTGGTTGTCGTGATGTCGGTGATGTCCAGAAAATCGCTGCCAGTGGCGTTGTTGATGCTCATGAAGCCCAGGCGATAGCTTGTGCTCAGGTCGATGAGGGCCAGGCTGGCGGCCGACTTCATCATCTGCATCCGCGTGCGGTAATAGGCGTACCAGTTGGCATAGTTGACCATCTCCTCCGTGTAGGTGCAGGTGGTGGTGTTGGTGGTGCAGTCGGTCCGCGTCGAGGCGCGCGTGCTGCTGCCTGGGTAGGTGTAGCTGCTGGTGCTTGAGCTGATGGTGACGGTCTGGATGCTCCCGGGGACGGTTCCGCCAGAGATGCTGGCCGTCGGGTAGCGCGGGTAGGTGTAGGTCGAGCCGCCGCTGGGTGCCGTCGAGATGTAGCGCGCCTGGCAACTGCTCAAGGCCGAGTTGGTGCACCAGCGCAGCGTTGCGGGGTAGGGATAGGTGGTGGACGCTGCGCTCTGCGTGGCGCAGGTGTGCAGGCTGGGTGTGGTGCAGTACTCACCGGCGATGGAGACGTAATAGGTCTTGGTGGCGGTGGCCAGGTTGGTGGTCGAGGTGGATTGCACCCCAAAGCCGTCCACCGGTACGGTGCTCCAGGCGCTGGTGTTGGCCGAGGTCATGCTCGGGTAGCTGCTGCCGTCGTATTTGACGGGCGGGGTGTAGGTCACCGCAGGGTCGTAGTAGACCCCATTGAAGGTTGGATTCTTATAGAGCTTGTCGATGCTGACATAGGTGTTGGCCCAATCAGGCAGGTAGGCCGAGCTCATGCTGCCCGAGTCGTCCAGGATGAAGAAGATGTTGGGCTTGACCAGTGTGGCCGTGGAGGTTTCCAGCGGCGCGCTGGCCAGGTCGGTCACGGCGGTGTGACCCCAAAGATGCAACGTCATGCCCAGGCTCAGGCAGACAGGCCGGATCAGGCTTTGGCGGAAGAGGGGGGGCGTGTGGTTCATGGGCGTTGTCTCTTCACATGGCCACCATGCTCTGGGTGTAGCTGACCGTGTTGCGCGGGCCGGTGGTTTTGACAGTGATGCGGTAATAGACCTGGCTGTCGCACCCCGTGCTGCCGCTGTTGACGTTGTGGCTCTGGCCGCATTCGGTCGAGCTCGGTGTGATCGCACAGCTGCCGCTGCTGGCGTCGCCGGTGGCATTGCACATGCGCTGGATCAGGTAGCTGACGCTGTTGCCGGCGGCGTCGCTGGCCAGGCTCACCGGTGTCACCGCGGCGGCGAGCGTGGTCCACCAGGCGTCCAGCGCCACGCTGCTGGCGGGGTCACTGCGGGTTGCCAGGTAGCCTTGGGCGCTCTGATCGCAGGCCAGCACCGACGAGCCGACGCTGCAGGCGCTGGCGCTGCTGGAACTGCTCAGCCCCTTGTTGTTTTCCAGCCAGGCCACCGCGGCCTCGGTGCCGCGGTCGCTTGATCCGACCGCCGACTGCTGAAAGGCCAGGTTGCCGGCGATCACCTGTCCGGAGCCCACCGATCGCATCATGGCCGCCGTGGCCAGGGCGAGGGCCACCAGCACGATCAGCGCCACAAACAGAACGAGCCCCTGCTGAGTGCGGGGGCGCGGAACGCGTGGAACAACGGCGCGTGGGCGGTTCAGCATCCGGAATCGCCTCCCTGGTAGGTCGTCTGTGAGCCCTGCCAGATGATGTTGCGCAGGGGCATGGTGGTTTCGAGCAGTCGGTAGCGAAAACGCTGCCAACCGGTGTTGGAGTTGGAGAGGTCGATCGCCGCACCACTGCTGCCCGACCAGGTCGGGTTGGTGGCCGTGTAGCTGGTATCGGTGTGCTGGCTGCGGCCCACCACGGCAAAGCGCGCCCCGATGACCCGTGCCCAGCGGCAAGCCAGGGCGATGCTGCTGGTGTCGTTGCTGCTGCCTGGGGTGAGTTGGTCGTAGGTGTCGGCCACGCCGGTCATCCTGGATGTGCTGCCCGAGATGCCGGACGTGTCTCGGGCGTACTGCGCCCTCAGGCTGACGATGCGGCTGACGACCGGCACCCACACGGTCTGGTTGCTGGTGTAGCTGCTGAGCCCGCATTGGTAGCGCAGGTAGTCGCACACCGTGAGTTGCCCATTGCGAACCGCCCAGGCCAGGATGGAGGGCGCACTCCCCAGGTTGTAGAGCACGGCATCCGCACCCACCGAGGTGGTGGCATTGTTGGCGGAGGTGCTCAGTTGCACCCCGTCGTCCACGCTGGTCACGGTACCCATGTAGAGCGCGCAGGAGGTGCCCCGGGTGAGCGGCGCTGGCACGACCCAGTCGCCTGCGCCGAAATAGCCATGGGTGGTGGCGGTGAAAGCCGTGCCGGTGCCGGATGCCGTTGGCGTGGTGGTGAGTGGATCGCCTTCGCTGGTGACGTTGGCGTTGCCACTGACCACGAGCAGCGTGTCGGTGTTGGCGTCGCCCTTTGGCACCATTGAGGAGGCCGGGTTGACGGTGATGGGTGCCAGGGCTGTCAGGGTGACCGAGGCCTTGTCCGTGAGCGTGGTGTACGTCAGGCTGCAGCCCAGCAAGCGGAAGGCATTGAGGCCGTAGCCGGCCTGACGGATGCTGCGGCCCAGCTCATGCGTGGCCATGGTGGCGCTGACCTGGGCATCGTTGCCATGCGTGGTGACGCGGCTCTGGATGTCGCCCTTCAGGTAGAGCTGCAACACGGTCAGGATCGAGAGCATGCCGATCACCAGCCCGATCATGATCTCGATCAGGCTGAAGCCCCGCTGCGGTGAGGTCGAGGGACGCTGGGTCACTTGAGTTGCGCCGTGGCGGTGTACTGGTGGGCGGCCTCATCGCCAGGCCCCTGCCAGTAAATGGAGATGGTGGCCAGGCTGCTGGACGCGGCGCTCGTGCCACCCGCCACCGTGGTGAAGCTGACCGTCGGCGGATGCTTGCTGACCCCGGGCAGGCCGGATGCCGCCAGCGCGCTCAGCCAGGTGGTGTAGCCACTGCCTTGGCTGCTGCTGGCGAATTGCGCCTGCAAGGTTGCGGCGGTGCGGTCGCTCAGCCACATCTTGCTGACCAGATCGGCCGCCTGCGTTGCCGCGATGGCGCGGTATTGCGCGGCGCTCGCTTGCTGCACCGCCTGGCGCTGCCCTGCGAGCAAGCCCAGGATGCCCAGCGAAAAGATCAGCAAGGCCACCAACACCTCGATCAGCATGAAGCCGGAGGTTCGCATCAGCCCAGCCCTGCCATGAGGGCGGGATGAACTGCGTGCGGACGAAGCGGAGGCGGCGCGAAAGTGCATGGCGATTCAGTTGCTGGTGGTGGGGCAGGACATGGGGTCGGTGGTGTCGCTGCGTGCCGGGTCGCACAACTGGACCTCGCCTGCGCTGCTGACCTGCACCCTCAGGCAACGCACCGTGCCCCCTGCTGCCGCGCAGGTCCCATCGCTGCTGCCCACATTCACGGTCAGGCCTGTGGTGACGGCCTGGCCGCCCAGGCTGTTGAGCCTCCCCAGGCCATCAAAACCGATCAGGGCCGTGCTGCCCACCATGGACAAGGTTGAGTTCGCTGGCAAGGCAGGGCTGCGCTGCAACACATACGGCGCGTTCGTGTCGGCAATGGCCTGGCCGCACGCACCCGCAGGCGAGGTGCTCTGCCCGCTGCCGTCTGCCACAGACAGGCTGACCAGCCAGTGAGGCCCCGTGGCCTGGAGTTGGCAGGAAGCGTCTTGCGTGCTGGTGAACTGAAAGCGCACCAACTGATTGCGACGTGCAGCCTCGGCCTGGGCAAATTGCAGGCCGCCTTGCACCGCCAGTGCGGCGTTGCGCACGCGGGCGTTGCGCAGCCAGTCTGCGAAGGAGGGCAGGGCATAACCCAGGGCCATGGCCATCACCGCCAGACCCACCATCAGCTCGACCAGACCCAATCCCCGCTGTGAACCGGATCGGTTTGTCATGGGCACTGGCCGCCGGGTTGCGTGATCCAGCAGCTGTTCGAGGTGGCCGCCCAGCCGCTGGCCGTGATGACCGACGTCTTGTTGCCGTCCTGGTCCACGGTGTAGGCGAAACCGGCCATGCTGCCCAGGCCGGTGGCCTTGAGTTGGTAGCTGCTGGACGACGACGGGGTGCAGGCAAAACTGAAGCTGCTGGTGGCGGTGGGCGTGGACACGCCGCAGGCGCTGGTGCTCCCAGAGGCGTAGACGCTGCGGGTGTCCTGGAACCACTGCTCCATCTTGATTTGCCAGGCCGCGAGGGTGGCCGTCGCCTCCGGGATGCGACCGCGCATGATGTAGCGGGTGTACGCGGGCATCGCGACCCCCGCCAGGATGGCCACGATCGCCACCGTGATCATCAATTCGATGAGCGTGAAGCCCTTGCTGGCGCATGTGGCGGGCCTCGCTGGCGCGCGCCAGGGCAGGCCGGACGACAGGGCGAGAGGAACAGCAAGAACGGGTGTCATGGGCCAGGGAAGAGTGCCCTGGTGATGATGGGGTGCCTGTGCAAAGGCACTGTGTCCAGCTGGTCGTGTAATGTGAAGGCTCGGTATCGGGCTCGACACAGTGCCGGGCGCTTAAAATCCGCGCCTTTGGTTTCAGGGCCCTGGATGGCCCTGCCGGCTGTCAGCGCATGTGACTGAGGGCTGGCTGTGCACAGCGTGCAAGGTGACGGATGGACAAGGACAAGACAAAAGTGGTCGACAGCGCGGCGGGCTTCGAGAAGCACACCCCGATGATGGCCCAGTACCTTCGCATCAAGCTGGAGTACCCCGAGACCCTGGTCTTCTATCGGATGGGGGACTTTTACGAACTTTTCTACGATGACGCACGCAAAGCCAACCGCCTGATCGACATCACCCTGACCGTGCGCGGCCAGTCTGCCGGCGAGCCGGTGGTCATGGCCGGTGTGCCCGTGCATGCGGTCGAAACCTACCTCGCCAAGCTCATCCGCCTGGGTGAATCGGTGGCCATTGCAGAGCAGATTGGCGAGCCTGGGGCCACCAAGGGCCCGATGGAGCGCAAGGTCGTGCGGGTGGTCACACCCGGCACCCTGACCGATGCCGAACTCCTCAACGAGCGCGCCGACGCCCTGCTGCTGGCGGTGGTGATGGACAAGCGCGGCCGCCACGCCGAGCACGCGGTGCCCTGTGGCCTGGCCTGGCTGGGGCTCTCCAGCGGTCGCCTGGGGCTGACCGAGTGCACCGAGCGCGACCTCGCCGGTTGGCTGGCGCGCCTGCAACCCGCTGAAATCCTGTACGACCGCGAGCGCGTGCCGCCAACCTTGCAGCCCATGCTGGGCCAGGGCCGCGGCACCGCCATGACCCCGCGCCCCAGCTGGCAGTTCGACACCGGCCTGGGCGCCCGCAAGCTGTGCGAACAACTGCAGGTGAGCAACCTGCAGGCCTGGGGCGCCCAGGAGATGGCCCTGGCGCAGTCGGCCGCGGCCGCACTGCTCAGCTTTGCCGAGCACACCCAGGGCAGGGCGCTGTCGCATGTGGCCTCGCTCGATGTGCCCCGCACCAACGAGCTGCTGGACCTGCCCCCGGCCACCCTGCGCAACCTTGAACTCACGCAGACCCTGCGTGGTGAAGACGCGCCCACGCTGCTGTCGCTGATCGACACGTGCCGCACCGGCATGGGCAGCCGAGCCCTGCGCCTGTGGCTCACACAGCCGCTTCGTGAGCGCGCTGTGGCCAGGAGCCGGCTGGACGCCATCGCCTGCCTGCTGGCCCCCGCGCAGCACGAGCAGGGATACGAAGCCTTGCGCGAAGCGCTGCGCCAGATGAGCGATGTCGAGCGCATCACCGCACGGATTGCCTTGCGCCAGGTGCGTCCCCGTGAACTGGCCGGTCTGCGCGACACCCTGCTGGGTCTGCCCGCCTTGCGCGAGCGCGTGGCCGAGACCACACCCCTGTTGGCCCAGCTGCACGGTGCGCTGCAGCCCGATGCGGCCATGGCGCAGCGCCTGCAGGCCATGTTGCTGGAAACCCCCGCGGTGTTGCTGCGCGACGGCGGCGTCATCGCCCATGGCTTCGATTCCGATCTCGACGAACTCCGCGCCATCTCCCAGAACTGCGACGCCTTCCTGCTCGACATGGAGGCCCGCGAGCGCGAACGCACCGGCATCCACAACCTGCGCGTGCAGTTCAACAAGGTCCACGGCTTCTACATCGAGGTCACGCAAAGCCAGGCCGACAAGGTTCCGCTCGACTACCAGCGACGCCAGACCCTGAAAAACGCCGAGCGCTTCATCACGCCCGAACTCAAGGCCTTCGAAGACAAGGCCCTGTCAGCCCAGGAGCGTGCCCTGGCGCGCGAAAAGGCCCTGTTCGACCAGCTGATCGACTTTCTCCAGGCCCACATCGCCACCCTCGGCACCCTGGCGCGGGCCCTGGCCACGCTCGACGCTCTGGCCGCCCTGGCCGAACGTGCCGCCACCCTGGGGTGGGCCCGCCCTGAGTTCGTCAACCAGCCCTGCATCGAGATCGAAAAGGGCCGCCACCCGGTGGTCGAAGCCCGCCTGATGGAAACCACCGGCGCGGCCTTCATTCCCAACGACTGCCGTTTCGACGCCAACCGCCGCATGATGGTCATCACCGGCCCCAACATGGGCGGCAAGTCGACCTTCATGCGCCAGGTGGCCCTGATCGCGCTGCTGGCGGCCATGGGTTCCTACGTGCCGGCCGCCGCCTGCCGACTGGGCCCCATCGACGCCATCCACACCCGCATCGGCGCGGCCGACGACCTGGCCAACGCCCAGTCCACCTTCATGCTGGAGATGACCGAGGCCGCAGCCATCGTCCACACGGCCACCGAGCACTCGCTGGTGCTCATGGACGAGATCGGCCGCGGCACCTCGACCTTCGACGGGCTGTCGCTCGCAGGAGCCATCGCCAGCTACCTGCACGACAAGAACAAGGCCTTCACCCTGTTCGCCACCCACTATTTCGAGCTGACCTCGCTGCCCGAGAAGCACCCTCGTGCGATCAACGTGCACGTGGGGGTGGCCGAGGCGGGGGATGACATCGTCTTCCTCCATGAGCTGCAGCACGGCCCCGCCAGCCGCAGCTACGGGGTGCAGGTGGCCCGCCTGGCCGGCATGCCCCACACCCTGATCCGTCAGGCCCGCGCCACGCTCGAATCCCTCGAGGCGCAGCAAAAGCAGCACGAAACCCAGATCGACCTTTTTGCCGCCCCTGTGGCGCCTGGCTTCGATGCCGAGGCTCTGGCCGCTTCCGGCAGCGCCCTGGCTGCTCCGGCAGGTGAGACACTCAGCCCTGCGGATGCCCAGACCCTCTCCTTGCTGGCCGGCATCGATCCGGATACCCTGACCCCTCGTGAAGCGCTGGACGCGCTCTACAAACTCAAAGCGGTGTTTTCATCATGACCTATTGCGTTGCCATGCGGCTTGAAGCCGGGCTTGTTTTCCTGTCTGACTCACGCACCAACGCGGGCATGGACCAGATCAGCACCTTCCGCAAGATGACGGTCTACGAAAAGGCAGGCGAACGCGTGATCGTCCTGCTGACGGCCGGCAACCTGGCCATCACCCAGGCGGTGAAGCAGCTGCTGGCCAATGAAACCATCGAGGGCTCGGATGGAGAGCCTGTCACCGTCTGGACGGCCAAGAGCCTCTTCGACGTGGCCCGCATCGTGGGCAGTGCCGTGCGCAAGGTCCACGCCCGCGACGCCGAGGCCCTCAAAAAGCATGGCATCGACTTCAACTGCAGCATCATCGTTGGCGGCCAGATCCAGGGCGAAACCATGCGCCTGTTCAACGTCTACGCTGCTGGCAATTTCGTCGAAGCCGGCATCGACGGCGTCTGCTACTTCCAGATCGGCGAATCCAAGTACGGCAAACCCGTCATCGACCGCGTGGTCACCCCACGCACGCCGCTGCAGGAGGCCGCCAAGTGCGCGCTGATCTCGATGGATTCCACCCTGAAGTCCAATCTTTCGGTCGGTCTGCCGCTCGACCTGCTGGTGTACGAGGCCAATGCGCTCAAGGTCGACAAGCTCATCCACATCGACGAGAGCAACAGCTACTTCCGCATGATCCGCAGCAGCTGGGGCCAGCGTCTTCAGCAGGTGTTCGACTCGATTCCCGATCCCACCTGGAGTGGCGACCAGCCTGACCTGAACACCGGCGCTACCAGCGCCCAGCCTCAGGCCATGAACCCACTGAGCAAGATCAGCGCTCCCAACGGCTGAACCCGCAGCCCGGTCACCCGGGTGTGGTCAGTGGCCCCGAGCGGCGGCCGCCTGGGCGACCTCGGCGTCCAGCGTGGCGATGCACTCCACCATCAGGGTGCGGCAGCGTTCCATCAGCGCCGGCACGTCGTCCAGCGTGAGGCCGGTCGTGGGGATGGGGTCGAGCGAGCGCAACACCACGTCACCGCTGTGCCAGCGGTTCAGTTTCATGTGCGTCACATAGGTGCTGGCGCACACCGGCACGATGGGCACCCCCGCATTGATCGCCATGACGAAGGCGCCTTTTTTCAGGGGGGCCAGCCCCTTGCCGTGGTTGCGCGTGCCTTCGGCAAACACCCAGATCGAGAGGTCGTGCTGCTGCAGCGCCTCGGTCACGGCCAGCATGGCCTGCTTGGCCTTGACCGCATTGCCCCGGTCGATCAGCACATTGCCGGCCAACCAATAGAGCTGCCCGAACAGCGGCAGCCACTTCAGGCTCTTCTTGCCCAGGCTCACCGTGCGTTCCGGCACCACGCGCCCGAACACGAAGAGATCGTGGTTAGAGAGGTGGTTGCTCACGATCACGGCCGGACGGCGGTGGTGGCGCAGCGACTCGGTTTCGCGCTTCACCCTCAACCCCAGGATGCGCAGGGCAGGGCGGCTGTAGAGGCGGGCACAGACCCGGCTGTTGTCGGGGTTGAAGGGGCGCAGCAGGCCAACCAGCAAACCCAGCACACTGGCCACGACGAACAGCGCGCTCAAGAGCAGCATGCGGAGCAAAAACAGCAAGGGCGTCTCCGTTATCAGGCGCCCGAAGCCGGGCAGAGCGCGGCATTATGCGGCGCCCCGCACGCCAGGCGTCGTGCACCAATCCACGCATGCGGGCGCCGTGAAGGGGGCCTGAGCACCTATAATGCCTCTTTACCACCGCAGCGTTCGTTCAACAGCGAACGCTTTTGCGCAACATGACCAAGTTTGTCTTCGTCACCGGCGGTGTGGTGTCCTCCCTCGGTAAGGGCATCGCCGCTGCGTCACTGGCCGCCATCCTCGAATCGCGTGGCCTCAAAGTCACCCTGATCAAGCTGGACCCGTACATCAACGTGGATCCCGGCACCATGTCGCCTTTCCAGCACGGCGAGGTCTTCGTGACCGACGACGGCGCTGAAACCGACCTCGATCTGGGCCACTACGAGCGCTTCATCACCACGCGGATGAAGAAGCCCAACAACTTCACCACGGGCCAGATCTACCAGAGCGTGCTTGAAAAAGAACGCCGCGGCGACTACCTGGGCAAGACCGTCCAGGTCATCCCCCACATCACCAACGAGATCCAGGATTTCGTGCGCCGTGGCGCCGGTGTGGGCACACCCGAAGCGGTTGACGTGGCCATCGTCGAAATCGGCGGCACCGTGGGCGACATCGAGTCGCTGCCCTTCATGGAAGCCGCCCGCCAGATGAGCCTGAAGTCGGGGCCTGCCAGCACCGCCTTCGTTCACCTCACCTACGTGCCCTTCATCGCGGCCGCGGGCGAGCTGAAGACCAAGCCGACCCAGCACACCGTGCAGAAGCTGCGCGAAATCGGCATCCAGCCGGACGCGCTGCTGTGCCGTGCCGACCGTGCCATCCCCGATGACGAGCGCGAGAAGATCTCGCTCTTCACCAACGTGGCCGAATCGGGCGTGATCTCCGTGTGGGATGCCGACACCATCTACAAGGTGCCGCGCATGCTCCACGAGCAGCACCTCGACGACCTCATCTGCACCAAGCTGCAGCTGCAGACCAAACCGGCCGACCTCAGCCGCTGGGACAACCTCGTCTACGAGGTCGAGAACCCCAAGGGCGCCATCACCATCGCGATGTGTGGCAAGTACACCGAGTTGTCCGACTCCTACAAGTCGCTCAACGAGGCGCTGCGCCACGCCGGCATCCACAACCATGCCCGCGTCAACATCGAATACGTCGATTCGGAAACGCTCACGGCCGAGACCGCCAGCCAGCTCAAGCAGTACGACGCCATCCTGGTGCCCGGCGGCTTCGGCAAGCGTGGTGTCGAAGGCAAGATCGTGGCGGCCCAGTTCGCCCGCGAAAACGGCATCCCTTACCTGGGCATCTGCCTGGGCATGCAGGTGGCCACCATCGAGTACGCGCGCCACAAGGCCGGCCTGACCGACGCCAACTCCACCGAGTTCGAGCCCAACACGCCGCACCCCGTGATCGCGCTGATCGACGAGTGGCTGGACGCCGATGGCACCGTGCAGAAGCGCGACGCCAGCTCCAACCTGGGCGGCACCATGCGCCTGGGCGCCCAGAGCTCCGATGTGCTGCCTGGCACCCTGGCCCACGAGATCTACGGCCCGGTCGTGACCGAGCGCCACCGCCATCGCTACGAGGCCAACGAACGTTACCTCGACAAGCTGCGCGAAGCCGGTCTGGTCATCTCGGCCATCACCCAGCGCGAAAAGCTGACCGAGATGGTCGAGTTGCCCACCAGCGTCCACCCCTGGTACGTCGGCGTGCAGTTCCACCCCGAGTTCAAGTCCACCCCCTGGGACGGCCACCCGCTGTTCACCAGTTACGTGAAGGCCGCCCTGGCACACCAGGCCGCCAACATCCAGGCCTGATCGGGCCGACAGGAAGCACTCCCCATGAAACTCTGCGGTTTTGACGCTGGCCTTGAGCATCCCTTTTTCCTGATCGCGGGCACCTGCTCCATCGAGGGGCTGGAGTTGTCCCTTGAAGTGGCGGGTCGGCTCAAGGAGGCCTGTACGGCCTTGGGCATCCCGCTGATTTACAAGGGCTCCTTTGACAAGGCCAACCGCTCCTCGGGCACGACCGCCCGTGGCGTGGGCATGGAGAAGGGCCTGCAGATCCTCGACGAGGTGCGTCGCCAGACCGGTCTGCCGGTGCTGACCGACGTGCACGACGAATCGCAGGTGGCCGAAGTCGCCAGCGTGGTCGACGTGCTGCAGACCCCGGCCTTCCTGTGCCGCCAGACCGATTTCATCCGTGCGGTGGCCAAGTCGGGCAAGCCGGTCAACATCAAGAAGGGCCAGTTCCTCGCGCCCTGGGACATGAAGAACGTCATCGACAAGGCCCGTGCTGCCGCAGTGGAAGCCGGCCTGTCGCCCGATCTCTTCCTGGCCTGCGAGCGCGGGGTGAGTTTCGGCTACAACAACCTGGTGGCCGACATGACCAGCCTGGCCGAGATGCGCAAGTCTGGCGCCCCGGTGGTCTTTGACGTGACCCACTCGGTGCAAAAGCCCGGCGGCCTGGGCGGCGCCAGCGGCGGCGCCCGCGAGATGGTGCCGGTGCTGGCGCGTGCAGGTGTGGCCGCGGGTGTGGCCGGCCTCTTCATGGAGACCCATCCGGACCCCGCCAAGGCCTGGAGCGACGGCCCCAACGCCGTTCCCCTCAAGCACATGAAGGCCCTGCTCGAAACCCTGGTCGAACTCGACCGCATCACCAAGAAGAACGGTTTCCTGGAAACCGACTTCTCCGCCTGAACCACGCGCACGCGTGGCCTGGCACCGTCCGGATGGGTGTGGTTTGCACGCACCGGGCGCCCCTCGGGTCGGTTATAACGTCGCCGGCATCGGCCGCAGGCCCGAGTTTTCCTTTGTTCAACACCATTCTTATTTCTTGAGGATTCCCAGATGAGCGCCATCGTTGACATCATCGGCCGCGAGATCATCGACAGCCGAGGCAACCCCACCGTCGAATGCGACGTGCTGCTCGAAAGCGGCGTCATGGGCCGTGCTGCCGTGCCCTCGGGTGCCTCCACCGGTTCGCGCGAAGCCATCGAACTGCGCGACGGCGACAAGTCCCGCTACCTGGGCAAGGGCGTCCTCAAGGCCGTCGAGCACATCAACAACGAAATCGCCGAAGCCGTGCTGGGCCTGGACGCTGCCGAGCAGGCCTTCCTGGACAAGACCCTGATCGACCTCGACGGCACCGACAACAAGGGCCGCCTGGGTGCCAACGCCATGCTGGCCGTGTCGATGGCCGTGGCCCGTGCCGCCGCCGAAGAAGCCGGCCTGCCCCTGTACCGCTACTTCGGCGGCATGGGTGCCGTGCAGTTGCCCGTCCCGATGATGAACGTCATCAACGGTGGCGCTCACGCCAACAACAACCTCGACCTGCAGGAATTCATGATCCTGCCGGTGGGCGCCCCGACCTTCCGCGAAGCCCTGCGCTACGGCGCCGAGGTCTTCCACGCGCTGAAGAAGATCCTGCACGACAAGCACATCAGCACCGCCGTGGGCGACGAAGGCGGTTTCGCTCCTTCCGTGGCCAGCCATGAAGAAGCCATCCAGCTGATCCTGCAGGCCATCGAAGCCGCTGGCTACACCGCCGGCGAGCAGATCGCCCTGGGCCTGGACTGCGCCGCTTCCGAGTTCTACAAGGACGGCAAGTACCACCTGGAAGGCGAAGGCCTGGTGCTGAGCGCCGAGCAGTGGACCGACATGCTGGCCACCTGGTGCGACAAGTACCCCATCATCTCGATCGAAGACGGCATGGCCGAAGGCGACTGGGATGGCTGGAAGCACCTGACTGAGCGCCTGGGCAAGAAGGTCCAGATCGTGGGTGACGACCTGTTCGTGACCAACACCAAGATCCTGAAAGAAGGCATCGACAAGGGCATCGCCAACTCGATCCTCATCAAGATCAACCAGATCGGCACCCTGACCGAAACGTTTGCCGCCATCGAGATGGCCAAGCGCGCCGGCTACACCGCCGTGATCTCGCACCGCTCTGGCGAAACCGAAGACAACACGATCTCCGATATCGCCGTGGGCACCAACGCGGGCCAGATCAAGACCGGTTCGATGAGCCGTTCCGACCGCATGAGCAAGTACAACCAGCTCCTGCGCATCGAAGAAGACCTGGGCAACGTGGCCGTCTACCCCGGCCGCAGCGCGTTCTACAACCTGCGCTGATTCGGCGAGGGCAGGGCGCCGTGCGGTGCCCATGCTGCGTCACCATGAAAGGGCCCTTGAGGCCCTTTTTTCATGGTGCTCGGGCGTTGATCGCAGCGCTGACGGGAGGGGGGTGACTGCGGCCTCTGTTAAGCTTGCGCGCCATGCGCATTGCCACCTTCATCCTGCTCGCCCTCTTGGCCGTGGTGCATGCCGAACTCTGGTTCGGCAAGGGCGGCGTGCCGCGCGTGGCCAAGCTCAGCCAGCAACTCCAGGCCCAGCAAAAGGTCAACGACGAAGCCCAGGCCCGCAATGAGCAACTGGCCGCCGAGGTGCGCGACCTCCAGGAAGGTCTGGAGATGGTCGAGGAAAAAGCCCGCACCGAGCTGGCCATGGTCAAGCCGGACGAGGTCTTCGTGCAACTCACGAGTCGCCTGCCGGAAGTGACCGCACCCACTCCTTCTGCGCCCTCCGCCGGCCACTGATGTCGGGCTCTGCGCTGCTGGCTGCCGGGCTCGCCTGGCTGGACTGGTCACTCTTGCCGTGGTTCACCGCCTGGGCGGTCCCCGTCAGCCGACTGGAAGGCGTGGCCTGTGTGCTGTCGCTCTGGATGGTGGCCTGCAATCTGCGTGTCAATCCGCTGGGCTGGCCCTTGGCGATGCTGAGCTCGGTGCTGTATGGCCTGCTCTTCCTGCGCTCCGGGCTGTACGGCGAGGCGGGTCTGCAACTGGTGTTCGTGCTGGTCTCTGCCTGGGGCTGGCGGCAATGGCTCAAGGGTGACGCCAGCCAGGGCGGCGAATCGGTGTCCTGGCTCACGGCCAGGCAGCGCGCCGGGGCCCTGCTGGTGCTGTTGTTGGCCTGGCCTGCACTGGGGCTGCTGCTGCGTCATTTCACCGACTCCGACGTGCCTTTCGCCGATGCCCTTCCCACCGCCGCCAGCCTGTTGGGCCAATGGCTGCTGGCGCGCAAGCGAGTGGAGAACTGGCCCTGCTGGCTCGCCGTCAACCTCTTCAGCATGGCCCTGTTCGCCCACAAGCAGCTCTGGCTCACGGTGTGGTTGTACGCTGTGTTCGCCTTGCTGTCGGCGTGGGGCTGGCGAGCATGGCGAGCATTGGCGCGCGCCGAGGCCCCTGCAGCATGAGTGGCACCGTCATCGTGGTGCTGGGGGCCGAGAGCACCGGCAAGACCACCTTGTGCGAAGCCATCGTGCAACGCCTGCAGGCAGGTGGGGTCGATGCGGTCATGGTGCCTGAGTGGTTGCGAGGCTTTTGTGACCAGGCCGGTCGCACGCCCCGTGTGGAAGAGCAGTTGGGCATCGCCGCCGAACAGAGTCGCCTGATCGCCCGCGCGGCGGACACGCACGATGTGGTCATCGCCGACACCTCTGCGCTCATGATCGCGATCTACAGCGAGTTCGTGTTCGGTGACCGCAGCCTTTATCCGATGGCCGAGGCCGCTCATCGGCAGGCCGACCTGACCCTGCTCACCTCGCTTGACCTGGCATGGCAGGCAGACGGGCATCAACGCGATGGCCCCCATGTCCGCGAGCCTGTGGATGACCTGATCCGCCAGGCCCTGCAACGCATGGGGGTGGGCTATGGGGTGGTGGCCGGTCAGGGTGACACCCGGGCTGAGCGCGGCCTGTCTTTGGTGACGCACTTGCTCGACGAGTCGGCCCGTGTGCGCCGGTCTGCAGGCCCCAGCACCTGGCGCTGGGTCTGCGAGCGCTGCGACGATGGCGACTGCGAGCAGCATTGGCTGCCCCGCAGCTGAATCACGCAGGCGGATGGGGCAGGGCGCCTGGCCTTGCCTGGGGTGTCACTGCAGGCGGGAGGAACCCGGTGGGGTCACGCCACCGTCGGTGAAGAGCCCTGCGGCGTCGACCGGGTCGAACTGGTAGTGCTGGCCGCAGAACTCGCAGCCGATGTCCACCTGGCCTTGTTCCGCGATGATGCTTTCGATCTCTTCCGCCCCCAGGCCGCGCAGCATCTGGGCCACGCGTTCGCGTGAGCAGGTGCAGGCAAAGCGAGGGGCGGTGGGGCCGGCCATGGGCTCGAAATGGCGCACGTCCTCTTCCCAGAAGAGTCGGCGCAAGATGGTGTCGACGTCCAGCGTCAACAGCTCTTCCTGGCTCAGGGTCGAGGCCAGGTGCGCGATGCGGTTGTAGTGCTCGTTCAGACCGATCTCATCTTCCTGAGACAGTTTGGCGCCCAGGTTGCCTTCGCCTTCCAGAGGGATGCGCTGGATCAGCAGGCCGGCGGCCACTTCGTCGTTGGCGGCCAGCACCAGGCGGGTGTCCAGCTGCTCGGACTGCAGCATGTAGTGCTCCAGCACCTCGCTCAGCTTGTGCAGGGGCTCCTTCTGGTCGCCATGCAGTGGCACCACGCCCTGATAGGGCTGTTGGCCGGGCTGTCGGTCCTGCGGGTCGAGGGTGATCGCGCAACGGCCCTTGCCATCCACGTTGACCATCACCTCCAGGGGCAGGTGCCCATTGTCGCTGGCAGGCAGTTCACCCACGACCTTGGCGGTCGAGCGGAAAGCCAGGTCGGGCTGGACTTCGGTCACAGCCAGCTTCACCGGGCCGTCACCAAAGATCTGCAAGACCAGCGCGCCGTTGAACTTGATGTTGGCCTGCATCAGCACGCCGGCCGCGCTCATTTCGCCCAACAGGCGTCGCAAAGGCGCATCGAAAGGTTCACCTTCTTCGCGTCGGCGAAGCAGCTCCTGCCAGCCATCGGTGAGGCGGACGATCATGCCGCGCACGGGCAGGCCTTCGAACAGGAACTTGTGCAATTCACTCATGGATTTTTCACTTTGACGGTGCGTCAACGCGCACCAGATCGGTCTTGTACTGGACCGCCTTGTTCACATACATGGCCGTGCCGACGCGCATGCGGGTTTTCTCGGCATCGGTGAGGGGGCGCACGGCCTTGGCGGGCGAGCCGAGGATCAGCATCCCGTCTTCGAACACCTTGCCTTCCGTGACCAGCGAGCCTGCGCCAACCAGGCATTCCTTGCCGATCACCGCGCCATTGAGCACCACGGCCTGGATGCCGATCAAGGCACCGTCACCCACCGTGCAGCCATGCAGCATGACCTGGTGACCCACGGTGACGTCGGCGCCAATGGTCAACGGAAAGCCGACGTCGGTGTGCAGCACGGCGCATTCCTGGATGTTGGAACGCTCACCCACGGTGATGGGCTCGTTGTCCCCCCTCAGCACGGCCTGCGGCCAGATGCTGCTGCCTCGTGCCAGCCGGACCTGACCGATCACGTCGGCGGATTCCGCCACGAAGGCCACGGGGTGGACGTCTGGAACCTGATCTTTGATGCGGTAGATGGCCATGGGGGAGGCGCCAGGCGCGGCGCAGCATGTGGGAGGCCTTGATTCTAGGTGGCTTGGGCCTCCCCGGGGGCGCCCTGGTGTGAAGCACCTCCGGGAAGTGGTGCGATCGATGGTGCGACAGGCCGCTGAGTGGGGCGACGCCGCCCGACGATTCGCTCAAGAATGCTGCCGACACGCTGGCGACGCGGTGGATCCGGCAGAATCCAAGCATCTTCTTGCCGGCCTGCATGCCCTGCCTGGCCGCACCTCGCCCTGACCCGACATGATCATCCTGCTGTCTCCGGCCAAAAGCCTCGACTACGACACCCCACCGACCACCAGCAAGCACACCTTGCCTCAGTTCACTGCCGCTTCGTCCGAACTCATCGAGGTGCTGCAGCCTTACACGCCGGCGCAGATCGCCAGCCTGATGGACCTGAGCGACGCGCTGTCGGCGCTGAACGTGGCGCGCTACGCCACCTGGACCCCGACCTTCTCTGCCTCCAACAGCAAGCAGGCCGTGCTGGCCTTCAATGGCGATGTCTATGAAGGCCTGAATGCCAACACCCTGAGCCAGGCCGACCTCGACTGGGCGCAGGAGCACCTGGGCATCCTGTCGGGACTCTACGGTGTCCTTCGCCCGCTGGACTGGATGCAGCCCTATCGCCTCGAGATGGGCACCCGTCTGCCCAACCCGCGTGGCAAGGACCTGTATGCCTTCTGGGGTGACACACTGGCCGAGCACCTCAACCAGCGCCTTGCAGCCCAGGGCGACGATGTGGTCCTCAACCTGGCCTCGCAGGAGTACTTCAAATCAGTGAAGCGAAAGGCCCTGCGCGCCCGCGTCGTCGAGTGTGTCTTCGAGGACTGGAAGGCGGGGCAGTGGAAGATCATCAGCTTCCATGCCAAGCGTGCCCGCGGCCTCATGGCGCGTCATGCGATCGTTCAACGGGCCCGCACGCCCGCCCAATTGCTGGACTTTGACGCGGAAGGCTATGCCCACGACGCAGCAGCCTCGGAGCCGGATCGCCTGGTTTTCCGCCGGCGCCTGGTGGATTGAGGTCGTTCAGCATGGTCGATCAGTTGGTGACACCGGCCTTGCTCCGGTGGATACGCGAGCAGACCGAGGCTGGTCAGCCACCTTTGGCCCTGCAAGAGGCCATGGAGCGCAGCGGCTGGGAGCCCGGCGTCGCAGCACGGGCCCTGGCTGAAGGGATGCGGCCTGAGGGGGCGATGCCTCGTGCCCTACCCGAGTTGTGCGTTCCGGAAGGCCTCAGCCAGTGGGAAGACCAGGGCGGCCATGCGGTGCAGGTGCTGGCGAGCCTGCAGCATCCGCGCGTGGCCATCCTGGGGCAGATGCTGAGCCCAGCCGAATGCGCAGCCCTGATCGACGAGGCACGCCCCAGGCTGTCTCGCTCGGAGACGGTCGTCAACGAAACCGGAGGCAGCGAGGTCAACCGGGCCCGGACCAGCCAGGGCATGTTTTTCCAGCGAGGTGAGACCCCCCTGTGTCGGCGCATCGAGGCGCGCATTGCCGCCTTGCTGGGTTGGCCCGTCGACCATGGCGAGGGCCTTCAGGTCCTGCGGTACGCGCCGGGCGCCGAATACAAGGCCCACTACGACTACTTCGACCCGGATCACGCCGGCACCTCCAGCATCCTTCGCCGCGGGGGGCAGCGTGTGGCGACCCTGGTGATGTACCTGAACACCCCGGAGGAGGGCGGTGCCACCGTCTTTCCAGATGCTGGGCTCAGCGTGAGCGCCGTGGCCGGCCAGGCGGTGTTTTTTGCCTACGGCTCGCCCGAGCCTTCCACAGGCACCCTGCATGGCGGGGCGCCCGTGGTGCGAGGAGAAAAGTGGGTGGCGACGAAATGGCTGCGTGAAGGCCATTTCGAATGAGCAAAAAATGTGCGGAAGGTGTCAACGGACCTTCTGCATGCCACGTTGAAACCTCACAACCCGGCCAAGAACGGGTTGTCACACACACCAACGTGCCTCTTTCCTCATTCGGAGTGAACCATGAAAAAACTGATCGCCGCCCTGATTGCCTCGATGTTCGCTGTGGGCGCTTTCGCCGCTGAAACCGCTGCTTCGGCTCCTGCTGCCGCTGCTTCGGCTCCCGCCAAGAAGGCTGCCAAGAAGGCCCATCACAAGGCCGCCAAGAAGGCTGCTGCCGCTGCTTCGGCCGCTGCCTCCAAGTAATCGGGTTCAGCTTGCCGGCCTGCGGGCTGGCGAGTCCGACAGAAAAAAGCCCGGCTTGTCCGGGCTTTTTGTTGTCCGTCATTCTCTGCGTGGATGGGCCATGAAAAAACCGGGCAGAGCCCGGTTCTCGTCGATCTGCGCAAGGAGGAGGCCATCGCCCCCCTTCCGTGCATTCAGCGACTGCGGTGTCGCAGCGATGTTGCCTGACCAGCAGAGGGCCGATCGCCGCTGCCACGCTGCTCGGGGCGGGCCGAAGAGCCTCCGCGTCCGTTGTTGCGTCCTTGGCCATTGCTTCCGCCGTTGCCGCGGGGTGCCTGACCGCCGGAGCGCCCACCGCCACCCGATCGGGAGCCTGCGCCGCCATGCAGCACACGGCGACCCAATTGAATCGGCTCGGGGCGTGCATGCGGGTCGGGCTCATAGCCCGCCACCACTTCGCGTGGGATGCTGCGTTTGATCAGCTTTTCGATGTCGGCCAGGAAGCCTTCTTCGTCGACGCAGACCAGGGAGACGGCCTCGCCCTCGGCGCCTGCACGGCCCGTGCGGCCGATGCGGTGCACGTAGTCTTCCGCGATGTTGGGCAGCTCGAAGTTCACCACATGGGGCAATTGGTCGATGTCGATGCCGCGTGCTGCGATGTCGGTCGCGACCAGCACTTGCAGTTCACCGGACTTGAACTCCGACAGCGCACGTGTGCGGGCGCTCTGGCTTTTGTTGCCATGGATGGCCATGGCCGTCACGCCTTGCTTGACCAGGAACTCCACCAGCCTGTTGGCGCCATGCTTCATGCGCGTGAACACCAGCACCTGGTGCCAGTTGTTCGACTGGATCAGGTGGGTCAGCAGTTCCTTCTTGCGGTCGCGATCGACCGGGTGGATCTTCTGGGCAATGGTGTCGGCGGTCGCGTTGCGGCGGGCCACCTCGATGATCTGAGGCTGGTTCAGCAGGCGCTCGGCCAGGGCCTTGATCTCGTCGGAGAAGGTGGCCGAGAACAGCAGGCTCTGCTTCTTCGGGGGCAACACATTCAGCACGCGGCGGATGTCGTGGATGAAGCCCATGTCGAGCATGCGATCGGCTTCATCGAGCACGAAGTACTCGACCTGACTCAGGTCCAGCGTGCCTTGCTGGTGGTGATCCAGCAGGCGGCCAGGGGTGGCCACGAGCACGTCGACACCACGGCGCAGGGCTTCGATTTGCGGGTTCATGCCCACACCACCGAACATCACCATCGATTTGATGGGGAGGTACTTGCCGTAGACGCGCACGCTTTCTTCGACCTGGGCGGCGAGTTCGCGCGTCGGGGTCAGGATCAGGGCACGGATCGGGCGCTTGGTACCCGCAGCGGGACGGCTGGTCGATTGGACCAGGTTGTGCAGCAAGGGGAGGGTGAAGCCTGCGGTCTTGCCTGTGCCCGTCTGGGCGCCGGCGAGGAGGTCCCCACCTTTGAGCACGGCCGGAATGGCCTGTGCCTGGATCGGGGTTGGCGTCGTGTAACCGGCTTCGAGAACCGCTTTCAACAGAGGTTCGACCAACCCCAGATTTTCAAATGACATCACAACAGGCCCACTCAAGGTTGTTCGGCGACTGCACTCGTCTTCACCGGGCCTGGCGAGATCGAGTCAACCGGGAATTCGATTCCAGGGTGCACGGGAATACCCGCGAACCGTGACGCGTTTCACTGTTCGCGTCAGCTGAAATTGTAGGGGGCGCAGCCCGGGCTGGATAGCCCTGCCTGGCAATTCAGGTTAACTTTGTGGGTGGACTTGTCACCAGATGTGTCCGAAAGGACCAACACAGCGCCCCGCAATCCGGGGGGGAAGGAGCACCTAGAATCGCGTCATGACTTCCATGGTTCTCGCACGCAAATACCGTCCTCGGGGCTTCGACAGCATGGTCGGTCAGGGGCACGTGGTTCAGGCACTGGGCAATGCACTCACGCAACAGCGCCTTCACCACGCCTACCTGTTCACAGGCACCCGGGGTGTGGGCAAGACCACGGTGTCACGGATTCTGGCCAAGTCGCTGAACTGCGTGGGCCCGGAAGGGAGTGGCACGATCACCGCCTCGCCCTGCGGGCAGTGTCAGCCTTGCCGCGACATCGACGCCGGGCGCTTTGTCGATTACGTGGAACTGGATGCCGCGTCGAACCGCGGTGTCGAAGAAATCTCGCAGCTGCTCGAGCAGGCGGTCTACAAGCCGGTCGTGGGACGCTTCAAGGTCTACATGATCGACGAAGTGCACATGCTCTCGAACACGGCGTTCAACGCCATGCTCAAGACGCTGGAGGAGCCGCCGGATTACCTCAAGTTCGTGCTGGCGACCACCGACCCCCAGAAGGTGCCCGTCACGGTGCTTTCGCGCTGCCTGCAGTTCAACCTGCGGCCCATGGCCGCTGAAACCGTCCTGCAACACCTGCAGCATGTGCTCGGCATCGAGGGCATCGGCTTCGACATGGGCGCCTTGCGCCTCCTGTCGCGCGCGGCCCGAGGCTCGATGCGCGATGCGATGTCCTTGGCTGATCAGGCCATCGCCTTTGGCGGTGGGCAACTGGAGGAGGGCGCGGTGCGCCAGATGCTGGGGTCGGTCGACCGCCAGCATGTGCAACGCATTGTCGAGGCCGTGGCCGCCAACGATGGGGCCGGACTGGTGGCCAGTGTGGATGCCTTGCGTCACGCTGGTTTGTCGGCATCGGGCACGCTCGAGGAGTTGGCCACCGCCTTGCAGCGCATGGCCGTCCTGCAGGCGGTGCCCCAGGCCTTGGACCCCGAGGACCCGGATGCGGCCATCTGGCAGGGGCTGGCGCCCTTGCTGGCCCCCGACGAAACCCAGCTGTTCTACAGCCTGTGCCTGCAAGGACGCGCCGAGTTGGCCCTGGCCCCCGACGAATACAGCGGGCTCTTGATGCTGTTGCTGCGCCTGTTGGCCTTCAAGCCAGGGCAGGGCGCTTCGCCCCCAAAAGCACCGGGCCCGGCAGCGCCACGTGAGGCTGCCGGGCCCGCAGGCAGCCGAGGGGTGAGCGTCGCGCCAGTGACGCGTCCCGTCCCTTCTGTGCCTGTCTCGGCCCCTGTGGCGCCTGTGGGCGCTGTGCCCCCCGTGGTGGCGCACTCCGCTGCGCCGGCGCCGCAGGCTCCGCCGGTGGTTGCGCTGCCCCCCGTGCCGTCGCCCGCAGCGCATGCGGCCCCCCCCGTGCCGCCTGTGGCATCGCCGACGGAGCCAGCCCGCCGTGCGGCACCGCCTCAGCAGGTGGCTCCGCCTGCGCGTTCGCAGGCCTCGTCATCCGAGGCGCCCCCCTGGGACGACATCCCGCCGGGCGAGCCCGATGGCTGGGCCGACAACGAACCACCCATGCCCATGGACGAGATGGTGTCGTCGTCGCGCCCTGGTGAGCAGGACGAACCGGCCTGGGCCGATTCGGAGCCCACCGCAGCGCAGGCTCCCACCGTGCGGACGGTGTCGCTCAGCCTGCCAGCCCCCGGAGAGGATCCCTTGGGTGAGCGCTGGGGCGCTCTGGTGAATGAACTCAACGCCAAAGGGCTGGTCACGGCCCTGGTGCGAGAGCTCGCCATGCAGGCTCAATGTCTGGCCCAGGCGGACCAGGGCGGCGAGAGCCACTGGCGCTTGCAGGTCGAGCGAGAGAACCTCCGCAGCGATGCCCTCAGGGAGCGGCTGGGTCAGGCCATGGGCCAGGTGCTGGCGGTGCCGGTGGTGTTGGAGATCGGCGCAGGCAAGGCTTTCAACACCCCCGCCCAGCGAGAGCAGGTGGCGCGAGAACAGCGCCAGTTTGCGGCCGAGGACCTGATCCAGGGCGATCCTCTGGTGCAAAGCCTCCTCGCCACCTTCCCCGGGGCACGGATCGCACATGGCTCGATCAAGGTGGTCTGAGCCTCTGCCGGTGTTCCCGGCGACAATCGCGTTTTGCGCAAGAAAGGATGAGCCATGCTCAAAGGACAACTCGCGGGCCTGATGAAACAAGCCCAGCAGATGCAGGACAACCTGAAGAAGGCCCAGGAGCAACTGGCCCTGATCGACGTCGAGGGCCAGTCGGGCTCCGGTCTGGTCAAGGTCGTCATGAGCTGCAAGAACGAGGTCAAGCGCGTCACCATCGACCCCAGCCTGCTGGCCGATGACAAGGACATGCTGGAAGACCTCGTGGCCGCCGCGTTCAACGACGCCGTGCGCCGCGCCGAAGCCACCAGCGCCGAGAAGATGGGCAAGCTGACGGCGGGCATGCCCTTGCCGCCCGGCATGAAGCTGCCGTTCTGATCTGGCTGGTGCTGAATGGCCGATTCCGCCCTGGACGCCTTGATCGACGCCCTCCGCTGTCTGCCGGGCGTGGGGCAGAAATCCGCCCAGCGCATGGCCTACCACCTGCTTCAGCATGATCGCCCATCGGCGCTCAAGCTGGCCCGGGCGCTGGAAGGCGCCGTGTCAGACATCGGGCATTGCCAGCGTTGCCACACCTTCAGCCGCGCGCCCGTGTGCGACGTGTGCCAGGACGAGGGGCGCGATGGCAGCCTCCTCTGTGTCATCGAGACCCCGGCCGATCAGGCTGCGCTCGAGCGCACGGGCAGCTACAAGGGGCACTACTTTGTCCTGCTCGGGCGCTTGAGCCCGCTGGATGGCCTGGGCGCCCGCGACATCGGCCTGGCCGCGCTGTTGGAGCGGGCCAGCGATGGCCTGGTCCAGGAGGTGATTCTGGCCACCAGCTTCACCGCCGAAGGCGAGGCCACGGCCCATGTGCTCAGCGAGCAGTTGCGAAACCGGGGCTTGAAGGTGACACGGCTGGCCCGTGGCGTGCCCGTGGGCAGCGAACTGGAGTATGTTGACCTTGGGACGATCGCCCACGCGTTCATGGACCGCCGTTGAGCGTGTTCGATCGGTGCCCTTGATCCATTCCAACAGGCCCGAGAGGCCAAGGAGACGTGCATGAGCATCGCCAATTGGTGTGTGGTGGCAGCGTGTGTGCTGCCGGTGTTGACCGTGGGCATGGCCAAGGCCAGCTTTGGCCTGAAGAGCCGGCGCAATCAGAACGGTTACGACAACCACCACCCTCGTGAGTGGGCTGCCAAGGTGCAGGGTTGGCAGGCGCGTGCAGTGGCAGCTCAGGCCAATGGCTTCGAAGCACTGCCGCTGTTCATCGCTGCGGTGGTGCTGGCTCAGCAGGCCCATGCGGACCAGGCCCGCATCGATCAGTTGGCGCTCGCCTTTGTGGCCGTGCGCGTGGCGTACGTTGCCGTCTACCTGATGAACCTGGCGATGGTGCGCAGCCTGGTCTGGTTCCTGGGCCTGGGTCTGTCGATTGCCATCTTGATGATGGCCAACGGGGCGGTCTGACCGCTGGCGGGCATCGACCCAAAGCAAAGGGGCCCCTGCAGGGCCCCTTTTTCATGTGCTGGTGCGTGCGTCGCCAGAGGGCATCAGCGTGCGCTGGCCACCCTCACGCGAGCCCGAGCGGCCGGTGCCGAGGGCTTGCTGGGCGTGCGGGCCGCACTGCGGTTGGCACCCTTGTTGCCGACAGGGGCCGCGCTGGCGATCCGGACCACCTTGGCATTGCCGCGAAGGGGCTGCGAGCGAGTGGTGCTGCGGTTGTCCCTGCTGTCCTTGTTGTCCTTGGCATTGCGAACCGCCACGGATGCCACTTGGGTGTTCGGGCGCCCCGCGGGCACGTAGACCGTGAGGGCCTGTCCCCGCGTGAAGCTAGCCTTCGTGCCCACGCGGTTCCATTGGGCCACCTGCTGTGGCGTGACCTTGTAGCGGCTGGCCACGGAGGCCACGGTGTCGCGCTTGCCGGCCTTGAAGTTGATGCGTCGAAGCGGTGGCACGTCGGGTGCCAGGGCCATCATGGCGTTGTCGGCCAGCGACTCGGAGACGTCCTGAGCGCGTTGCTCTGATCGCGGCACCAGCAGAGTCGATCCGGCCTTCACCAGCATCTTGGGTGGGATGTGGTTGAGCTCGCGCAAGCTGCCTTCGTTCATGCCCACTTCGCGTGCGGCGTCGGCCGGACGCATGGTGCGGGGCACAACCCAGGCGGTCAGCGAGGCCAGCGGGCCGCGGTGATTCTGGAGGTTGCGCACGAAGAGGTTGGCGTTGTCGTACGGCAGCAGAACCTGCGGGGTGCCGGCTGCCAGGATCACCGGCTTGTTCTGGGAAGGGTTCAGTGCCTTGAACTCATCGGCGGGCAGGCCGGCCAGGCGGGCAGCCAGGGTCAGGTCCATGTCGCGCTGAATGGGCACGCTGACGAAATAGGGGTGGTTTTCCACCGGCGTCAGGGTGAGATTGAAGGCCTCAGGGCGGGCCACGATGTGCTTGACCGCGTGCAACTTGGGCACGTAGTTGCGCGTTTCGGGCGGCATGTTGAGGCTCAGGTAGTCGGTGGGCAGGCCGGCTCGCTGGTTGCGGGCGATGGCCTTTTGCACATTGCCTTCGCCCCAGTTGTAAGCGGCCAGGGCCAGGTGCCAGTCACCGAACTGACGGTAGAGGCGCTGCAGGTAATCGAGCGCGGCACGGGTGGAGGCCAGCACATCGCGCCGATCATCACGGAACATGTTCTGCTTGAGCGCGAAGTCCTTGCCGGTGGCGGGCATGAACTGCCAGATGCCCGAGGCGCGCGCCGAAGACTGCGCCTGGGGATTGAAGGCGCTCTCGATGAAGGGCAGCAGGGCCAGTTCGGTCGGCATCTGGCGGCGCTCGATCTCCTCCACGACGTGGAAGAGGTAACGGCTGCCGCGATCGGTCATGCGCTGGACGTAATCGGGGCGGGCTGCGTACCAGCGTTCATGGTCGGCGACGAGGTCGGTCTCGAGTTCGGGCAGGGCGAAGCCCTTGCGCACACGTCCCCAGAGGTCCTGGTTGGCGGTGCTGTCCGACAGGTTGATCGGGGCGTCGGCGCGCAGCGGATCGGTGGGTGTGCCCACGGCTTCCCGGCCCTCTTCGTCGCCCGTGGCGGTCTGAGCCGATGCTGCGTTGACCAGCGAGGCGGCGATGCTGGGCGAGGTGTTGGAGGTGGGGACGGCGCCGGTGTCGACGCGCAAGCCGGTGATGGGGTCGGGGCGGGTGCCGAGTCGGCCCCCGCTCTGGATGTCACCACGGGCCGCGGTGGGGGCGTTTTGCACCAGGCGTTCCGGGTTCAGCGCCAATCGGCTGTTCTGAGTGGGCTGGCTGCTGCATGCCCACAGGCTCATGCAGCTGAGAAGGGTCAGGCCCAGGTGTGCCGGGCGTCGCAGCGCTTGCTTGTGCTTCATCGTCAGAATGTGTTCTTCCAGAGCCTCAGGGCGGAGAAGACCGACACAGGCTGGGTGTCCGCTGCCCCATGTTCCAGGGCGGCGGCCATGACCGCAGGTTGATCGCAGCGCAAGAAGGGGTTGATGCGCTTCTCGGTTTGCATCGTGCTGGGCAGGGTCGGCAGGTTCTGCGCACGCAGACCTTGGCAGTGGGCGAGGTGGCCCCGGATGTCTGGGTTGTCGGGTTCAACCGCCTGCGCAAAACGCAGGTTGCTGAGCGTGTATTCGTGGGTGGCGCATACCCGGGTGTGGTCGGGCAGTTGCGCCAGCCGGTTCAGGCTCTCGTGGAGTTGCTGCATGCTGCCCTCGAACAGGCGACCGCACCCAGCAGAAAACAGTGTATCCCCAACGAAGGCGAGCGGATCGGCATCGGTGGACGAGAGCCCCTCGTTCAAGATGTAAACGATGTGCCCGCGCGTGTGGCCGGGGGTGTCCAGCACCTGAAAGCTCAGGCCATGCCAGAGGACCATGTCACCGCCGCCCACGGGATGGGTGACCCCGGGAATGCCTTCGCGCTGGGGGCCATAGACCGGGATGGACCCTGTTTGCAACGAAGGGATGCCACCCACGTGGTCGGCATGATGATGGGTCACTAGAATGGCGCCCAGGGACAGCCCAAGGGCTGACAAGGCGCTCTTCACCGGCGCGGCGTCGCCCGGATCCACCACCAGGGCTTCACGGTCATCGTGCAGCATCCAGATGTAGTTGTCGGCGAAGGCGGGCAGGGCTGAGAGTTTCATGTCGATAGTCAAGCCGATTATAGAGTTGCACCCCTGGCTGGCTTTGCCGCCGGGCCAGGCCTTGCTCGCCTGGGAGCAGGCCCAGATGGACCGCCTGGTGGCCGATGTGTTCGGCTTTCACGCGTTGCAGCTGGGCCTGCCGGAGCTCGACGGCCTGCGTCACAACCGCATGCCGCACCGCTGGCTGGCGCTGGACGCAGCCTACCAGGGATGGGTGGCGCCACCCGAGGTGATGCCGTCGCCCTTTCCGACGCAGGGGCCCACAGCCGAACCGTTTCAAGGCGCGCCATTGAGCCTGCGTTGCGACTTCGAGGCTTTGCCGTTCCCGAGCAACAGCCTGGACCTCGTGGTTCTGCCCCATGCCCTGGAGTTGGCCCGTGACCCCCACGACACTTTGCGCGAGGTGGAGCGGGTGCTGATGCCGGAGGGGCGTGTGGTCATTGCCGGCTTCAACCCGGCCAGCCTGTGGGGCCTTTGGCAGCGCATGGGGCACTGGGGCGTGCAGTCGGCGACGGTGTTGCCGCAGGGCGAGTTCATCGCCTACTGGCGCTTGCGAGACTGGCTGCGTCTGCTGGACCTGGAGGTGGAGGCCGGGTGCTTCGGGTGCTACCGCCCGATGGTGCAGGGCGAGACCTGGTGGCAGCGGCTGAGCTGGATGGAGGCCGCAGGCGACCGGTGGTGGCCGGTGCTGGGTGCGGTGTATTTTGTGGTGGCGGTCAAGCGCGCGCGCGGCGTGCGCCTGATCGGCAAGGTCAAGAAGGCCAGGATGCCCGCGTCGGCGGCGCCGGCCGTGGTGGCCCAGCGGCATCAGCGCTGCGGGGCAGTCAAGAACGCACAGAAGGATGTGAACGGATGAGTGAAGCAGCAACGCCTGCCGTGGTGGCCTACACCGACGGCGCGTGCAAGGGCAACCCGGGCCGAGGCGGCTGGGGCGTCTGGATGGTCAGCGGCCCGCATGAGCGCGAGATGTGGGGGGGCGAAATGGTCACGACCAACAACCGCATGGAGCTGACCGCGGTCATTGAAACCCTGAGGGTGCTCAAGCGCCGATGCAAGGTCGTGATCTACACCGACAGCGAATACGTGCGCAAAGGCATCACCGAGTGGATCCACGGTTGGAAACGCCGTGGATGGAAGACGGCCGACAACAAACCGGTGAAGAACGACGACCTCTGGCGCGAGCTGGAGGCCCTGGCGGCTGGCCACGATGTGGACTGGCGCTGGGTCAAGGGTCACGCTGGCGACCCCGGCAACGAACGAGCCGACGGCCTGGCCAACCGCGGCGCGGCGGAAGCCCGCTGAGGCCACGACGGGCCTCGCCCCGTCAGGTTCAGAGAATCAGGACCATGGTGAGCTTGTCGAAGTAGCGCACCTGGCCGGGGCCGTCGACCAGCCTCAGGGCGTGGGGCACCACGCCGCAGCCACGGAAACCGGCCCGTTCGTAGAGGCGGATGGCCGATTCGCTGGAAGTGCTGACGCGCAGGGTGATCTGCTCAAGCCCGATGGCCTTGCGGGCCTCGGCGACCAGGGCCTCCACCAGCATGATGCCGATGCCTTTGCCGGTGTGGCTGGGGTGCACCATCATGCTGTTGAGCTCGGCGCTGTGGCGCAGCTTGTGCATCGACTGGCGTTCCAGGCCGATGACGCCCACCATGGTGCGCTGCTCCCAGGCGGCCAGCAGGAAGGTGCCGCCCAGGGGTTCGGTGAGGCCCAGTTTGCCCAGGAAGCTCTCGGGGGGGCGGGCCTGCTCGCTTTCGATGTCGGCATCGAAGGCATCCGGGTAGAGGCGCAGGCCTTCATCGCGGAGGCTCTTGTAGGGGCTGAGGTCGGCCGGTGCGATGCGGGCAAGGCGCACGGGGGAATCAGTCACCACCATCGCGGGTCTCCAGGGTATTGATGTTGTGGAAGCTGGCGTGATTTGTAAAGCATACGCCGAGCCATTTGCAGCGGGTGATGGCAGAGCGAACTTTACGTTCGCCTTTCACAAACTCGGCCGCGATTGTCGGAGAAACCCGCTTGTGCAGCAAGGCGCAAACCCAATGGTGTCGCATGGCGTCACCCGGCGCCTGGGACCAGGGTATGGCGACATCGGCGCCCTGAGCAAGGGCATGCGACAAGAGGCGATTCGCCAGGTCGACAGGCAGGTCAGGCAGGTCGCAGGGGGAGACCAGCACCCAGTCGTGCGGGCTGTGCGCCAATGCGGTCAGGATGCCGGCCAGCGGTCCACTGCGTTCGGGCCAGAGGGCATCGTCCGGGCGCACCCCAAGTGAGAGGGGGGATCTGGCGACGCCATTCAGGCTGTCATGCAGCAGTGCCTCGTAGGCGGTCAGGTTGCGGTTGGCCACGATGCCCAGGGCCTGGGCCTGTGGAGCCAGGCGAGCCAGCCCCCATGTTGCCAGGGGCTGCCCGCCGTGCAGAACCAGCCCCTTGTCCCGTCCGCCCATGCGCCGGCCCTCGCCGCCGGCCAGCATCCAAGCACTGAGGGCTGGCAGGGGCTCAGCCACCGATGAAGCTCATTTCCACGCGGGACGCAGCCGAGTCGGCCATGGCCTGGCCTTGCCCTCGGAGGGCAGAGTAACGATCGGTGCGACCGGCCCACAATGCGGCCACCCGGGCACGCAGGGTGGCCTCGTCCTGCCCGTCACGCAGCGGGGTGCGCAGGTCGTGTCCTTGGGTGGCGAACAGGCAGGTGTAGAGGCGGCCGTCGGTGGACAGGCGCAGCCGGCTGCAGTCGCCACAAAAGGCCTGGGTGACGCTGGAGATGAAGCCAACGTGGCCGGCACCATCGGCGTAGGCCCAGCGCTTGGCGGTGGCGCCTGGTTGGCCGGCATCCGCGGGCTGCAATGGGTGGGCGGCATGGATGAGGTGGCGCACCGCCTCCGAACTCAGCACGTGGTCCATCTGCCAGCCATTGGTTGCACCGACGTCCATGAATTCGATGAAGCGCAGTTCGATCCCTGTGCCGCGGAAATGGCGGGCCATGGGCAGGATCTGCGCGTCGTTCACGCCCCTTTGCACCACCATGTTGACTTTCACCTGGCTCAGGCCGGCTGCGCGGGCGGCATCGATGCCGGTCAGCACGTCGTCGACCTGCAGGCCGGTGTCACTCATGCGCTGAAAGGTGGCGGGGTCCAGTGCGTCGAGGCTGACGGTGACGCGGTCCAGTCCGGCATCTCGCAGCGCCTGGGCCTTGCGGGACAGCAGGCTGCCGTTGGTGGTGAGCGTGAGTTCAGGTGGGCCGCCGTCGAGGGTGCGCAAGGCGGCAAGCTGGGCCACGAGCCGTTCGAGGTCCTTGCGCAGCAGCGGCTCCCCTCCCGTCAAGCGGAGCTTGCGCACACCCAGAGAGAGCATCACCCGGGCCACCCGGGTGATTTCTTCGAAACTGAGTAACTCGGCATGGGGCAGGAACGCGTGGTCGCGCCCGAAGACCGATCTTGGCATGCAGTAGCCGCATCGGAAGTTGCAGCGGTCAGTCACCGAGATGCGCAGATCGGTGAGGGGGCGACCCAGCGTGTCGAGAGGCAGTTCATCTGCAGGCGACGGCAAGGGGGGAGGGAGGGCCTGCCCGCTGTGGCGCACAGGAGCGGCAGCAGCCTGGATGGGGATGACCACAGAGGGGCGTTGAACGTGCGACGGGCTCATGTTGCTGCGCATTGTCGTTCAAGGGAGGGCCGAGCGTGCGACAGCGTGGCGACGCCCACGCCAGGACCGGGGCCGATTCAGTTGGCCGGTGCGGCGGCCTGGCGGCCGTCGACCTTGGGCGCGCGGCGGGCGCCGTCAAAGCGGGCCTGCCAGTAGTCCAATCGGATGTCTTCCACACGCACTTCGCCACCGGCGCGGGGGGAGTGGATGAACTTGTTGTCGCCGATGTAGATGCCGACGTGCGAGAAGGTGTGTCGCAGGGTGTTGAAGAACACCAGGTCGCCAGGCTTGAGTTCGGCGCGGGAGACCGGCACGAGATCTGGCGAATTCGCCTGTTCGATCGCACGGCGGGGCAGGATCAGGCCCACGCTGTTTTCAAACACATGGCGGGTGAAGCCACTGCAGTCGAAGCCCTGTTCACGCGACTGCCCCCCTCGTCGGTAAGGCACGCCCAGGAAGTTCATGGCGGAGACGACGAGGTTGGAGGCCATGTCGGTCGCACGGTCGCGGACCTGCTGGGCCATTTCGACCACGGGACGGGTGTTGGGCATCAGGCCTTTGTCGGCCAGGAAGCGGGTGACGGGGTCTTCGGCCGGGGCCGTTGTACCCGAATTGCCCGCGGTGACCGAGCCTGCACTGCCTGCAGAGCCGGTGGGCAGATTGCCCGCGGGTGCGGTGACTGCAGGGGCCGTGACGGCAGCGGTTTGCGCCTGGGCATCAGTCTGGGCGATGCCCGGCACGAAGCCCGAGGCTGTCAGGAAGACGGCCAGGGTGCAAAGGGCACGGGAGATGCCTCGCCCGAAAGCATGGTCGCCCGAACAAGGGGCAGGGCGGCCGTGTGGGCTCTGGAAAAAACGCATGGGTCGCAAGCGTAGGCATGGGCCGGCGGCCCGTCAACCTCTGGAAGTGGGTGTAAACCTGAGGTTAGCACCGTTTCACAGGGTTTGACCGGAGCCGCTGGCCCCATCCTGATCCCTTTGGCGAGGGATTTTGTGCGATATCACACCAGCTTCAGGGTGACGTCGATGTTGCCTCGGGTGGCGTTGGAGTAAGGGCAGACGATGTGGGCTGCGTCCACCAGAGCCTGCGCTTCCTCAGCTGGCATGCCCGGCAGGGTGATGTTCAGCGTGACTTCGATGCCGAAGCCAGTGGGCAGGGGGCCAATGCCGACGTCGGCGGCGACCTGGGTGCCCGCGGGCAGCAGCTTTTTCTGTTGTCCGGCCACAAAGCCCATGGCACCCAGGAAGCAGGCCGAGTAGCCGGCGGCAAAGAGTTGCTCGGGGTTGGTGCCCTGGCCTTGTCCGCCCAGTTCTTTCGGGCGGGCCAGTGCGACGTCGAGCTTGGCGTCGTCGGAGGTGGCGCGGCCATCGCGGCCGCCGGTGGAGGTGGCGTGGGCCACGTAGAGGACTTGATCGAGTGCCATGGTGCTTCCTTTATTTTGCGCTATTTCATTGCGCGCAATTGAATTATCTGGGAAGCAGGTCGCAGGCGTTCGAGCGGGCCTCAAGCCCATGTCGGGATCAGGCCTTTGGTTTGGGAGGGGACTGGAGGCGTGCCTGCAGGCCGAGCAAGGTCTGGCGCAGTTGGGTGAATTCGGCTTCGCCCATGCCAAGTTGGCAGGCCATGGCGACGGGCACCGCCTTGGCGTCGTCGCGCAGGCGCTGGCCTGCTTCGGTGAGCTGAATGCGAACGCGTCGCTCGTCCTCGGGATCGCGGTGCCGGCTCAACCAGCCGCTGGTGGCCATGCGCTTGAGCAGGGGCGTGAGCGTGCCGGAATCCAGGTGGAGGGCCTGGCCCAGCTCCAGCACGGTGCGGCCGTCCTGCTCCCAGAGCACCAGCATCACGAGGTACTGGGGGTAGGTCAGGCCCAAAGGCGCCAGCAGGGGTTTGTAGGCCTTGGTCATGGCCAGGGAGCTGGCATGCAGGGCGAAGCAGAGTTGCTGGTCCAGCGCGAGGAAATCGGCCTGGGCCTCGCTGGCGACAGCCGGGGGCGATGACGGTGCGCCAGCGGGTGAGGTCATGCGTCAGGCGCCGATCTGCTCGATGGCTTCGCTCAGCTCCAGCCATCGGGCTTCGAGCTCGGCGATCTCGTCGTCCAGGGCCTTGAGGCGCTTGCCCTGGTCCGCCCTTTCGGAGGGGCCAATGCTGATGGAGCCCAGAGACTGGGTGAGCTTGGCGTGCTCTTCATGGGCCTTGCTCATGCGCTCGTCGACCTTCTTCAGTTCGGCCTTGAGCGGGCGCAGCTGTTCGTTGAGCTTCTGACGGGCCGCGGCCTGGGCCTTGCGGTCCTCCTTGCCCTTGCTGTTGAACACTGCGGGTTCACTGGCTGGCTGGGTTTCGGTCGTCACCGAAGGGCTCGTGCCACGATCGGCGCTGCGGGCCGCTTTCGCGGCCTGGGCGGCTTCGCGGGCGACGTCGGCAAGGTACTTCTGGTAATCGTCCAGGTCGCCATCGAAGGTGCTGACCTCGCCTTTGGCCACCAGCCAGAATTCGTCGCAGACTTCGCGCAGCAGCGCGCGGTCGTGGCTGACCAGCATCACGGTGCCTTCGAACTCGTTGAGCGCCATGCTGAGGGCCTCGCGGGTGGTGAGGTCGAGGTGGTTGGTGGGTTCGTCGAGCAGCAGGAGGTTGGGGCGCTGCCACACGACCAGGGCCAGCACCAGTCGGGCTTTTTCGCCGCCGCTGAACTGGTGCACGGGCTGGTTGACCATGTCGCCGCTGAACTGGAAGCGGCCGAGGAAGTCCCGCAGCTCCTGTTCACGGGCGTTGGGCCCGACCTCGCGCGCCAGGCGAATCATGTGCTGCATGGGACCTTCGTCCGGGCGCAGCACGTCGAGTTCCTGCTGGGCGAAGTAGCCGATGCTCAGGCCCTTGCCTTCGGTGATCTCGCCGCTGACCAGCTTGTTCATGCGAGAGAGCGTCTTCACCACGGTGGACTTGCCCTGGCCGTTGGCGCCGAGGATGCCAATGCGCTGGCCCGGCAACACCGAGCGGTTGATGCCCGAGACGATGGTCAGGGGGGCAGCGCCTTCGCGGTGGTAGCCGCAGGCGAGCTCCTTGAGGGAGAGCATGGGGTTGGGCAGGCTCTGGGGCTCGGGGAAGCTGAACTGGAAGTCGCTGGCGGTGAGCACCGGGGCCAGCTTTTCCATGCGTTCCAGCGCCTTGACGCGGCTTTGGGCCTGGCGGGCCTTGCTGGCCTGGGCCTTGAAGCGCGCGATGAACTTGCTCAGGTGGGCGATCTTGTCCTGCTGCTTGGCGAAAGCCGCCTGCTGCTGGCTCATGCGCTCTGCACGCATGGACTCGAAGGCCGTGTAGCCACCGGTGTAGCGGGTGAGCTTGCCGTCGTCGAGGTGCAGGGTGACCTTGGTGATGGCGTCGAGGAATTCGCGGTCGTGGCTGATGATGATCAGCGTGCCTTCGTAGCGTTGCAGCCAAGCTTCCAGCCACACGAGTGCGTCGAGGTCCAGGTGGTTCGTGGGTTCGTCCAGCAGCAACAGGCTGGCCGGGCACATCAGGGCGCGCGCCAGTTGCAGGCGCATCCGCCAGCCGCCCGAGAAGCTGTTGACGGGCGCCAGGGCCTGTTCCAGTGTGAAGCCCAGGCCCAGCAGCAGGGCTTGGGCGCGGGCGGGGGCGTCGAAGTGGCCGGCTTCGGCCAGGTTGGCGTGGGCCTCGCCGATGGCGTTGCCGTCGTCGGCGGCCTCTGCGGCAGCCAGGTCGGCCTTGGCCTTCATCAGGCGGGTGTCGCCCTGCAAGACATATTCGGTGGCGTCCTCGTCGGTCTCGGGCATGTTCTGCGCGACCTCGGCCATGCCGCCGGGTTGCAGCCAGGCGGGCGGGAATTCCACGTCGCCGGCATCGGGGTGCAAGCGGCCGGCCAGCAGCGAGAACAGCGAGGACTTGCCCGCGCCGTTGCGGCCGATCAGGCCGACTTTTTCTCCGGGATGGATGGTGGCGTTGGCCTGGTCCAGGACGGGTTTCACGCCTCGCAGCAGGGAGACGTTTTTCAGGACGATCATGTCGGAAACAGGTTGGACGCGGTTCAGGCCGCGTCGAGGAGCAGGGCGTCGCGGGTGAGCAGCAGGAGCTGGTCGGCGCCGGAAGAGGTGTCCAGCCAGGTGACGGCCAGATCGGGGAAGGCGCGCTCGAAGTTCGGGCGCTCGTTGCCGATTTCCAGCACGAGCACGGCGTTTTCGCTGAGGTAGCGGTCGGGCTCCGCGCGCAGGGCGGCGAACAGGGCGCGGGTAAAGTCCATGCCGTCTTCACCGGAGGCCAGGGCGAGCTCGGGCTCAGCCTGGTACTCGGCGGGCAGGGCCTTCATCGAGGTGGCGTTCACATAGGGTGGGTTGCACAGGATCAGGTCGTAGGGCCCCTGGACGCCCGCGAGGCCGTCGCTGTGCAACAGGGTGATGCGCTCGGCCAGCCCGTGCTGGTCGACGTTGATGCGGGCCACGGCCAGGGCGTCGGGGCTGATGTCGGCGCCATCGACGCTGACATCGGGGTAGGCCATGGCGGCCAGAACGGCCAGGCTGCCGTTGCCGGTGCAGAGATCGAGCACACGGGTGGTGTGCTCGCCCAGCCAGGCATCGATGCTGCCATCGGCCAGCACCTCGGCGATGAAGGACCGAGGCACGATGGCGCGCTCGTCCACGTAAAAAGGGACGCCCTGGAGCCAGGCCTGCTTCGTGAGGTAGGCCGCGGGCTTGCGGGTGGCGATGCGGTCCTGGATGAGGGCGTACACCGCATCGGCCTGTTCGCCAGTCACGGGCAGGTGCTCGACCTCGTCGAGGGCATCAATGGGATGTTGAAGTTGCCACAGCACCAGCCAGGCGGCTTCGTCGAAGGCATTGGTGGTGCCGTGGCCGTAGCCGACCTGGGCCGCATCCAGGCGGGCGGCGGCCTGCTCGATGAGCTCGATCACGGTCATGCGAGCAGCCTTTCCAGGGTCTGGAGGTAGATGTCTTTCAGGGGCTCGATGTCGGCCAGGGCCACGTGTTCGTCGATCTTGTGGATGCTGGCGTTGCAGGGGCCGAACTCGACCACTTGCGGGCAGATCTGGGCGATGAAGCGGCCATCGGAGGTGCCGCCGGTGGTGGACAGTTCGGTGTCGAGGCCCGTGACCTGTTTGATGGCCGCAGCCATGGCGTCGACCAGCGGGCCGCGCCGGGTCAGGAAGGGGCGGCCCCCCAGCGTCCAGCCGATGCTGAAATCGAGGCCGTGTCTGGCCAACACCGCTTCAAGCCGAGCCTGCAGGCCTTCGGGCGTGGATTCGGTCGAGAAGCGGAAGTTGAAGTCGATGACCAGTTCGCCCGGGATGACGTTGTTGGCGCCAGTGCCGGCATGGATGTTGGACATCTGCCAGCTGGTGGGGGGGAAGTGGTCGTTGCCGGCGTCCCAGGTGATGGCGGCCAGTTCGGCCAGGGCCGGCGCAGCCAGGTGGATGGGGTTCCGGGCCAGGTGCGGGTAGGCGATGTGGCCTTGCACACCCTTGACGGTGAGCTTGCCCGAGAGCGAGCCACGACGCCCGTTCTTGATCATGTCGCCCACCTGCTTGACCGAGGTGGGCTCGCCGACGATGCAGGCGTCCAGGCGTTCACCTTGTTGTTGCAGCCATTCGCAGACCTTGACGGTGCCGTCCACCGAGGGGCCTTCTTCGTCACTGGTGATCAGGAAGGCGAGGCTGCCCGCGTGCTGGGGGTGGGCGGCCACGAACTCCTCGCTGGCCACGATCATGGCGGCGAGCGAGGTCTTCATGTCGGCGGCGCCGCGGCCGTAGAGCAGGCCATCCCGGTAAGTGGGCACGAAGGGCGGGCTGGTCCACTGATCGAGGGGGCCGGTGGGCACCACGTCGGTGTGGCCGGCAAAGACCAGGGTGGGCGCGCCGCTGGCGTGGCCTGTGCCGCGCCGGATGGCCCAGAGGTTGGTCACGGGAGCGGATTCGGGGCCGAAGACCAGGGTCTGGCAGCTGAAGCCGATGGCCTGCAGGCGCTCGGCCATCAGGGTCTGGCAACCGTCGTCGACGGGGGTGACAGAAGGACGGGCGATCAGCGCCTCGGTGAGGCGCACGGTGGCGGACATGTCAGGGCGGGCTCAGAAACGGGTGGACGAGAAACCGCTGACTTCGTCGTGGTTGACGTCCAGCGTGATCTCGGTAAAGGAGGGGCCATCGTCCTGCTCCTCGACCTTGGCCGCCAGCTTGCTGGCCCTGCCTTCGTCGTTTTGCAGGCGCCACATCAGGTTGGTGGGCGAGTCGGCGTGGCTCAGGCCCTCGTCGCGGGTGACCAGGCCTTCGGTGATGAGGCGGGCGATGTCCTGCTCGTAGCTCTGCGAGCCTTCGGCCATCGACTTCTCGATCGTCTCCTTGACGCCGGTGAAGTCGCCGCGCTCGATCATCTCGCTCACGAGCTGGGTGTTGAGCAGCACCTCGACGGCCGGCACACGCCCGCCGCTGGTGGATTTCAGCAGGCGCTGGGACACGATGGCCTTGAGGCCCGAGGCCAGGTCACTCAGCAAGGCCGGGCGGGCTTCGGGCGTGTAGAAGGACAGGATGCGGCCGAGCGCGTGGTAGCTGTTGTTGGCGTGCAGGGTCGACAGCACAAGGTGGCCCGAGAGCGCGTACGACAGCGCCGCCGTCATGGTTTCGCGGTCGCGGATCTCACCGATCAGGATGCAGTCGGGGGCCTGGCGCAGGGCGTTCTTCAGGCCGACCTGCAGCGATTGGGTGTCGCGCCCCACTTCCCGCTGGTTCACGATGGACTTCTTGTTGGAGAACAGGAATTCCAGCGGGTCTTCGATGGTGAGGATGTGCCCCGTCATGCGCTGGTTGCGGTGCTCCAGCATCGAGGCGATGGTGGTGCTCTTGCCCGAACCGGTGGCACCGGCCAGCAGGATCAGGCCGCGCTTCTCCAGCACCAGCTGGCTGAGGCTGTCGGGCACATTCAGGGATTCGAGCGGCGGGATGTCGGTGGGGATGTGGCGAAACACCGCCGCCACCGAGCCGCGTTGCTTGAAGGCGCTCAGGCGGAAGATGGCGACCCCGGGGATGGTGATCCCCAGGTTCAGCTCGCCGGTCTCGTCCAGCTCTTCCATCTGGGTTGACGAGATCAGCTCCGACAGAAGCTGACGCGGCTGTGAGGGCGTCAGCACCTGGTCGGTGAGCTGCATGATCTGCCCGTGGATCTTGATGAGGATGGGTGTCTTGGCAGACAGGAAGACGTCGGACGCCTTTTTCTCGGCCATCAGGCGCAAGACCCTTTCCAGATTCCCACCGCTCATCAAGTGCCTCCTCGGGCGTTACGAACCAACAGACAGATCACGTCGGGCGCTGGCCAATCAGGCGCCGCGCAGCAGGTCGTTGATGCTGGTCTTGGAGCGCGTCTGGGCGTCCACGCGCTTGACGATCACGGCGCAGTAGAGGCTGTACTTGCCATCGGCCGAAGGCAGGTTGCCCGACACCACCACCGAACCGGCGGGGATGCGGCCATACGACACTTCGCCGGTGGCGCGGTCGTAGATCTTGGTCGACTGGCCGATGTACACGCCCATCGAGATCACCGAGTTCTCTTCCACGATCACGCCTTCGACCACTTCCGAGCGGGCGCCGATGAAACAGTTGTCTTCGATGATGGTGGGGTTGGCCTGCAGGGGCTCCAGCACGCCGCCGATGCCCACGCCGCCCGACAGGTGGACGTTCTTGCCGATCTGGGCGCACGAACCCACGGTGGCCCAGGTGTCGACCATGGTGCCTTCATCGACGTAGGCGCCGATGTTGACGTAGGAAGGCATCAGGATCACGTTCTTGGCCTGGAAGGAGCCACGGCGGGCCACGGCCGGCGGCACCACGCGCACACCGGTGGCGCGCAGCTGCTCGGCGCTCATCGAGCCGTACTTGCTGGGGACCTTGTCGAAGAACTGCAGGGGGCCGTCGCCCATGGGCACGTTGTCGTTGAGGCGGAAGCTCAGCAGCACGGCCTTCTTGATCCACTGGTGGGTTTCCCAGGCACCGTTGATCTTCTCGGCGACGCGCAGCTTGCCGGTGTCGAGCTGGTCGATGATGTGGTTGACGGCGTCACGCACTTCGGCGGGCGCATTGGCCACGGACAGCTCGGCACGGCCTTCCCAGGCGTTGTCGATCACGGTTTGCAGGGCTTGGGTCATGTTTCTTCTCAGACAGAAAGGGATTGGATGAAGGCCTTGATGCGTTCGGCCGCTTCGACGCACTCGTCGACACCGGCCACCAGGGCCATGCGGATGCGTCCCGCACCCGGGTTGACGCCACCGGCCTCACGGGCCAGGTAGCTGCCGGGCAACACGGCGACATTGTATTGAGCCAGGAGCTCGCGGGTGAACCATTCGTCGTCGCTCAGGCCGCTTTGGCCCGCCACGCCCACAGGCACCTTGGCCCAGAGGTAGAAGCTGGCATCCGGCAAGGCCACGTCCATCACCGAGGCGAGGAGGGGGGTGACGCGTTCGAACTTCTGGCGGTAGAGCGCACGGTTCTCGACCACGTGGGCCTCGTCGTTCCAGGCGGCGATGCTGGCGCGCTGCACGGCCACGCTCATGGCGCTGCCATGGTAGGTGCGGTAGAGCAGGAAGGCCTTCATGATGGCCGCGTCGCCCATGACGAAGCCCGAGCGCAGCCCCGGCACGTTGGAGCGCTTGGACAGGCTGGTCAGTGCGATCAGGTTCTTGAAATCGCTGCGACCCAGTTTGGCGGCGGCTTCCAGGCCGCCCAGGGGCGCGGCGTCGGCCCCTTCGCGGAAATAGATTTCGGAGTAGCACTCGTCGGAGGCGATGACGAAGCCGAAGCGGTCGCTCAGCTCGAAGAGCTTGGCCCACTCGCTCAGTGGCATCACGGCGCCCGTGGGGTTGCCGGGCGAGCAGACATAGAGCAGCTGGGTGGTCGCCCAGGTCGCTTCGGGGATGCTGCCCCAGTCGGCCGCGAAGTTGCGCGCCGGGTCGGAGTTGGCGAAGACCACGCGGGCTCCGGCCAGCAGGGCCGCGCCTTCGTAAATCTGGTAGAACGGGTTGGGGCAGACCACGGCGGGGCCGCCGGCGTCCAGGTGCTGCGTCGGGTCGATGACGGTTTGGGCCAGGGCGAACAGGGCTTCGCGCGAGCCATTGACCGGCAGGATCTGCGTGGCGGCATCCAGCTTGAGGCCATAACGGCGCTCGACCCAGGCGGCGCAGGCTTCGCGCAGGGCGGGCTCGCCCGCGGTGGCGGGGTAGGCGGCCAAGCCATCGAGCGCGGCGGTGAGCGCATCCTTGATGAAGGCGGGCGTGGGGTGCTTGGGTTCGCCGATGCCCAGGCTGATGGCGCGATGGCTGGCGTTGGGTACCACACCGGCCGTGAGCTTGCGCAGGCGCTCGAAGGGGTAGGGCTGGAGTTTGGAGAGCAGCGGGTTCATGGGGCGTGATTATCCCCGCGCCGCGGCACGAAGTCAGACGGCCCTGAGCGAAGGCGCACGGACGTCGCGGCCTCGTCCCGCTTCTTTTGCCTGGTAAAGGGCGCGGTCGGCGCGCTCCAGGGTCTGGGTCAAGGGCGTGGCCACCTCGTGCACCGCCACCCCAGACGAAAACCCCAGCCTGATGCCCGCCTCGGTGGCCCCCACGGTCGTTTCACTCAGCATCGAGCGCAACCGTTGCAGGGCGGTGGTGGCCTTGTGGGCGCCGGTGTGTGGCATGAGCACCAGGAATTCTTCACCGCCCCAGCGGGCCACGGTATCGGTCTCGCGCAAGCAGGTGGTGGCGGCTTGTGCAAAGGCCTTGAGCGCATCGTCTCCCGTGCGGTGACCGTGTTGGTCGTTGATGCGCTTGAAGTGGTCCAGGTCGATCAAGGCCAGGGCGAAGTGTTCGCCATGGCGCTCGAAACGGCGCAGCTGCTCGTCGAGCAGGTCCTGCATGGCCCGGCGGTTGAGCAGTCCGGTGAGGGCGTCGCGGGTGGCAAGCTGGTGCACCTGGTCAAGTGCCTCCTGCAGCTCGCGGCGCTGCGTTGACAGCCGTGTCCGCCAGCTGGCGAGCTGGAAGCCGGACAGGATGAGGGCCGGCATGGTGCCGGCCATGAGTTCGAATCGGATGAGTTCCCGGGCAGGCGGGTAGTAGACCGGGTCCCAGCGAGAGAGCACGACCATGCTGCCCCCCAACAGGAGCATGGCCATCACACCGATGGCAGCCGATTGTCGGGGGGTGTGGGTGTACATGCCGAAAACCACGACCAGGGCGATGAGGACGAGCACGGCGCCTCGGTCGTTCGGGCCCACGGCGGTGTAGGCGAAGGCGATGGCCAGCAGGGCAAAGACGTTCTGCGGCACCATCAAGGCCGGGTCAGACAGTTTTTGGGTGCGGCCGCTGCGCACCAGTGCGTAGATGACCAGGTAGGCCGGCACGCAGGTGGCCTCGAGCAAGGTGGGCGCAAAAGCGCGCATCAGGCCCAGCTCGGCCGACAGCGAGGCGGCGGCGCAGCAGATGGCGTACATGACGGCGCAGAGGAGGATGGCGCGTGTGCGGGCACGGGTGGCCCGGTCAGTGCCCAGCACCGCATCGCCCAGGCGGTGAAAGGGTGCCAGCAGCACGGAGGTGTGCCTCGCGGGCGACTCACGCTGGGGCCGTTTGGCGTGCTTCACGCAGTCCCTCCTGCCGGCAGGGGGCCGCAGAACGGAGGTCGTGCCAGTTCATGTCGAGGTTCGCTCAGTGACGGGGCTGGCGAGGGCGAATCGCTCACGCCAGCCACCACGCAGCGATTGCGCCCCAGCCGTTTGGCCCGGTAGAGCGCCTGATCGGCCCGGTCGACCAGGGATTCGGGCGTGTCGTCCGGGCGCGCTGCAGCCAGGCCCACCGACAGCGCAATCCGCAGGTCCGGGTGGGCATCGATCCGGATCGCATTGGTGCCGATGCGCAATCGCTCGAGGGTTTCCAACGCGTCGTCCAGGTTCATGCCGGGCAGGATGAGCAGGAACTCCTCACCGCCCCAGCGCCCCAGCTTGTCTGGCGGCCTGACCTGGCCCCGAGCGTGGTCGGCCAGCGCGCGCAAGGCCAGGTCGCCAGCGTGGTGGCCGAACTGGTCGTTGATGCGCTTGAAGTGGTCGATGTCGATCAGGGCCACGCACACGAGCTGCCCATGTCGGCTGTGCATTTTGAGTTCCCGACCGAGGTGCTCTTCCGTGACCCTGCGGTTGAGCAGTTCGGTGAGCATGTCGGTGGTCGCCATGTGCTGCAGCCGTGTCAAGGTCTGCTGGAGGGTGTCGGCCTGCCGCCCCAGGTGCACCCGGATTTCACTCACCCATTTGCCCACCAGGGAGAGCAGCAGCAAGGTTGATCCGCCCATCAGCAACTGGACGCTGGCGACCAGAAGAGACAGCGAGTCGGGCGACGTGAGCCGCACATGCAGCACGGCAGCGCACAGCATGCCCACGCTGATCAGGCCGAGCTTGAGGATCTGGTGCGGACGCAGGCGGAACATGGCGGCCACGATGGTCTGCCCCATCAGGATCATGATGTCGGCCCCGTCACGCCCCAGCAGAACGTAGGCCAGCACGCACAGGAATTGGCAGGCCAGCGCATGAGGGAAAGTGAGCACCGGGTCGTCCAGCCGGGCCGACCAACCGCTGCGCACCAGGGTGAACACGACGCCGAATACCAGCACGCAGCAAGCCAGCAGGGTGAGGGCGACCGGTTTGCGGATCAGCCCGTGGCCCATGCCCTGGAAGATGACCACCATGCTGACCATGTAGAGCTGGGCCGTCGCCAGAACGAACAGGACGTGACGCCGCCGCCGCGCACTGCGGCCAAGCAGGAGGGCGAGGAAGGAGGTCAGCCAGGGAGGAGAGGTCATCGCATCACGGCGCCGGTTGCCTCACCTTATCGGCGACCTGCCGGGAATGCTTGACCGGCTCGGCGTGGCGCATGTCACGGAGGTGGCCGTTGGCGGCCTCAGGGTTGCCGTGGTGCAGGCGGCGGCAGGTAGCGAGCGTCGGAGTAGGTCAGCATCCACTGCGGCTTGAAGGCCACGAAGATCGCGGTCAGCATGCCGGTGCTGAAGGCCTCTCCGAAGCCGAGCAGCCAGTGCGCCAGCACCCATTCGGCGCTGCTGATGCTGCCGGGCAGGCGCTCGGCCAGGGTGCTGAGCACGCCCACCAGGCCCACGGCGAGGCCGGTCACGATGAAACCGCGCCCCAGGATGAAGACAAAGATGTGGTGAGGCAGAAAGCGCCGCGCCAGGAGGCCCAGCGCAAGGGCCAGGGTGGCGGGCAGCACGCCCATCCACGCGGCCTGGCTGACGATGTCGTTGAGGTGGTGCAGCAGCCACTGGCCCAGGTCGGCCAGGTCGTGCACGGGCATGAGCATCCCGGCGGTGCCCCAGGCCATGCCGTGCAGGCCGCAAACGATGGCCAGGCTACTCAGCCACGCAGGATGCTCGCGCTGGGATGCTCGTCGATACAGCAGCAGGTGGATGATGCGCAGCACAGAGGCGCCCACACACAGGCTG
>NZ_JAIZVX010000302.1 GCF_021768455.1 Aquabacterium sp. | reverse complement strand
CCCATCCAGGCGGCCAGCCTGCCGCTCACCCTGGCCGGCCACGACCTCATCGCCCAGGCCCAGACCGGCAGCGGCAAGACCGCCGCCTTCGGCCTGGCGCTGCTCAACCGCCTCGATGCACGCTTTGCCGACGTGCAGGCCATGGTGCTGTGCCCCACCCGCGAACTGGCCGACCAGGTCACCCAGGAGCTGCGCCGCCTGGCCCGCGCCGAGGCCAACATCAAGATCCTGAGCCTGTGCGGCGGCAGCACCATGCGCCCCCAGATCGAAAGCCTGGCCCACGGCGCCCACATCGTGGTGGGCACACCCGGCCGCCTGATGGACCACCTGGAGCGCGGCACCCTGCAGCTTGGCAGCCTGCGCACCCTGGTGCTCGACGAGGCCGACCGCATGCTCGACATGGGCTTCCATGACGACATGGTCAAGGTGGCCAGCCAGTGTCCCAAGGACCGCCAGACCCTGCTGTTCTCGGCCACCTACCCCGACGACATCGCCAGGCTGAGCGCGCGCTTCCTGCGCAACCCCAAGGAAGTGAAGATCGAGGCCGCACCCGCCACGCAGCTGATCGAACAGCGCTGGTACGAGGTCGACCGGGCCACACGCCTGGACACCGTCACCCGCCTGCTCAAGGCCGAGCGCCCCGCCAGCGCCATCGCCTTCTGCAACACGCGCCAGCAATGCCGCGACCTGGTCGACGTGCTCACCGCGCACGGCATCGAGGCCCTGGCCCTGCACGGCGAGCTGGAGCAGCGCGAGCGCGACCAGGTCCTGATCCAGTTTGCGAACCGCAGCGTCAGCGTCCTGGTCGCCACCGACGTGGCCGCCCGCGGCCTGGACATCGCCCAGCTCGAAGCCGTCATCAACGTCGACGTCACGCCCGACCCCGAAGTGCACATCCACCGCATCGGCCGCACGGGCCGCGCTGGCGCCTCCGGCCTGGCCCTGAACCTTGCGAGCATGGACGAGATGGGCCGCGTGGGCAACATCGAACTGCTGCAGAAGCAGGAATCCAGGTGGTTCCCGCTCGACGCCCTGCCCGCCGACACCGGCGAGCCCCTGCTGCCGCCCATGGTCACCATCCAGCTGCTGGGCGGCCGCAAGGAAAAGATGCGCCCGGGCGACGTGCTGGGTGCACTCACCGGCGAAGCCGGCTTTGCCGGCAGCCAGATCGGCAAGATCAACATCACCGACTTCCACACCTATGTGGCGGTGGAACAGGCCATCGCCGGCAAAGCCGTGGCCAAGCTCAACACCATCAACGTCAAGGGCAAGCGCGTGAAGGCCCGCCTGCTCAAGGACGTGCTGCGCGACGCCGCCCTGCGCCTGCTGCGCTTCGC
>NZ_JAIZVX010000301.1 GCF_021768455.1 Aquabacterium sp. | reverse complement strand
GTAGGAAGCCGGTGACAGCGCTTCGGCGGCGGGAGCCTCCAGCGCGGCACGCCCGGTGGCAGCGAGATTGCCATGGGTATTGCGGACTTTTCGCACGTTCAGGCCTTCAGGTCGGAGGCCATCATGCCGATACAAGCACGGGCCCCACAGGAGTGCCGCGTCCGGCGCAGACCCCGCCAGCCCAGGAGGCAGAATGAACTTTCGTACCAAAATCTGGATGTTGCCCATCAGTGCCGCCGCGGTGTTCGTGGTTGGCGTGGCCACCAGCGTCATCGTGGGCGAGCGCACCTCGGCCGTGCTCACGCACCTTCACGACGTCGACAACCCCTTTCTGGCCCATGTGCAGACCATCGACCGCAGCACGGAACAGCTGCGCCTGACCCTGCAGACCGCCGCCGCCGAAGGCGAAGCGGACCGCCTGAAAGACACCGACAGCGTGATCGCCGCCGCACGCGGGGCAGTGGGCAGCCTGCAAAAGCTGCCCGAAAAGAGCACCGCCGCCCAGGAGCTGGGCAGCGCATTCGAGGCGTATCAGACCAGCTCTCTGGGTGCCACCAAGGCCCTGCTCGACAAGAGCGCGCCGGGCGACCTGGTCGGCCAGATGCAAAGCTCCCTGGGGACCTTGCAAAAAGCGCTCGAGAAGCACAAGGCCGAAGCCCAGGCCGCCATCGACACGGCCCAGGCCAGCGCGACCCGCGGCGTCAACAGCAGCGTGTGGATCACCATCGTGACCGGCCTGATCGTGCTGGGCGTGCTGGGCGCGGCCTCCGCGGCCATCGTCAACTCGGTCTGGAAAGAACTGGGCGATGAGCCCGACACCTTGCGCAAGGTGGTCTCGAAAATCGCCGAGGGCGACCTCGACATCGACCTGCCGGCCCGCCACGGCGACAGCGATTCCCTGCGCGCATCGGTGCTGGCCATGACGACCCGCCTGCGCGACACCATCGCCACCATCCGCCAGGCCACCGATTCCATCTCGACCGCGTCCAGCGAGATCGCCACCGGCAACCAGGACCTCTCGAGCCGCACCGAGCACACCGCCTCGAACCTGCAGCAGACCGCCAGCTCCATGGAGCAGCTCACCGGCACCGTGCGCCAGAGCGCCGACTCGGCCCGCCAGGCCAACCAGCTGGCATCGAGCGCCGCCACCTCGGCCCAGCGCGGCGAGCAGATCGTCTCGCAGGTGGTGTCGAACATGGCCGAGATCGACAACGCCAGCCGCAAGATCAACGACATCATCACCGTGATCGACGGCATCGCCTTCCAGACCAACATCCTGGCGCTGAACGCCGCGGTGGAAGCCGCCCGTGCCGGTGAACAGGGCCGCGGCTTTGCCGTGGT
>NZ_JAIZVX010000211.1 GCF_021768455.1 Aquabacterium sp. | reverse complement strand
GCGCGGCCACCGGCATCACCCACCCAACTCGCACGCGGCCTTCACAGAGCACGGTGTCGCCCCGGCGCACGGTCTGGGCAAAGCTGACGCTGGCGCGGCCCACCTCGGCCACAGCCACGGTGACCACGAGCCGGTCGTCCAGCCGGGCGGGCCGGAGGTAGCGCAACTGGGTGTCGGTGACCACGAACATGCCCTGCCCCGAGCGGCGCAGCTGCTCCTGCCCCACGCCCAGGGCGGCCGAGAACCACTCGGTGCGGGCGCGCTCCATGAACTTCAGGTAGTTGCCGTAGAAGACGATGCCCCCGGCGTCGGTGTCTTCCCAGTACACGCGCACGGGGTGCTGGTGGTGCCAGCGCAGGGGCGCGGCGTCGGCAGAGGGGGTGTCGGCGCTCGGTGCAGCGGCGATGGTCGTGCTCATGCACCGATTATCGGGTTGATCCGGGGTGATCCTGTGGCCCCGGGTGCAAAGCCCTGTGTCTGTGGCTCAGAGGAAGTCGGGCTGCTGCACCGCGTGCAACGTCACCTGCAGTTCACCATCGCGCTCGCGGCCGCGCAACCACCACACCGCACCCTTGCGAATGGACCAGGCCTGATCCTGCCCGGTCATCAGGCGGGCGGCCAGCAGGCCCAGGGTGGGCTGGTGGCCCACGATCAGCACCGGCTCCTTGGCGCGGGGCCAGCGGGCGGCGGCCAGCAGGTCGTCCACGCTGGCGTGGGGGTTGAGCTGGTTGAGCGTCTTGAAATGGCGCCCCAGGGCCAGGGCCGTCTGCTGGGTGCGCTGCGCCGGGCTGACAATGACCTTCGTGGCCTCGGTCAGGCGCTGGTTGAGCCAGTGGGCCATGCGCTCGGCCTGGCGCTCCCCCTTGGGCGTGAGGGTGCGGGCGAGGTCAAGGGCCGGCTCGATGTGCACGGTCAGCGGCTCACCGGCCTCCGCCAGGGCCTGTTGTTCGGGGTCCAGCGGCAGCGCATGGGCTTGCGCATGCCGCCACAGGATGAGGTCCATGTGGTGCTCCGGTCGGTCAAACAGCCTGTGGCCGGGCAGGCCCTGATTCAGGCTCACGCAGCATGCCCGCGCCTGGCGGCAAACCCGTGACCATCAGGTGACAGCCTGGTGTCGCTGCATCAGGGCCAGCTGGGCGCTGGGGCCATCGCTTCCCGCGCGCTCATAGCGGCCATCGCCGCCCTGGCGCCAGGCGTCTCGGGCATCGAGCAGGTAGGGCACCAGGCACTCGTCGATCACGCGTTGACGCAGGGTCGGCTCGCGCACCGGCCAGGCCACCTCGATGCGGCGGGTCATGTTGCGGTTCATCCAGTCGGCGCTCGAGAGGTAGAGGGCCTCTTCGTACTCGGCCTCGCCCCAGCGGAAATACAGCACCCGCGTGTGCTCCAGCATGCGCCCCACCACCGAGCGCACGCGGATGCGCTCGGTCAGCCCTGGCACGCCCGGCGGCAGGATGCAGGCACCACGGATGATCAGATCGATCTCGGCGCCCGCCTGGCCGGCCTCGACCAGGGCCTTGATCAGGGGCTCGTCGGTCAGCGCATTGCACTTGACCACGATGCGTGCCGGCTTGCCGGCCTGGGCCGACTCGGCCACCCGCCCGATCAGGCGGATCATCTGCTTCTGCATCGCAAACGGGGCCAGCAGCAGCTGCTTGGTGGCCTTCACCTGGGTGAGGCTGGAGAGCTGCTGGAAAACCATGTCCACATCGGCCGTGAGCTCGGTGTTGCTCGTGAGGTAGCCCACGTCGGTGTAGAGCTTGGAGGTCTTGGGGTTGTAATTGCCGGTGGAGAGGTGGGCATAACGGCGCAGGCGGCTGCCTTCGCGGCGCGTCACCAGCATCATCTTGCCGTGGGTTTTCAGGCCCACGATGCCGTAGACGACCTGGGCCCCCAGGGCTTCGAGGCGCTCGGCCCAGTTGATGTTGGCCTCTTCGTCGAAGCGGGCCTTCAGCTCGACCACGGCCAGCACTTCCTTGCCGCGGCGCACGGCCTCCAGCAGCAGGTCCATCAGCACCGACTCGCTGCCGGTGCGGTAGATCGTCTGCTTGATGGCCAGGACATCGGGGTCGTAGACCGCCGCGCGCAGGAAGGACACCACCGCATCGAAGGACTCAAAGGGGTGGTGCAACATGACGTCCTGCTTGCGCAGGTGCTCGAACACGGCGCCGTCATCGGGCAGCCCATGGGGCCAGCCGGCGTTGTAGGGCGGGAAGCGCCACGTGTCGCCATCGACCTGGTCGATCAACTGCGTCAGGCGCACCAGGTTGACCGGGCCATTGACCTGGAACAGCGTCTGGTGGTTGAGGCCGAACTGCTCCAGCAGGAAGTCGGACAGGTCCTTGGGGCAGCTGCGCACCACTTCCAGGCGGATGGCCTGCCCGAACTGGCGCGTGCTCATCTTCGAGCGCAGGGCCTGACGCAGGTCGGTGACGTCGTCCTCGTCCACGTCGATGTCGGAGTCGCGCGTGAGGCGGAACTGCGAGAAGGCCTCGATCTCACGGCCGGGGAAAAGCTCTTCCAGGTGGGCGCGGATGACGCTGGACAGCAGCACATAGGCCTGCTTGCCTTCGCTCACGGCCGCCGGCAGCTCGATCACGCGCGGCAGCACGCGGGGGATGCGCACGATGGCGATGTCGTTGTCGCGGCCAAAGGCATCGCGGCCACCCAGGCGCACGATGAAGTTCAGCGTCTTGTTGGCGACCTGCGGGAAGGGGTGGGAAGGGTCCAGCCCGATGGGCACCAGCAGGGGTCGCACCTGGCGGCGGAAGAAATCGGCCACCCACTCGCGCTGCGCCGGGGTGCGCTCGGCATGGTTCAGGATGAGGATGCCGGCGCTGCGCAGTTCGGGCCCGAGCACGTCGTTGAAGATGCGGTACTGCTCTTCGACCAGCTGGTGGGTTTCGCGGGCCACCTCGGCGAGGTAGTCCTTGTCGATGCCGGTGCCGCGGGAGCGCGAGGCCTCCAGCACGTCGGCAAAGCGGACTTCAAAAAACTCGTCGAGGTTGTTGGAAACGATGCAGACGTAACGCAGTCGTTCCAACAGGGGCACGTCCTGGCGCTGGGCCTGGGCCAGCACGCGGCGGTTGAATTCGAGAATGGCCTGTTCGCGGCTCAGCAACTTCAAACGTGGGACACCTGACACCTGAGGGCACTTCCTGTTAAGCGTGTTGCCGCGTCCAGAGCAAGGACGCGGTTGCTCAATCTTAGGACGGCACCCATGTCTTCTTGATGACAGTTATGTGACACCTTTCAAGCATTGCTCGGCCATTCGGAGGAAGCACGGTCAGTGCGCGGCCTCCCAGTTCGGGCCCACCCCCACCTCGGCCAGCAGGGGCACGCGCAACTGGGCCACGCCGGCCATCATCCGGGGGACCTCGGTGCGGACCCAGTCCAGCTCCGCCTCGGGCACCTCGAAGACCAGTTCGTCGTGCACCTGCATGATCATCAGCGTGGCCTTGCCCTGGGCATCGAGCGCATCCTGCACGGCCACCATGGAGAGCTTGATCAGATCGGCCGCCGTGCCCTGCATGGGCGCGTTGATGGCCGCCCGCTCGGCACCGGCGCGGCTGGGGCCGTTGGGGCTGTTGATCTCGGGCAGCCACAGGCGGCGGCCAAACACGGTTTCGACGTAGCCCTGTGCCTTGGCCTGTTCGCGGGTCTCGTCCATGTAGCGCTTCACGCCGGGATAGCGGGTGAAGTAGCGCTCGATGTAGGCCGTGGCCGCGCTGCGCTCGATGCCCAGGTTCTTGGCCAGACCAAAGGCGCTCATGCCGTAGATCAGACCGAAGTTGATGACCTTGGCATAACGGCGCTGTTCGCTGCTGACCTCGTCCGGGCTCACGCCGAAGATCTCGCCGGCGGTGGCCTTGTGCACGTCGATGCCTTGGGCAAAGGCGCTCAGCAGGTTCTCGTCTTGCGAGATGTGGGCCATGATGCGCAGCTCGATCTGCGAGTAGTCGGCACTGACGATGACGTGGCCCGGCGGCGCGACAAAGGCCTCGCGGATGCGGCGCCCTTCGGCCGTGCGCACCGGGATGTTCTGCAAATTGGGGTCGTTGCTGGAGAGCCGCCCGGTGACGGCCACGGCCTGGGCGTAGTTGGTGTGCACGCGGCCGGTCTGTTCGTTGATCATCAGCGGCAGCTTGTCGGTGTAGGTCGACTTGAGCTTGGCCATGCTGCGGTATTCGAGGATGCGGGCCGGCAGCGGGTAGTCTTCCGCCAGCTTTTCCAGCACCTCTTCGTTGGTCGAGGGCGCACCGGTGGCCGTCTTCTTGACCACGGGCAGGCCCTGCTTCACGAACAGGATCTCGCCCAGCTGCTTGGGCGAACCCAGGTTGAAGGGCTGGCCGGCCAGCTCGTATGCCTGCTGTTCGAGTTCGACGATGCGCTGGCCCAGCTCGTGGCTCTGCTGCTGCAGGCGCTCACGGTCGATCAGCACGCCATTGCGCTCGATGCGCGCCAGCACGCGCGAGGCGGGCATCTCGAAGCGGGCGTAGATGTCCTGCAGGGCGGGCTCGGCCTCGAGCTGGGGCCACAGCACTTCGTGCACGTTGAGGGTGAGGTCGCTGTCTTCGCTCGAATACTGCGAGGCCACGGGCACGGCCACCTGCGCAAACGGGATCTGCTGGGCGCCCTTGCCCGCCACGGCCTCGTAACTGAGCCCACTGCGGCCGGTGAAGCGCAGGGCCAGGCTTTCCAGGTTGTGCGGGCGGTGCGCTTCGAGCACATAGCTTTGCAGCATGGTGTCGTGGGCATAACCGCGGATGGCGATGCCATGGTTGGCCAGCACATGCGTGTCGTACTTGATGTTCTGACCGACCTTGGGTTTGGCCGGGTCTTCCAGCCAGGACTGGAGCCTGGCAAGCACCTCGTCCAGTGGCAATTGCACAGGGGCGTCCGGGCCCTCATGGCGCAGCGGGATGTAGCAGGCCTCGCCCACCTTGTCGGAGAAGCTCAGGCCCACGATGCGGGCCTTCATGGGCTCGAGCGAATCGGTCTCGGTGTCGAAGGCGACCAGGGGCGCCGCGTGGATGCGGGCCAGCCAGGTGTCGAAGGCCGCCCAGTCGAGGATGGTGTCGTAGCGGGTG
>NZ_JAIZVX010000086.1 GCF_021768455.1 Aquabacterium sp. | reverse complement strand
TTCGGCGGTCAGCAGGTCGCGCTCGGCATCGAGCACCTCCAGGAAGGTGGTGGCGCCATGGTCGTAGCGCAGCCGCGCCAGGCGAGCCCGTTCGCTCTGGGCCTGCAGGGCCTGGCGCTGGATTGCCAGAAGGGCCTGCGTGGCGCTTTGAGCCGAGAGCGCGTCCTGCACATCCCGGAATGCGCCCTGGATGGCCTGTTCGTACTGCGCGACCGCGATGTCGCGCCGCACCTCGGCCAGCGTGAGGTTGGTCTGGCGTCGACCGCCATCGAAGATGGGCAGGCTGATCTGGGGCATCAGGGTCCAGGCACGGCCATTGAGGTCGAACAGCTGCCCCAGTTCGCTGCTGGCGCTGCCCCCGCCACCGGTGAGGGCGATGGTCGGGAAAAAGGTCGCGCGGGCGGCGCCAATCTGGGCATGGGCTGCGCGCAGCTGGTGTTCGGCGGCGATGAGGTCGGGGCGGTCCAGCAGCAAGGCGGAGGGCAGACCGGCTTCGACCACGGGTGCGATGGCCGTGTCGGCCAGTTCGCCTGCGGGCACGGTGGGCTGGGCCTCGTCCCCCACCAGCCAGCTCAGGGCGTGGGCCTGGGCCGCGCGCTGCTGGCCGAGTTGGGCCGACAAAGCCTGGGCCTGGGCCAACAGGGTCTGCACCTGGGTGAGTTCCAGCCTGGAACTGGCGCCCACTTCCTGCCGGCGCGTGAAGATGCGCAGCGAGGCCTGGCGACTTTCGACTGTGCGCCGCGCCAGGGTCAGGCGCTCATCGAGCTCGCGCAGGGCGAGGTAGCTGTCTGCCACATGGGTGATGAGCGAAAGCGTCACCGCACGGCGTGCCTCGTCGCTGGCGAGGAAACGCTCCAGGGCACTGTCTTCCAGGCTGCGCACACGGCCCCAGAAATCCAGCTCCCAGCTGGAACTCGCCAGCATGGCGCTGTATCCGGTCAACAAGGTTGGCTGCCGGGTCAGCGGCGGCAGCGCGGGCAGGCGGCTGCGCTGCATCCCCAAGGTGGCCTGGGCGCTGGGCCACTGGTCGGCGCGCTGGATGCCATAGGCTGCGCGGGCCTCCTCTACCCGCAAGGTGGCCACCCGCAGGTCGCGGTTGTGGCGCAGTGCGCGCTCGATCAGGTCTTGCAGGGCGGGGTCGGTGAAACCGCTGCGCCAGTCGAGGTCTGCCACGGTCAGGGTCGGTGTGGTGGCGCGGGCCCCCTCGTAATGCTCGGGCACAGGCAACCGGGGCTGCTGGTATGGCGGCGCCATGCTGGTGCAGCCTGCGCACAGCACAGCGACGGCAAATAAGGCAGGGTGGCGCATGGGCGTCTCGTGAGCGGCGGTGCCAGCGGCGGGCCGAGGAAGGATGATCTCGCTTGACTTTAGGCGCCGTGCCCTTGGCCGCCCTTGATGCAGCGCAACGAGAAACCGGATGGTCGGTCGCTAAGCTTCGGCCATCACCCGATGTCCTTCATCCCCATGTCACACACCGCCCCCGCAGCCTCGGCATCAGAGGCGCGCGCCACCCCGCGCCAGCGCCTGCCCGCAGACACCCGCATCCACCAGATCCTGGACGCCGCCCTGCAGGCCTTTGTGCAAGAGGGTTACACCGGCACCCGCATCGACGACATCGCCTCCCGGGCAGGCCTCTCCAAAGGCGGCATCTACACCCATTTCAAGAGCAAGGAAGACATCTTCGAAGCCCTGCTCAACCGCACGCTGTGCCCGATGGAAGGCGGCGGCCCGGTCTGTCAGCCTGGCGAAGGGGTGACGGTGGACACCGTGATCGAGCGCGTGCTCGACCGCATGTACGACGCCTTCAACGACCCGCAAAAACGCCTGACCTTGCGCCTCCTGCTCTCAGACGGCGCACGCGTCAAGGAACACGTGGCCCGCTGGCGGCAGGCCGTGCTCGACCCCTACCTCGCTGCCATCGAGGCGCTGGTGCAACAGGGTGTGGCCCAGGGCACACTGAGAGACAGCGTGGTGAAACAATCCCCCTGGCTGCTGCTGGCGCCAGGGGTGTTCGCCGCCATGTGGCAGCTGGCCCTTGATGACAACCCGCACGATGCCCTGGCTGCCCAGCGCAAGGCCCACGCGGCGATGTTGCGCGAGCTGCTGGCCCCCGCGATCCCTGCCATCTGACCCATCCCTTCCAACATGGCCATCCGCGACATCCTGAAAATGGGCGACCCGAGCCTGCTGCGCACCGCCGCCCAGGTCACCGACTTCGACACCCCCGCCTTGCACGCCCTCATCACCGACCTGAAGGAGACCATGGCCCATGCTCAGGGCGCCGGGTTGGCCGCTCCCCAGATCGGCGTCGACCTGGCCGTGGTGGTGTTCGGCTTTGGCCGCAGCCTGCGTTACCCCGACGCGCCTGCCGTGCCCGAAACCGTGCTGATCAACCCGGTGATCACGCCTTTGCCCGACGAGGCCGGCGTGCTGGCGGAAGAAGAAGGCTGGGAGGGCTGCCTGTCGGTGCCGGGGCTGCGAGGCGTGGTGCCGCGTTTCTCCCGCATCCGCTACACGGGCGTCGATCCCTGGGGCGCACCCATCGATCGCATCGCCGAGGGCTTCCACGCCCGGGTGGTGCAACACGAGTGCGACCACCTCTTTGGCAAGCTCTACCCCATGCGCGTGCGCGACTTCACCCGCTTTGGTTACACCTCGGTGCTGTTTCCGGGGCTGGACGCGAACGCTGACGATTGAGGCGCCGCCGCACCAGCCCCACCAGCACCCGATGCCAATGGCCCTTCAGCCCTGATCCGGCTTCACCGGCTGGATGGCAAAGGCCTGCAGCACGTCCAGGGGGATCACGTCGAGTGCCCGCTCATGGGTGCCTTCGAGGGACACAGGTGGTGCCACGCCGGCCTTCCAGGCTTCCAGCCAGCGGCTGGCACACAGGCACCAGCGCTGCCCCGGCTTCAGGCCCGGGAAGCGCCATTCCGGCCGGGGTGTCGAGAGGTCGTTGCCGATCTTCATCGAAAAGGCCAGGAAGTCGGCCGTGACCTTGACGCACACCACATGCAGGCCGGTGTCGTCTCGCCGCGTGCGACAGCAGCCATCGCGGAAGTAACCCGTGATCGGGTCGTAGGAACATGCCCTCAGGGGGCCACCCAGCACATTGCGCCCGGGGGTGAGTTCAACGGTCGACATGGCCTGCTTCCTCTTTGTTCACGCGGCCAACAGCCTGCCTCAAAGCTTCGGGGGCTGCTTGAGCAGGGTCATGGCCGTGCCGATCAAGGCAGAGACCTCGCTCATGTTGCCCGGCACGATCATGGTGTTGTTCTTCTGGGCAAGCTGCGCGTAGGCCTCCACGGCCTTTTCGGCCACCTTGAGGTTCACGGCGTCCTGGCCGCCCGGCTGCTTGATGGCGGCCGCGATCTTGGTGATGGCTTCAGCGGTGGCCTCGGCCACCGCAGCAATGGCCGCGGCTTCGCCCAGGGCCTTGTTGATCTCTGCCTGCTTGGCGCCTTCCGAGCGGGCGATGAAGGCCTCACGCTCACCTGTGGCAATGTTGATCTGCTCCTGGCGCCGGCCTTCCGAGGCCGCAATCAGGGCGCGCTTTTCGCGCTCTGCCGTGATCTGCGCCTGCATGCTGTGCAGGATCTCGGTTGGCGGGGTGAGGTCCTTGATCTCGTATCGCAGCACCTTCACGCCCCAGCTGGAGGCGGCCTCGTCCAGCGCGGTCACCACCGCGGCGTTGATCAGGTCGCGTTCCTCGAAGGTCCTGTCCAGCTCCATCTTGCCCACCACCGAGCGCAAGGTGGTCTGCGCCAGCTGCGTGATGGCCAGCAGGTAGTTCGACGATCCGTAGCTGGCCCGCATCGGGTCGGTCACCTGAAAATACAGGATGCCGTCGACCTGCAACTGGGTGTTGTCCTTCGTGATGCAGACCTGGCTGGGCACGTCCAGTGGCACCTCTTTCAGGGAGTGCTTGTAGGCGATGTTGTCCACGAAAGGCACGACCACGTTCAGTCCGGCCGTCAAGGTGCCGTGGTACTTGCCCAGGCGCTCCAGCACCCAGGCGCTTTGTTGCGGCACGACCTTGACCGACTTGGCCACGAAGATCACCGCGATGACCAGCAAAACGATGGCAAATTCCATTTGGCGAAACCTTCAGAGCCGTTCGAGAACGAGGTAATTGCTTTCGATGGCCTTGATGCGGTGAAGCCCGGCGGTCGGCACATGCGTGCCATGAAAGCGGGCCATCCACTCGCTGCCTCGGTAATGCACACGGGCGGTGCCGTCGTTGTCCCAGGTCTTGACCTGAACGCGCTCCCCCACGTCGATGGAGCCCAGGCCGGTGGTGGCATAGCCCTCGGTGTCGAGGGCGCCGCGCCGCAGCAGGCGGCGGTGCCAGACATAGACGGCGCCACCACCCAGCAGGGCGGCCACGACGATCTGCGTCGACTGGTCCAGGCCGGCGAGCGCGGCCAAGCCGGCTCCCAGGGCGCCCAGGGCCAGCATCAGCAGGTAAAACGTGCCGGTCAGCAGTTCCAGGCTGACGAAAAATCCGGCCACGATCCACCACAGCGTCGATTCGCTCATACCACGCGTCTCCCCTCTTGTGCAGCGCAGTTTACGTCGCCCCGGCGTGGCACCGGCAGCCACCCCAGGTTTTCACGCAAATATCATGAAACGTTCAAGGTAAACGCCGGCCGCAGCCCCTACACTTCGCGATCTTCCGAATCCCCTCCCGCCATCTCGTTTCACCAGGGCCTGGCCATGCTGCGTTTCCGTTTCCCGATCGTCATCATCGACGAAGACTACCGTTCTGAAAACACCTCGGGTCTGGGGATCCGGGCGCTGGCCGAGGCCATCGAGAAAGAGGGCTTCGAAGTCCTGGGCGTCACCAGTTACGGCGACCTTTCCCAGTTTGCGCAGCAGCAAAGCCGCGCCAGTGCCTTCATCCTGTCGATCGACGACGAAGAGTTCACCCCGGGCCCCGAGCTCGACCCGGCCGTGCTCAACCTGCGCAAGTTCATTGAAGAGATCCGCTTCAAGAACAACGACATCCCCATCTACCTGTATGGCGAAACGCGCACGTCGGAGCACATCCCGAACGACATCCTGCGCGAGCTGCACGGCTTCATCCACATGTTCGAAGACACGCCCGAGTTCGTGGCGCGTCACATCATCCGCGAAGCCAAGAGCTACCTCGACGGCCTGGCCCCGCCCTTCTTCAAGGCGCTGATGGACTACGCCCAGGATGGCTCCTACTCCTGGCACTGCCCTGGCCACTCCGGCGGCGTGGCCTTCCTGAAGAGCCCGGTGGGCCAGATGTTCCACCAGTTCTTTGGCGAGAACATGCTGCGCGCCGACGTGTGCAACGCCGTGGAAGAACTCGGACAGCTGCTGGACCACACCGGCCCGGTCTACGAGTCGGAGAAAAACGCCGCGCGCATCTTCAACGCCGACCACTGCTTCTTCGTCACCAACGGCACGTCCACGTCCAACAAGATGGTGTGGCACCACACCGTGGCCCCGGGCGACATCGTCGTGGTGGACCGCAACTGCCACAAGTCCATCCTGCACAGCATCATCATGACCGGGGCCATCCCCGTGTTCCTGACGCCCACGCGCAACCACTTCGGCATCATCGGCCCCATCCCGCAAAGCGAATTCGAGCCGGACACCATCCGCAAGAAGATTGCCGCCAACCCGCTGCTCAAGGGTGTGGACGCGAAGAAGGCCAAGCCCCGCATCCTGACGATCACGCAGAGCACCTACGACGGCGTGCTCTACAACACCGAGACCATCAAGGGCATGCTCGATGGCTGGATCGACAACCTGCACTTCGACGAAGCCTGGTTGCCGCACGCCGCCTTCCACAAGTTCTACGGCATGTACCACGCCATGGGCAAGGGCCGTCAGCGCCCGAAGGAGGCCGTGGTCTACGCCACCCAGTCCACGCACAAGCTGCTGGCCGGCCTGTCGCAGGCTTCGCACGTCCTGGTGCAAGATTCGCAAACCGTGCCGCTGGACCGCAACCTCTTCAACGAGGCCTACCTGATGCACACCTCCACCTCGCCGCAGTACGCCATCATCGCCTCGTGCGATGTGGCCGCCGCGATGATGGAGCCCCCGGGCGGCACCGCGCTGGTGGAAGAGTCGATCAAGGAGGCGCTGGACTTCCGCCGCGCCATGCGCAAGGTCGACAAGGAATACGGCAAAGACTGGTGGTTCAAGGTCTGGGGCCCGGACAAGCTGGTCACCGGCGACATCGGCAAGCCCTCGGACTGGGTGCTCAAGGCCAACGAGAAATGGCACGGCTTCGGCAACCTGGCCGACGGCTTCAACATGCTCGACCCGATCAAGTCGACCATCATCACCCCGGGCCTGGACGTGTCGGGCAAGTTTGCCAAGACCGGCATCCCCGCCAGCATCGTCACCAAGTACCTGGCCGAGCATGGCGTGGTGGTCGAGAAGACCGGCCTCTACAGCTTCTTCATCATGTTCACCATCGGCATCACCAAGGGCCGCTGGAACACCATGCTGACGGCCCTGCAGCAGTTCAAGGACGACTACGACAAGAACCAGCCGCTGTGGCGCGTGCTGCCCGAGTTCTGCCAGAAGCACCCGAAGTACGAGCGCATGGGCCTCAAGGACCTCTGCCAGAGCATCCACGAAGCCTATGCCAAGGGCGACATCGCCCGCCTGACCACGGACGTGTACCTCTCGGGCCTGGAGCCGGCCATGAAGCCCTCCGACGCCTACGCCTGCATTGCCCGCCGCCAGACCGAGCGTGTGGACATCGACGAGCTGGAAGGCCGCATCACCACGGCGCTGCTGACGCCTTACCCGCCGGGCATCCCGCTGCTGATCCCGGGTGAGCGCTTCAACAAGAAGATCGTGGACTTCCTGAAGTTCACGCGTGCCTTCAACGCGGCCTTCCCCGGCTTCGCCACCGATGTGCACGGCCTCGTGGCCGAAGAGCTGCCCGGCGGGGGCGTGCGCTACTACGTGGACTGCGTCAAGAGCGAAGGCTGATCAGGCTGCGGCCACCGCGTCGTTGGCGGCCTCCGGTGCGGCGCTGCCCGTGGGCGCCCACTGTGTTTCCAGTGCGCGGGTGATGCGTTGCAGGTCGAGTGCCTGCACGCCGCGGCTGCGGCCACTCTGCCCGAAGGTCAGCAAGGCGCGGGTGCGCACGGCCAGCTGCAGTTCGTCACCACGACGGAACTGGTCGAGCGCGATGGCGGCGTGTTCCCATTGCGCCTGCTCGATGGTGAAGACCTCTGGCACCAGGAACGCCACACAGCCCTGTTGACCGTCGACCAGCAACAGGCGGGCTTCGGCACCGCAAGCCGTGGGCGGTGCACCGCACAGATCGGCCAGATCCACGATGGTGACGACCTGCTCACGGTGCGTGAACAGCCCGACGCGCGGGTCACCGGGGCGCTCGATGGGCGTGATGCTCAATGGCACGGGCAGGATCTCGCGAACCTGCTTGAGCACGGTCGCGAGTTCCACGTCGACCTTGAAGGTGAGGTAGGTTTCGCTGCGACGCGTGCCACCCTGACTGCCCTGCGTGCCGTCTTTGCTGCCCATGGCGCCACCCAGGGCCGCAGGGGCCTGTGCAGCGCGGCCATGGATGCTCGCCATGGAAGTGACCTCCGGCATCGCCAGCAGGGCGCTGGCCGACACCTTGAGGTAATCGCCCAAGTCTTCAATGGGCATCATGCCTTCGAACATCTCGGAGCGCGTGAAGGCCATGGCAGGCACCGGTCGGCTCAGGGCCTCGTCCAGGCGGGCGATGCGGGTGACCTGTCGAACCAGCAGGCCCACGGCGTCGCTGCCCACCTTGAGCACCAGCACCTGGCGATCGGAGTAGGTGCTGCCACGCCCCAGGTCCAGCAGGGCCAGAGGGTCGACCACCGCCAGTTTGCGCTGCTCGGTCTGCAACACCCCGAGGCAACCGGCACTGGGGGTGAAGGTGCTGCCCAGGCTGTCGATGTCGAGCACGGTGTCGACCACATCGGCGTTCATGGCCAGGCGGGTGTGGCCGCATTCGAACATGACATAGGGACGCCAGACCTGGGTCACCCGCCGCTGCACCGCGGCCGTCTGGCCTGATGCTCGGCCCTGGGTCAGCGTGACCGGCACGTTGGCCATGCTCATGATCCCGTCCAGGCACAGCACGCTGACCACACGCTGACCTTCGTCCATCGAGAAGACCTCGCGGATCAGGGGCGCGCCCGTCGGGTTCACGAAGTCCAGCGGACGAGAACTGGCCGTGGGAATGGCCAGCACACCGCCCAAGGCGTCGACCACGATGCCGAAGATGCGATCGCGGTGCATGACGATCACCACGCGCTTGAGGCCCTCGAAGCTCGCCGCAATGCCCAGGCTGGGGCGCAGGTCGAGCACGGGAATGATGTCGCCACGCACATCGACCGCACCGACCACGGCATCCGAACTGGTGGGCAGACGGCTGAAGCGGGTAGGGCAGGGGATGGCCTCGCGCATGTACTGCGAGGGAACGGCCAGTTCGATCTCGCCCAGTTTGAGCAGGCCCATGTGGGTGACGCCCGCTGCCGCGGCCTGGGCCGAGTCACCCGAGGCCACGGCCACGACCGTCATGGCCGTGATGAGACCGGCTGAAGGGCCGGCATCCGATTCGGTGACGGCGGGGCTGTCCATCAGCGTCTTTCGGTGCTGTTGTTGGCCGACAGGCGCTTGGCCGCGGTGGCCAGGAGGTCCTTGACCAGGAAGTCCACCTCGTGCGCGATGTGTTGCTGGCTGTCGGTGGCGGCGTGCACGTCCTTGATCGCCTGGAGCATGGCTGCCATCGATTGCGTCACCTCCTGGTAGGCCATGCCGAACTTGTTGACGGAGTCCGAACCGACCGCCACGCGTTTGGTGGTCTCGTCCACCAGGCGGCTCACGTCGCGGGCCGAGACGGCAGAGCGTTCGGCCAGGCGTCGCACCTCGGCGGCCACCACGGCAAAGCCCAGGCCATGCTCACCGGCGCGGGCCGCCTCGATGGCAGCGTTGAAGGCCAGCAGGTTGGTCTGGCTGGCGATGTCACTGATGAGGTTGACGATGGTACGGATTTCTTCCGAAGACTCCCGGACCTGCTCGATGCTTTCGATCGACTGGTTCAAGGTCGAGAGGCTGTTCTGTGCCTCTTCTTCGGTCTTGGCCACGATGCGTTGGGCCGAGCTGGTGTTCTCGTTGATCTGCTTGAAGTTCTCGCCCAGGATGACCATCGCCTCTTCCATCTGCTTGGTCTGGGCCTGGATCTGTTCTTCCAGTTCGACCTGCGCCGTGATGTCCATGGCGAATTCCACGATCTTCACCACCTGCCCGCGCTGGTCGAGGATGGGGTTGTAGGTGGCCAGCAGCCAGACCTGCCGGCCGTATTTGCCGGTCCGACAGAATCGCCCGCTGAGGTATTCGCCCTTGTTGAGGGCGTTCCAGAAGTCTCGGTACTCGGTGGTCATGATGTGTTCCGGGCTGCAGAACATCGAGTGGTGCTTGCCTTGCACTTCTCGCATGGCGTAGCCCATGAGGTGCAGGAAGTTGTCGTTGGCCTGGCGCACATTGCCATCGAGGTCGAACTCCACCACGGCTTGCGCGCGGTTGATGGCGTTGATGCGACCCTCGTTCTCGACGCTGCTGTTGCGGGCATCGGTGATGTCGTTGGCGAACTTCACCACCTTCACGGGCTTGCCATTGACGTCGAAGATCGGGTTGTAGGTGGCGCTGATCCAGACTTCCTTGCGGTCCTTGGCCAGGCGTTTGTACTCGCCACCGTCGAACTCGCCACGGTTCAGTCGCTCCCAGAAGGCGGAGTAGGTCAGGCTGCTGGCCTCGGCTTCGTCCAGGAACATGCGGTGGTGGCGCCCCTTGATTTCGTCCAGGCGGTAGCCCATCAGCGAGAGGAAATTGCCGTTCGCCGTGATGACCTTGCCTTCCATGTCGAACTCGATGACGGCCTGGCCGCGGTTCACGGCGTTGATGAGGCTTTCGAACTCGGCATTGCGCAGCTTGAGCGCGGTCACGTCCTGGGCGAACTTCACCACCTTGATGGGCTTGCCACTGGCATCAAAGATGGGGTTGTAGGTGGCCTGGATCCAGACATCCTTGCCCATCTTGGTGAACCGGCGGTATTCGCTGGTCTCGAACTCTCCGTGGCCCAGGCGGGTCCAGAAGTCGGCGTATTCCTGGCTCTTCACATAGCTGGGTTCGCAGAAGATCATGTGGTGCTTGCCGACCACTTCATTGAGCTCATAGCCCATGAGCTTGAGGAAGTTGTCGTTGGCGTTCAGCACGTGGCCCTTGAGGTCGAACTCGACCACGGCCTGCGCCCGGTCCATGGCCTGGACCTTGCCCTTGAACTCGGCCTGCCTGAGTTTGGCTTCCGTCACGTCCATGGCGAACTTGACGACCTTGCACACCCGTCCGTCGAAATCGAAAATGGGGTTGTAGGTCGCCTGGATCCAGATTTCCTTGCCACCGGCGCCCAGGCGCTTGAACTCGCCAGATTTGAATTCACCTTGGGCAAGGCTGATCCAGAAGGTGCGGTAATCGGGTCGAGCCACCACGGTGGGCTCACAGAACAGACGGTGGTTCTGCCCGATCACGTCGGTGGCCTCGTAGCCAAACAGCTTCAGGAAGTTTTCGTTGGCCGACAGAACGGTCCCATCTGGCGTGAACTCGATGACCGCCTGTGAGCGGTCGATGGCATTGACCTTGCCCAGGTATTCGCTGGCCAGGAGTTTCTCCGCCGTGATGTCGACGGCGAACTCGATGACCTTGTTCGGTTTGCCGTAGATGTCGGAAAAGGGGATGTAGCTGGCGCGTATCCAATAGGTCTGACCGTCCTTGCGCACGCGGGCGAATTCACCGCGGCACTGCTTGCCTGCGCACAAGTCAGCCCAGAACTGGCGGTAGGTTTCACTGCTGACGTGCTCCTTGATGCACAGCGCAGACAGGTTCATGCCGATCAGCTGTGCGTGCTTGTGGCCGCAGAGATCAGCGTAGAGTTCGTTGGCCATGGTGATGCTGCCATCCATGGCGAACTCGGCCGTCGGGCGCCCCTTGTTGAAGGCCTCGCGCAGGTGGTGGAAGTCGCCCAACTGTGAAGAGCGCTCCGTGATGTCTGCTGCGGTGCCGACCACCTGGCTGGCTCGGCCATGCTCGTCGAGCACACCGACCAGCACGATCTTGATCATCGACCGTTCACCCGTGGCACCCCGCACCGCGCACTCGAGGGTGCTGGGCTGCCCGCTCACGGCCTGGTCCAGGGCGATGGCCCACTGGTCCAGCGCGGTGGTGGCGTACAGGATGTTCTCGAAGGTCAGCCCCAGCAGGTTGGTGCCGCCATCGTGCTTGAGCAAGGCCTTCAGCGGATCGCTGACATAGGTGAAGCGCCCCTCGGGATCGAGATCAAAGCGCAGGTTCATGATCCCATGTGCTTCCAGCCCCATCCAGAGTGCTTGCAGTTGCATCAGGCTCATCTCAGGTCGCTGAGTGGGGGTCTCGTTCAGCATGGGCACCTCGTTGTGGGTGTGGGGCATGGTTCGGCATCTGACAAAAATGGCAGCAGAAAGCGTGCTGCACGTGTCACCTGGCACATCAGCCGGTTGACACCACAGGGCCTCTTCGCCCTGGAGGATGTACGGTCATCGGCCAACTTGGCGTGCGATGTAGCCTTGCCTTGCGCACTTTTGCCACTTTCCGAGACGGAATGCGCAAGAGCGCACGAACCGTTGTCTGGCCTCAGGGCAGCCAGAGCTCGAAGCGGGTGCCGCCTTCGGGCCGCGGGCTCAGCCGAACGCTGCCCTGGCGTGTGCCACAACGGTGTGCCTGGGCAACGGCCGTGCACAGGGCGGTCCCCAGGCCGGTGGACTGGGCGGACTGAGGCGAGGCGTCTTCGCACCCCAGACCTGGGCCATCGTCGTCGATGCCAAACACCAGCTGCCCATCCCGCACGGCTGCATCCAGCGTGATGCGATGGCGGGCGAAACGGGCGGCGTTGTGCAGCGCGGCCTCCAGGGCCATGTGCACGAGCCGGTGGTCGAAGTACCAGAACAGCGGCGCGGTCGCGCAGTCCCCCCGGGCGAGGCTCAGGTGAGGGCTTTGCGTGGGCAACAGGGGGTGTGCGACGAGCAGGTCGATCAAGTCCAGCGGGGATTCGTCTTCGCAATGGGTGGGCAGACCATCTGCGGCACCGTAGAGCGTGAGGAAGTGCACAAATCGACGCTGCAGACCCACGCAGTGCGCATGGGCCTCATGGGCCATGGCGCGGGTAGGGGCTTCGCACAGGCGGGCGAGGTCGTTCTCCAGCCAGCCGAGGGCGTTCTTGAGGTCGTGGGCGATGAGGGCCACGCCATCGGGAATCATGCGGTGCCTCGGTCGCTCAATGGTTCACGGCCGTGGGCGCGGGATCCTGCAGCGCACCCATGGTTTCGCGGAAGTAGCGCCGCATCTGCGTGACGCGGTCATTGGCTGGCATCAGCTTTTCCAGGCGTTGCAGGTAAATGCGCACGCGCTCCACGGTGGCCGCGTTGAGCTCCTTCTTCAGGCGCAGCGACATGCAGTTGATCTGCGCGGCCTGCAGCAGCACGCCAGTGTTTTCCGGGTAGTCCTTCACCGCGGCCTCGATGGCGGCGATCGCCTCGTCAACCTGGCTGTCGCGCAGCAGCTTGCGAGCGTCCTTCACGCGGTTTTCCAGCCCTGCAGCTGCCGACTCGATAACCTGATGGATCTTGTCCTCGTGACCCGTTTCCTTCAGCGCATTGCCGATCATCTGCTTCACGCGCGGGTTTTCGTGGTCAGCGCTGACCGCGGCTTCCAGCAGCTTGAGCCCGGCTTCTTCGTGACCACACAGCAGTTCGGCCTTGGCCAGCGCAATGGTGTTGAAGTCGGCCTTGCCCTTGCGCAGAACGTTGCGCGCCTTCTCCAGTGTCCTGGCGGCGCCCTCTGCGTCACCTGCGCGCACCTGGGCCTGCACCTTCACGGCCAGCGATGCACTCTCGAACTGGGGGTTGTTTCGCCATGCCCCTGCTCCCTCGGCCAGGAGCGCAATGGCGTCTTGGGCTTCGTGGCGGTCAACCAGGGTTTGCGCCAGAGACAGCGTGTCCTGCGCCTGCGCCACCACCGAACCTTTGGTGGCCTTGGCCACCTTCAGTTGGCTCTCCTTGGCGGTGTCGAGGTCCCCATTGCGGTAGGCCACCTCGCCCAGCAGTCGGTGGCGACGGGCCGACGGCACCACACTGGCGGCATCGCGCAGCACGGCCTGGGCCGCCCAGGTGTCACCCTGGGCTTCCAGGGCCTCGGCCACCACGTCATAGGCAGCCACGTTTTTCTCGCCGTCGCGTGACTGGATGATGCCCTGGGCCAGCATCTTGGCTTCTTCGAACTGCCCCGCCGCCTTGTGAGCCCGGGCCAGTCCCAGTTCGGCCCAGACCAGGTTCGGGCGCTGCTCCAACACGGCGCGGTACACGGCTTTGGCATCTTCATGGCGCCCCAGTTGCAACAGGCACTGCCCCTTTGTCTGGATGGCCTGCATGGCCCAGCGGTTGGGCTTGGCCAGCACCTTGTCGCACTCGGCGAGGGCGCCGGCCAGGTCGTCACGCTCCAGTTTCTGGTTGATGGGCAAGAGCACCTGGCGCTTGTCCAGCATGGTCTTGAGCCGCTCTTCGATGTCGCTGGCCGTGATGGGCTTGAGCAGGTAGGCGTCGGGGGCATGCTCCGTGGCCGAGGCCACCGAGGCATAAGCGCCTTCGGCCGTCACCATGAAGAAGAGGCAGTCGGGCGCCAGCAGCTTGTTGTCGCGCGCGAACTCGAAGAGTTGCTGCCCGTCGGTCTTGTTGTTGAGGTTGTAGTCGCAGAGGATGAGGTTGTAGCGCTTGGCCTTGATCTGGCGCATCGCATCATCCGGTGTGGTGGCCTGCTCCACCTTGCTGACGCCCAGCATGGCCAGTTGCCCACGCAAGGTGGTCTGCTGGGTGGCCATGTCGTCGATGATCAAAGCCGTCAGGTGGGTGTAGGGGGTGATGATGGTCGCCATGGCACCTTGCTCTCATGCTTGCATGGACGGCACACAAAGCGGTGCGCCACGCGGGAGGCTGCGTGCCGGATGCACGGGCCTCCACGAACGAGGTTTCGGCCATGTGAAAGTGAACTTGAGCCGGATGTGTCTCGGCTGGCAACTTTTTGCCGCGCCATGAAAAAACGGCGCACATGGCGCCGTCTGGGAGTGGGAGAACAGGCCGTGCCCCTGCACGGCGCGCGGCTCACTTGAAGATGTTCTTCACGCGGTCCGTCCAACTCTTGGAATTGGGGGAATGCTTTTCCCCGCCCTTGCGGAAGGACTCGTCCAGTTCCTTGAGCAGCTTGCGCTGGTGCTCGGTGAGCTTGACCGGTGTCTCAACCGAAATGTGGCAGTACAGGTCACCCGGGTAGCTCGAGCGGATGCCCTTGATGCCCTTGCCACGCAGGCGGAATGTCTTGCCGTGCTGCGTGCCTTCGGGGATCTCGATCTCGGCCTTGCCACCCAGGGTGGGCACCTCGATCGAGCCGCCCAGGGCCGCACTGGTCATGGGCACGGGCACGGAGCAGTGCAGGTCGTCGCCATCGCGCTCGAAAATCTCGTGTTGCTTGATGCGGATCTCGATGTAGAGGTCGCCGGCCGGGCCGCCATTGGTGCCAGGCTCGCCATTGCCGGCCGAGCGGATGCGCATGCCTTCGTTGATGCCGGCGGGGATCTTCACTTCCAGCGTCTTGGTCTTCTTGACCTTGCCCTGGCCGTGGCAGGCCGTGCACGGCTCGGGGATCACCTTGCCGGTGCCCTGGCAGTGAGGACAGGTCTGCTGCACGCTGAAAAAGCCCTGGCGCATGTGCACGGTGCCCGCGCCATTGCAGGTCGGGCAGGTCTTGGCGCTGGTGCCGGGCTTGGCGCCGGAGCCATGGCAGACACCGCATTCGTCCCAGGCCGGGATGCGGATCTGGGTGTCCTTGCCGGCAGCAGCCTCTTCCAGCGTGATTTCCATCGCGTAGGACAGGTCGCTGCCACGGTAGACCTGTGGGCCACCGCCACCACGGCGCTGGCCACCGCCACCACCCTGGCCAAAGATGTCGCCGAAGATGTCGCCGAAGGCGTCGGCGAAGCCGCCGAAGCCCTCGGGGCCACCGCGCCCGCCACCCATGTTGGGGTCGACACCGGCGTGGCCATACTGGTCATAAGCAGCCTTCTTCTTGGGGTCCGAGAGCATCTCGTAGGCCTCTTTGACCTCCTTGAACTTCTCTTCGGCTTCCTTGGCCTTGTCACCCTGGTTGCGGTCAGGGTGATGCTTCATGGCCAGCTTGCGGTAGGCCTTCTTGATCTCTTCGTCGGACGCGCCCTTGGCGAGCCCGAGTACTTCATAAAAATCGCGTTTTGCCATGGTCTTGAGAGGCTGAGCGAACGGGTCGCTGTATCGGGTCTGGATCCGACAAAGGCACAGGGCATGAGCTTGCGCTCACACAGCCTGTGCCCCGTCGGCTGAGAGTCAGAAGCCGAATCAGTCCTTCTTCACTTCCTTGAACTCGGCGTCGACCACGTTGTCGTCGGCAGGCTTGGCCTGTTCGGCACCGGCGCCACCGGCGGCTTGCGCGCCTTCGGCACCGGCAGCGCCCTGGGCGGCCTGCATGTCGGCATACATCTTCTCACCCAGCTTCTGGCTGGCGGTCATCAGGGTGTTGGTCTTGGCCTCGATGTCGTCCTTGTCGTCGCCCTTGATGGCTTCTTCGACGTCCTTGATCGCGGCTTCGATCTTTTCCTTCTCACCGGCGTCAAGCTTGTCGCCGTATTCGGTCAGCGACTTGCGCACGCTGTGCACCAGGCCATCGCCCTGGTTCTTGGCCTGCACCAGTTCCAGCTTCTTCTTGTCTTCGGCCGCGTTGAGTTCCGCGTCCTTGACCATCTTCTGGATTTCGTCTTCCGACAGACCCGAGTTAGCCTTGATGGTGATCTTGTTTTCCTTGCCCGTGGCCTTGTCCTTGGCGCCCACGTGCAGGATGCCGTTGGCGTCGATGTCGAACGACACTTCGATCTGAGGCGTGCCACGCGGTGCGGGCGGGATGCCTTCGAGGTTGAACTCGCCCAGCATCTTGTTGCCCGAGGCCATTTCGCGCTCACCCTGGAAGACCTTGATGGTCACGGCCGGCTGGTTGTCGTCGGCGGTGGAGAAGGTCTGGGCGAACTTGGTCGGGATGGTCGTGTTCTTGCCGATCATCTTGGTCATGACGCCACCCAGGGTCTCGATGCCCAGGGACAGCGGGGTCACGTCCAGCAGCAGCACGTCGGTGCGGTCACCGGCCAGCACCTGACCTTGCACGGCAGCGCCCACGGCCACGGCTTCGTCAGGGTTCACGTCCTTGCGCGGGTCCTTGCCGAAGAATTCCTTGACCTTCTCCTGCACCTTGGGCATGCGGGTCATGCCACCGACCAGGATCACGTCCTGGATGTCGGCCACGCTCACGCCTGCATCCTTGATGGCCATGCGGCAGGGGGCGATGGTGCGCTCGATCAGTTCTTCGACCAGGCTTTCCAGCTTGGCGCGGGTCAGCTTGACGTTCAGGTGCTTCGGACCGGTGGCGTCGGCCGTGATGTAAGGCAGGTTGACGTCGGTCTGCGAGTTGCTCGAGAGCTCGATCTTGGCCTTTTCGGCGGCTTCCTTCAGGCGCTGCAGGGCCAGCACATCCTTCGACAGGTCAACGCCTTGTTCCTTCTTGAACTCGGAGATGATGAAGTCGATGATGCGCTGGTCGAAGTCTTCGCCGCCCAGGAAGGTGTCGCCGTTGGTCGACAGCACTTCGAACTGCTTTTCGCCGTCCACGTCGGCGATTTCGATGATGGACACGTCGAACGTGCCGCCACCCAGGTCGTACACGGCGATCTTGCGGTCACCGGCGCCATGCTTGTCCAGGCCGAAGGCCAGAGCGGCTGCGGTGGGTTCGTTGATGATGCGCTTGACTTCTAGGCCAGCGATGCGGCCGGCGTCCTTCGTGGCCTGACGCTGTGCGTCATTGAAGTAGGCCGGCACCGTGATCACGGCTTCGGTCACTTCTTCGCCGAGGTAGTCTTCGGCGGTCTTCTTCATCTTGCGCAGCACTTCGGCCGACACCTGGGGAGGCGCCATCTTCTTGCCGCGCACTTCCACCCAGGCGTCGCCGTTGTCGGCGGCTGCGATGGTGTAGGGCATCAGGTCGATGTCCTTCTGCACTTCCTTCTCGGTGAACTTGCGACCGATCAGGCGCTTCACCGCGTACAGCGTGTTCTTGGGGTTGGTCACAGCCTGGCGCTTGGCCGAGGCGCCAACCAGCACTTCACCGTCTTCCTGGTAAGCGATGATCGACGGCGTGGTGCGAGCACCTTCGCTGTTTTCGATCACTTTCGTGGTGTTGCCTTCCATGATGGCCACGCACGAGTTGGTGGTGCCCAGGTCGATGCCGATGATCTTGCCCATGTTTTGCTCCTAAGGGGTATCTGGTTTGGAGGCCGCTGCGGCCCCCGCTTGGTTCGCATGTGTGAACGCCTTTGCCGTTTTCAAGAGGCCCTGACGCAAACAGGGGCAGATCTTGTGAGGCGGGGCGTTCGACGCCGTGGATGAGGCCGCTTTACTTGGGGGCGGCCACGGTGACGAGGGCAGGGCGCAGCACGCGCTCGGCAATCGAGTAGCCCTTTTGCAGCACGCCGACCACGGTGTTGGCTTCCTGCTCGGCAGGCACCATGCTGATGGCCTGGTGGTAATGCGGGTCGAACTTGGTGCCGGCAGCCGGGTTGATCTCGACCACCTTGTTGCGCTCCAGGGCCGATGCCAGCTGGCGCAGGGTGGCGGTCACGCCTTCCAGCACGGTTTCTACCGGGGTGTCGGGCTTGGCGGCGTGAGAGGCCAGGGCGGCCTCCAGGCTGTCGCGCACCGGCAGCAGGCTCTCGGCAAAGGACTCGACCGCAAACTTGCGGGCCTTGCTGATCTCTTCTTCGGCACGGCGACGGGTGTTCTCGGCTTCGGCCTTGGCGCGCAGGTAGGCGTCAGAGACCTCGGTGTGCTTGGCCTGCAGGTCGGCCAGTTGCTGTTCCAGCGAAACGGCGCCTTCGGTGGCGGGCGTGTCGGCTTCGGGAGGCAGGTCGTTGGCTGCGGGCGTTTGGCTCGTGTCGCTCATCTTGTTGGCTGTGTTGGATTGCGAAAACCTTGTGGATATCAGGGCGATCTGCCGGCTTTCAAGGGGCAGATGGGCCAGGAAAGGCGAAATTTTGTAACAGCGTTGGCCGCCCAGGGCCGCAGGCCTGGGCTCAGCCCTCGTCGACGCTGGCCGACCAACGCTGCCAGTCGGCCAGCTGGCGCCGGTCGCGCTTGGTGGGGCGGCCCTGTTCGATGGCGTCGGCGGGCTCCACGCCCTGGCGGCGCTGTTCGGCATGCGCCTGCTTGCGGGCCAGGCTCTCTGCTGTTTCCTCATAGAGCAGGGCTGCGATCGGCGCGCCGCTGCGAACGGTGCTCAGCGCAGTCACCACCACCGTGCGGACCAGGCCACCCGTCTGGCGGATGTCGACCCTGTCACCGGACTTGAGTTCGCGAGAGGCCTTGGCCACCTGATCGTTCACCAGAATGCGGCCCTTGTCGATTTCATCGCTGGCCAGGCTGCGGGTCTTGAAAAACCGAGCGGCCCACAGCCACTTGTCCAAACGGACTTTTTCGTCC
>NZ_JAIZVX010000210.1 GCF_021768455.1 Aquabacterium sp. | reverse complement strand
CATCACGGTGCCGGCCGGCACGGCCGCCGACCAGATCGTGGTGCGCGTGCCCACCACGCCGGACAACCTGACGGAACTGGCCGAGACCTTCAAGGTCGCGGCCAGCACACCGGAGAACACCGCGCCGGTCGAAGGCACGGGCACCATCACCGACGCCACCGGCACACCGACCCTGGCCATCACCGGCCCTGCCGACGTGAACGAGGCCGCGGGCACCGTCACCTACACCGTGACGCTGAGCAACCCGAGCAGCACGGCCGTGACGGTGAACTACGCCACCGCCGACGGCACGGCCAAGGCTGGCAGCGATTACACGGCCGCCACTGGCACCTTGACCTTCGCTCCGGGCGAGACCAGCAAGACCATCACGGTCGCCATCACGAACGACAGCACCTTCGAAGGCAGCGAGGCTTACCAAGTCAAGCTGAGCACGCCCGTTGGCGCGACCCTGACCACATCCGAAGTCACCACGGCCATCAAGGACGACGGCAACGGCAGCGTGCCCCCGGGCATCACGCCAGACGACGATCGCCCCTTGATCTCCGTCAGCAGCCCTCAGGTCACCGAGGGCGAGAAGGCCGTGTTCACCGTGGCGCTCAGCCACCCGAGCAGCAGCGCCCAGACCCTGACGCTGGCCCTCACCGACGGCACGGCCAAATCGCCCAGCGACTACACGTCGACGATGGAGGTCTCCTTCAACCAGGGGCAATCGTGGCAAACCGTCACCGCTGGCAGCGTGTCGGTGCCTGCCAACACGCAGAGCCTCCTGGTTCGCGTGCCCACGGTGAACGACAGCACAACCGAGTCAAGTGAAGCCTTCACCCTGAAGGTTTCCAGCACGGTTGCGGTCAATGGCAGCGCCACCGGCACGGCCACCATCATCGACAACGACGCGCCACCCGCGCTCGACCTGGACGACGACAACTCCAGCGGTGCCACGGGCACCGGCTACACCGCCACGTATGTCGAGAACGGCACGGCTGTGCGCATCAGCGACCTCGACATCAAGGTCACCGATGCCGACAGCACCCAACTCACCGGCGCCACGGTCAAGCTGCTGAACCCGCAAGCGGGCGACGTCTTGACCTTGGCTGAAAGCCTGCCCAGCGGCATCACCGCCACCATCAGTGGTGGCGTGGTGACGTTGACGGGTGCGGCCTCGCTGGCCGCCTACCAGACGGCCATCCATGCGATCGCCTTCAGCAACACGGGTGACAACCCCCTGGCCACCGCACGGCTGATCGACGTCAGCGTGACCGATGGCACCAGCACCAGCAACGTGGCCACCACGACCATCCAGGTCACGCCGGTGAACGACGCGCCGGTGGTGGGCAACGCCAGCAACAGCGTCTCGGAAGAGGGGCTCAGCGGCGGTATCGCCGACAGCGCCGGGTCGGTCGACACCACCAATGCCACCAGCGTGGCCGGCCAAATCGCCATCAGCGATGCCGACTCCACCAACCTCACCGTCAGCCTCGTGGCCCCGACCACCCCGGTCTACACCACGAGCGGCGTGCAGGTCGTGTGGGTGTCCGATGGCGCAGGTGGCCTGATCGGCAAGGCTGGCACCGCCGCCGACGCGGCCACCGTGGCCAACGTCACCATCAACAGCAGCGGTCAGTACACCTTCACCCTGTCCGGCAGCCTGCAGCACAGCTCGCAAGGCGAAGACACCCTGAGCCTCAACTTCGGCGTGAAGGTCAGCGACGGTACCAGCAGCGGTGTCGGCAACCTGACCATCAGCGTGGAGGACGATGCACCAACCGCACCGGCCGTGCAGAACGCCACCGTGGCGGTGCAGGACACCAACCTCATGGTCGTGCTTGACGTCTCGGGCTCGATGAACGACGCCAGCGGCATCAATGGCCTCACCCGCCTGCAGGCCGCCATCCAGTCGATCAAGAACCTGCTCGACAAGTACGACGAGTTCGGCACCGTGGCCGTGCGCCTGGTCACCTTCTCCGACACGGCACAAGCCAAGGGCGACGTCTGGCTCAGCGTTGCCGATGCGAAGGCCTTGCTGGCCACCATCAGCGCGGGTGGTGGCACCAACTATGACTACGCCCTGAGCGCAGCCGAGTCCGCTTTCACCACCAGCGCGGGCAAGATCAGCGGGGCACAGAACGTGTCCTACTTCTTCTCCGACGGCAACCCGACCCTGTCCAGCGCCTATCCCACGGCCAACTCCACCCAGAGCGGATCGGCCACCAACACCAACCTGGGTGACGGCATCGACAGTACCGAGGCCGCAGCCTGGACCAGCTTCCTCAACACCTACCAGATCAACTCGTACGCGATCGGCCTGGGTTCGGGTGTGGCGCAGACCTACCTCAACCCCATCGCCTACAACGGCCAGTTCGCCCTTGACACCAACGGCACGGTCGTGACCAACCTCAGTCAGCTCGACAGCACGCTGCAAGGCACGGTCGGCGGCTCCACCTCGGGCCAGATCTATGCATCCGGCAGCCTGGGCGGCCCAGCCGTGGGCGCAGACGGTGGTCACCTGCAGTCCTTCACCATCGACGGCAAGACCTACCTCTACGACGCGACCAACCCCAGCCTGAGCGTGACCACGACCCTGGGTGGCAAGTTCACGCTGAACTGGCTCACGGGTGATTACACCTACACCGCGCCGGATGGTCTGAAGAACGACACCAAGGAGACCTTCGCCTACAGCATCGTCGATGGCGATGGCGACACCGCCACCTCGTCCCTGGTGCTCAACCTGGTGCACAACGCACCCGTGGCCGGCGCGCCGACCATCGGTGCCAGCGAGGTCAGCGTCTCGGAAGAGGGCTTGTCTGGCGGCGTCAAGGACACCGCCGGCACCAGCGACACGACCGATGCGACCACCGCCACGGGCCACTTCAATGTGGGCACCTCGGGCGGTGCCACGGTCACGGCCGTGAGCCTGACCGAGCCCACCACCACCCTGGTCACCAGCAGTGGCAAGACCGTGGTCTGGACCAGCGACAACGCCGGCGGCCTCATTGGCAAGGACGGTACCGATGCCAGCGCCACCACCGTGGCCACGATCACGGTGTCGAAGTCGGGCGACTACACCTTCACGCTGTTGCAGCCGGTTCAACACTCTGGCAGCGGCGAAGACGTGCTGGACCTCAGCTTCGGCGTCAAAGTCCTGGACAGCAGCAACAAGGTCGGCACGGGCAGCCTGGTGGTCCACATCGAAGACGACTCGCCTGTGGTGCCGGCGTCGGCCATCTCGCAAGAGATCACGACCATCGACACCAACCTGATGATCGTTCTGGACGTCTCCGGCTCCATGAACGAAGCCAGTGGCATCAGCGGCCTGACCCGCCTGCAGGCAGCCATCCAGTCGATCAGCAACCTGCTCGACAAGTACGACGACTACGGCAGCGTGGCGGTGCGCCTGGTCACGTTCTCGGACGTGTCCAACACCCTGGGTGACACCTGGCTCACCGTGGCCGATGCCAAGGCGCTGCTGGCCAAGGTGACCGCCACGGGCGGCACCAACTACGACTACGCCCTGAGCGAAGCCCAGGAGGCCTTTGCCGCCACGGCGGGCAAGCTCAGTGGCGCACAGACCGTGTCCTACTTTTTCTCGGACGGCAACCCGACCCTGTCGAGCGACAACCCGACCGCGGGCGTCAACGGACAGAACGGGGCCTCGACCCAGACCTCGCTGGGCGATGGCATCAGCGCGACCGAAGAAGCCAGCTGGATCAGCTTCCTGAACGCCAACCAGATCAAGAGCTACGCCATCGGTCTGGGGTCGGGGGTGAGCGCCACCTACCTTCAGCCCATCGCCTACGACGGCCAGGCCAGCGAGAACCTCAACGGCACCGTCGTGACCAGCCTCAGCCAGCTCGACACCGTGCTCGGCAGCACCTTCGGCAATTCCGTTGGGGGCAACCTGGGCACCAGCGGCACCATGGTCGCGGCCATGGGCGCCGATGGCTTTGCGCACGTCGCCAGCATCACCGTGGATGGCGTGGTTCACCTCTACGACGCGGCCAATCCCATCCTGACCCTCAAGACCACCTTGGGTGGCGACCTGACGGTCAACATGGACACCGGCGATTACAGCTACGGTGCCCCCGGGCAGCAGACCACGACCGTCGTCGAGAGCATTGCCTTTGCCTTGGCCGACAAGGACGGTGACACCACCACTTCGACCCTGGCCATCCAGATCGACCACACCTCGGTGGTGGCTGGCACCGCCAACGCCGACAGCAACGTCGGCACGACGGGGGAAGACTTCCTCATCGGTCTGGCGGGGGCGGACACCCTCTCGGGCGGTGAAGGCGATGACCGCCTCTACGGCAATGCCGGCAACGATGTGCTCAACGGCGGCAACGGTGCCGATGTGCTCAACGGCGGTGAAGGCAACGACACCCTGGTGGGCGGCGCCGGTGCAGACACGCTCATCGGCGGTCCGGGTAACGACACCCTCACGGGCGGTCTGGGTTCCGACACCTTCGCATGGCACTTCGCCGACGCGGGTACGGCATCGGTCACCGGACGTGCCACGGACACCATCACGGACTTCAACGTGGCTTCGCCCTCGGCCGGTGGCGATGTGCTGGACCTGCGCGACCTGCTGCAGGGCGAGACGACCGCCAACCTCAGCAACTACCTCGAGTTCGACACCACGACGACGGCGGGCACCACGATCATCAAGATCAGCACCACGGGGGCCTTCCCCAGCGGGGTCGCCACCACGGGAACGGAGAACGAGCGCATCGTGCTGGAGAACGTCAACCTGCGCAGCGACCTGGGGTTGGCGGCGAATGCCACCGACGCCCAGGTCATCACCAAGCTGCTCAGCGAAGGCAAGCTGCTGGTCGACAACGGTTGACATGGCATCGGGCGGGCAGGGCGGTGGCGTCCTGATCTCCCGATGCGGCAAACCGATGCCAGAGGCCCTCAGCTGAAAAAAGCCCGCTCACCCCCGAGCGGGCTTTTTTTTCGAGGGAATCGGACCGTCGCCCGACTCAGCGGAACTTCGCCTGCGGCACGGTCTTCAGGTCGCCTTGCAGGCTCGCGACATAGGCCGACAGGAGCTTGAGTTCACGGTGGGTGAACAGCTTGGACTGGGCGGCCATGATCGCGTTGCTGCGGCCGATCTGCGGCAGGCGGTTGG
>NZ_JAIZVX010000209.1 GCF_021768455.1 Aquabacterium sp. | reverse complement strand
AGCAGCGCCTGGGCACCCGTGACGTCACGGAAGCAGACGGCGCGTTCGCCATTGAGGCTCTGGGGTTCGTGCTTCGTGATCTGGGTTGGGCACGTTGAGCCATTGGCAAGGTTGCCCAAAAATAGAGCAGCCCGAGTTTTCGGCTATGGGCAGGCAGGCATTGCCCTTCAATGCGGCAAGTTATCCCCAGTTTCTGTGGATAAAGTTGCCCGCCAGGGTGGATGACACCTCTCCTACACCGCGGGCACAATCAACACAAACATGTGTGTAGGAGCCAAACATGAGCGGTATCGAAATCTACGTTCGTCATCGATCCGATGGCGCGATGCTCAACTTCCACCTGTCTTCCCGTGATCGCCAGGCGCTGATCCATGCCCTGACAACGGGCGGTATGGAAGATGCCTCCATCCCCATCCATCTTGAGCTGTCCTTGTTGCCGCAGTGGCTGACAGATCCAGAAAGCATGCACGCTCGGATCCCGATCAGCGCCATCAACATCAGTGTCAGCGATTGAATCGGACGGTGGGCTATGCATCTAACGCCTGAGGAAGAGCGGTACAAGCAGAAGGTCTGGACTGAGATCAATGGGCTTGTCGGCGCGTATCTGACCCTGACCGAGCCAGATTACAAACGGCTGATGGACAAAGTGGAGGCGGAGACGCTGGCTCAGATCGTCCAGGCGCGTCAGGCAGGACTGTCCCCTTTCCAGATGGAGGAGGACCGGGTTGATGCTGCCAACCGCATGATCGCGCAGGAGCGGGATATCGAGCTCAATGGATATCACATGAGTGCGACCGATTTCAACCGCTTTTTGCCAACACTCAGTGCTGTGAGCTTCATGCCGGATTTTGCAGGTCTTACCTTGAGCGGTATGCCTACCATGGACGCACTGTTCACGGCGTCATCGCCTGACTATCGGGTCGCCAACGAAGGATTGGACGCGCTCATTGGTGTTTGCGACAACATGGCTGTCGGCGGCTTTGTTCGCGCCCTCAGGCGCAACTATGAGGTGTTGCGGCGATCCAGGATCTTGAAGAACCATGACGTGCATGCTGTCGGCTCACGCCATGCTTGCCCAACATGCTCGAAGCTGGATGGCAGTTACATACCCGTTGAAGGCATGCTGCGTCTCTACGAACTCAACATGGTGCCGTTTCCGCATGAGCTGCAGTGGGAGGATGAGGCCGCATGGTGTCCGGGACCGACATTGCTGTTCGCTGCGAATGATGTGTTTGGATTGCGCAGCTGACGCAACAAGTGTCATCACGAAAGGTGCAGAGTGGGCAGAAAGAAAACACTGACTTGTAGACGATGGGACTGCGAAGAGGCTCCGTTCCTAGGTGGTTTGTGCGAAGCGCATCATGAGGAAGACAGGCTGAAGCAACTCGCCCGTCGAGCCGCCATTGATGCCCTCAGCACATCTTGCATAGCCGGAAAACTTCCCGAAAAGCCTGGTCTGAAGGACGAGCTGCTCAGGGTGATTCGTTGGTGGGACAAGGCCTGCTTGGCGGTGAACGCCGGGCGCCAAGACAACGTTCTTCTAGATGAAACCCAGTACGCGCCTGAGTGGTGCATCGCCTTTGCCGATGCGATCATTCAGGAGGAAATGAATTTTCGCCAAGGGCTGGACGACGATGCGACTGTGGCCTTCCTCAAGAAAGACACATGGACACGCTTTGAACATCTAGAGGCGGGCTTCATGAGCAATGGTGTCAAACGACCGGGGTGTTGATGGGGTTGGTCGGGCAGGCAGGTCTTCGGCCAATTGATCAAAATGGTTGAGTCCACCCCACTGCGAGGCATCCCCGATCACATACAGCCGATGCTTGGCGCGCGTGATGGCCACATTCAGCAGGTTGGGCTTGCCCGAAGCCCAGGCACGCGCGCCTGACCCGGCTTGCCCAGGGGCCGTGCCCAGCACCAGGAACACGATTTCTGCTTCCTTGCCCTGGAAGGTGTGCACGGTTCCGCACTCGATCTGGCCCAACCCTGCATCCTTGATCCGCTTGATGCAGGCGTTCTTGATTTTGCGAAACGGCGAGATCACGAACACCTTGGCGGCCTTGTCCTTGCCCCCGGCCTTTCTGGCAGGTGTGAATGCTGGTTGCTGTTGAAGCTGGCGCAGGCAGTTCACCAGGACATGGAGTTCGTCTTCGATGACCGGATGGGTGGCGCGGGTGGCGCGCACGTCCAGCCAGGCGCTGTCACCGAGCACGCAGGTGAACTTCGTTTTTTCAGGCTGGCCCAGATCGTCCACACGGCCATGCACCATCTGTTCGGCGTAGGCAATGCGGTTGGCCACGTTGAACATGGGATCGTCGCAGCGGCGGTGCGTGCGCAAGGGCATGCCCGTCCAGATGGGCTGAGCCTTCTCCGCATCGACGGCGCCGCTGGTGACTTGGGATGCGACCCAGGAGCCATGACGGGTGACACGGTCGGCCAGGGTCTGAACCGATTCGTCATTGGGTGACCACATGGGGTCCACGGCGTGGCGGCGGCGGAACTCTTCGACCAGCATCAAGGGCACGGTGAACACGGGTTCGATCTGCAAGGGGTCGCCCACAAGCACCGCCCGCTGACTGCGCCAGATGGCACCGGCTGCTGATTGCGGGGTGGCTTGCCCCGCCTCATCGACCAGCAACCAACCCAGGCTGTCCTGGCCCATGCCAGCGAACAGGCGATCGAAGGACGCGAGGGTGGTCGAAACCACTGGCACGATGAAGAAGAAGGCGTCCCACAACAGGGGACGCTGCTCCAGGGGCAGCTTGTCTTTCAGCGAACCGGTGAGCATGCCGTTGACGGCGCGCAGGTTGCCGATGAACTTGCCTGCGTTGGCCAGCACCGTCAGTCGGTGCAGTTCCATGGCTTGCAGGAAGATGCGGGCCCGCAGTGCATCCAGCGCCGGGCTGACCGCCACCGACGCGCGATGGCGCTGGTCGGCGGGCAGTTGCCAGAAACTGGCATCGGGGAAGTGCCGTGCCCCGGCGTCGTGTCCGGCTTTCAGCGCACGTTGGTGGCCTTGCAATTCGCGCTCGGAACCCTGCAGTGTCAGGACCTGGGCACGATGCACCTCGCGCTGTTGCTCCAGCCGTGCTTCGGCCATGGCGCCATCCTGCGCCAGTTGGGCCAGCGCTTCGGCGGCTTGCGCCAAGGCCCGCGTGGGCTCGACCAGCGTGGCGCGCAGCGCCTTCATGCGTTCGGTGTCCTGCCCAAACCAAGCGCACAGTTTGTCCCATAGGTTGGGCAGGCATTGCGAACGCGCCTGGTCGAGCGTGGCCCGGCGGGAATCGACCAGGGCATGCTGGATGGCCTTGTTGTCCTGAAGCTGCGCGAGGTGGCGGCTGGCTTGGTCGATCACTTGGGCCTGGGCCTGCGCGGCATCACGCTGGGCATTGACCCGCTGCTGGCAGGCATCGATCCGCTGAGCTGACTTTTCCGCCTGAAGCAAGACGCCACGGCAGGCATCGAAATCGGCCAGAAGCGCCAGGAAGGACTTCTTGGCCGCATGCCATTCGCCTTGGTAGCGGCTGTAGTCGTTGCTGGCCGCTTCCAGCAGTTGTTTGATCGAGGGTGGCAACGGATCGACGGGTGTAGGCGTGGTGGCTTGAGCGGTCGCACCTGGGGCTTCGCCTTCTTGAGCGTTGCCGGGCGATGGCGTTTCGGTGTTGGGTGCCTGACGTGGTTCATCCCGAAAAAATCCCCGGGCGAAAGAGCGGCGGTTGCCTGCATTGCCCAACGCGGCGGCGGCCAGGCCCCAGCAGTCGATGGGCTGCTTGTCGTCGTCCACCACCTTCTGGGCCGCGAACACCTCTCGGATCACCTCGTCAAAGTAGGTGGCCGAGGCAAAGTCGCTGTGCACCTTCGCGCGCGCAGGCAGCTCCTGCGTGATGTTCTTGACCGCGTTGTTGTTGGTGCTGGTCACAACGATGGACGAGCCGCCCACCACCTTGGCCTTGAGCGGGAAGAAGTTTTTGCCCGCCACGCTCACGCTGTCTTCGAACAGCTCGATGGGGCGGCTGAGCGCGGCGATCTTGCGCGCACGCTCGGTGACCACCTCGGCGATCACATCGCACAGCAAGGTGGTCTTGCCCGTGCCCGGTGGGCCATTGATGCCCAGCGTGCCGCCATCGCGCCCCAAGGTGCTGAGCACCTGGGCCACCGCAGCTTGCTGAGCCAGCACCAGTGGGGCCTCTGGTGAAGCTGGCCAACGTGCGCTGGGCAGGCGGGCCACGCTCACCAGTTCACCCATGGCCGCGTGGTCGTTCAGGATGTCGATGCGCTGCTCGGGGGCAATGGGCGCGCCCAGAAAGGTGCTCAGGGCTTTGCCAAAGGGCTTGTTCTTGCCCGCCTGTGTGATCAGGCGGTTGAGGTCATCCAGGTAGAAGGAGTTCAGGTAGTCGATGGCGGCGTTGAGGCTGTCATCGAGGAAGCGGCGCTTGACCCGTGACACCCGAACCACCACACGCCAGTCCAGGCCTGCCGCATCGGCCCCTGGGCCCAGCAGCTTGCACACGGTGCGCAACTCTTCGTCCAGATCGCTCCAGGTCAAGGGGCTTGGCGCTGTTGGGGTGTCGGGCTGGCCAGTGGGCGGTGTTTGCTGCGCGTCGGTGGCGATAGGCCGCAGGTGGTGGCGTCGTTGACCGAATTCATCCGTGGCACGTGCCAGTCGGGTGTTGACGTTCTCCAGCGGCTCGGAATGCCACAGCGCATCGACCCCGTGTGCAAAGCTGGCAGGCAGGTAGCTGTCGAGCTTGGGGTGGCCATCTTCGTTGGCGACGAAGGCAGCAAGCCAGCCGTTTCCGGTTGCGCGCTGGCGTTCGCGCTCACTGAGGTCTTCCTCTGGGAACACCGATTGAAGCATCAACCGGGAGAGGTCCTCCGTGTCGGCCACGCCCACATAGACGACATGGACGTAGCCATGCTCCGGTGTTGGCTGGAAGTGAGGGTGTTGCCAAGGCAGGACATCGCCGCGTCTGAGCGTGACGATCTTGACCTGGTCGCTGCTGTCCTTGGCCGATGGTGCGGTCGGGATGTTGAAGACTTCCAGGTCACGCCAGAAGCGCAGGACAGAAAGCGGAGCGGTAGCCGATGCGTTCAACGAAGGACCTCGTCGGTGAATATCGGCGC
>NZ_JAIZVX010000085.1 GCF_021768455.1 Aquabacterium sp. | reverse complement strand
GCAGGCCCTGTGCCAGGGCCTTGAGAGGGCGCACGCAGGGCGGGCCCAGAGCCTAGCGGTCAGGGTTGGCCGCGATCTTGCGCGCTTACCCCCGCCGATTCTGGCGATTTTCATGAGCCCGCTTCAGGGTGCTGTGACAGCCCTGGCGCGGCCCTGACACAGTCCTGCGCCCGGATGGCACAAAAAAAACAGGCCCCGAAGGGCCTGATCGAAGGTGCACAGGGGCTGCACCGCTAGGAGGAGACAAGCATGAAACACAACACGGGAGAAAACAAGGGGCCGAGCCCGGGCTCAGTGCATGTGGATGGCGCCCGAGGCCTTGCCCTTGCCGGCGCGGGCCGGCGGGTTGCACAGGCCGCACACGTAGTGGCGCGAGATCTCGTGGGGGTGGCTGACGAAGTGGCCACCGCACTTGGAGCACTTGGTCATCGTCAGCATGCCGTTGTCGATGAACTTGACCAGGCGCCAGGCGCGGGTCACCGACAGCAGGGGTTCCAGACCTTGCACCTCGGTCTGTTCCAGGTAGAGCTGGTAGGCCTTGATCACCACGTCGATCTCGTCCATTTCCGAGGCCTTGTTCAGGTACTCGTGCATGTTGAGGAAGAGGCTGGCGTGGATGTTGGGCTGCCAGGTCATGAACCAGTCGGTCGAGAAGGGGAGCTGGCCTTTCGAGGGCGACTTGCCCGAGACTTCCTTGTAGAGACGCAGCAGGCGCTCGTAAGACATGTCGGTTTCCGATTCCAGCACCTGCAGGCGGGCACCCAGGTTGATCAGGGTGATGGCGCGTTCGATTTGCTTGGCTTCGGTCAACAGGCTCTTGGTGCGCATGGCTCTCTCCGTCGGGTTCTCAGTGATTCAGTTCAGCAGGCAGCGTGATCGGGGCAGATCAGGCGGCTTCGGAGTGCTTGCCTGCCATCAGGATGGAGGCATGCAGGCGGCTGACGGCTTCGCTGGTGCTGCCCTTGCCATGGTTGGTCAGGAGGTTCCAGACCAGGTCGTCGTCGACACGCATGCGGCAGACCAGGGTGTTGCCCGATGCGATCTTCAGGACCTGAGCCGGGCTCAGCGACGCGATGCGGTCGGCGGCCGATTCCGACAGACCCAGGCGGAACAGGGCCTGCTCGCGGTCGGTGCGGATCAGGGTCTGCGCCAGCATCAGGTAGGACAGGTTGGTTTCGCGGATTTCGGCAAGGATCTGGTCGTTGTTCATGGTGTGCTCCGGTGGTCTGCAGTGCTTGGCTGCGTTGTCGATGGGTTCATTGTGCTGAGAACCCCCGGATTTCTTGATAGGGCTGCGGCTGTAAGACCGGTCGGTGTGCGGCTACACGGCGTGTAGGAATTTGCCTGACAGAACGCCGAAACAGGGCCGCCAAGCCCCTTCACTCAATTGACTGGTGAAAGCCGGCCATCTTCGGGCCGGGCGAGGGTGTCTGCCTCAAGGTGCCAACTTTTGCCGGTCTGGGCCGGGAGGTCGTCGATCGCCGGGATTGGCGGGTCTGGGACGTGTTGTTCTTCACATGGCTTTTCCCGACCTGTGATTTACCCTGAGGGTTCTCGATCAGGGCAACCCGTCTGAAAAGGCGGCGACGCAAAGCCACGGGGCTAAAGGTGAGCGTGCTCACCCATGTCAGCCGGGCCGCCACGGCCTCCGCCTGCGGAGGCGTGTTTGCGTATGGCCCACCCGACACCACTTGTTCAAGGAGGGCGCCGTGCGCAGCAAGAAGACCACCACCCACCCGGCGATCCAGTTCGCACTCAAAGCCTCGTTCAGCCTCGTGGCCCTAAGCGCCCTGGGTTTGTCGCTGGCCCAGCGCGCCCATGCGGCCCCACAGCCAGCCCTGGGCGTGAACCTGCAAGCGCCCATCCAGTTGAACGCCGCCCACCTGCTGAGCATGAAGGCCGGCGAGCGCGTGGTCATCGACTTTCCCAAGGTGGGTCGCCAGACCGTGGTCTTCGAGCACACGACCAAGGGCCAGGACGGCCTGGCCTACTGGCACGGCAGCGTGGCCGGCGCCCCCCAGGACCGCGTCTACCTCAAGCAACTCAAGAGCGGTTTGTTCACCGGGGCCATTCGCACCGGTGGCCGCCTGGTCAGCTTCAAGCAGCAGCCGGACACCCGCCTGGTGGCCGCCGCCCAGGCCGCGCCGGTCTCGGGTCGCCTCTACACCCTGGGCGCCAAGCTGGACAAAGGCGTCTACGCCCTGAACGACAACCTGGCGGCCATCGCCTCGGCCGCGCCGGGTTCCGAAATCAGCCTGCCCCTGCCCAATGGCGAGACCGAGGTGGCCATCGTCACCCAGTCCGAGGTGGACGCCGATGGCATGTACCAGGTCTCCGCCGTGAGCCGCCTGGGTGGCATGGCCTATCCCACCCTGATCACCGTGGGCACCGACGCGGTGTTTGGCACCGTGTTCACCGGCTCGGGCGAATACCAGATCGTGACCCGCAATGGTCAGACCCAGTTGCTGGACCCTCAAGGCGCTGGCCTGAAGTCGACGAAGGGCGACGACCACGTGGCCGTGGCGCCCGAGGCCACACCCACCACGGCGGCCGCCCTGGTGTCCTCGTCCGTGGTCAAGGCCGTGACGGCCGCTGCCACCACGGCCGCCAGCACCACGGTGTACAAACCGCTGGCCGCCGGCACGGTCGACACCACCATCACCCTGCTGATGACCTACAGCAGCACCTTTGTCACCCAGTGGGGCAGCGAGGCCGTGGCCCGCACCCGCCTGTCGAACCTGGTGCAGCTGGCCAACTCGGCCTATGCCAACAGCGGCACCGGCATCGCCTTCAAGGTGGTGGGCTGGAAGCAGGTGGCCCAGGCCGACACCACGCCCCAGGTGGCCTTGCCTGCCCTGCGCGCCGGCACGGGCGCCTTTGCCGGCATCCCGGCACTGCGCACCAGCACCGGCGCGGCCATCGTGACCTTCTATGCGCCGTACAACGCCACCACCGGCTCAACCGGCACCTGTGGTCTGGCCTACGTGCCGGCTGCCGGCTCGCAGGGTCTGACGGCCTACAAGAGCCAGGCCTCCAGCCTGATGTACGCCTCCCTCAACGACGGCCAGACCACCAGCTCCTACTGCTCGACCCTGAGCTTCCCGCATGAGCTGGGCCACAACCTGGGCGCCCTGCACGACAAGGCCAACTCCTCGACCACGGGCGTGTTCAGCTACAGCTACGGCAAGGGCGTGAGCGGCTCGTTCGGCACGGTGATGTCCTACATCTCGCCGCGTGTGGCCCTGTTCTCCTCGCCTTACCTGACCTGCACCACCGGCAAGGCCGCTTGCGGCACGGCCACAGAAGACGTGGTGGCCACCTTCCTGCAGACCAAGTCGACCGTGGCGGCCCTGGGCAAACCGGCCAATGCCTCTCAAGCCACGACCGGCACCACGGTGGCGGCCGGCTTCCTGCGCACCAGCACCGGGGCCGTGTTCAGTGGGGCGGCCACCATGACCTCGTCGACCGCGGGCGTGACCTGCACCGTGGGCAGCACCGGCCTGTACGTGTGCAAGGTGCCTTCGGCCACCACCTCCATCACCGTGACGCCCAAGGTGACGGGCAAGACCATCACCCCGACCACCGGCACCTTCACGGTCAACGCCCTGGCCCTCACCCCTGTCACGGGCACCACCTTCTACGTGAAGTGATGGGTTGAAGTGAGCGCTTGCTCTCGTTGACTCACCTGTGAACCCGTCGTGTGCAGAACACGGCGGGTTTTTTCTTGGCTGGCTTGTTCCCGGTGGGCTCCGGTGTGCCACCGGCATGTGAGCACCGTGTTTAATAGTTGATTGATATGGGGTGCATAAGATCAATCAATTCGCTATATGGGATGAGCTGGCCTAAGATCCATCCTGTTGTTTGACCCAACCCAACTTAGGAAACAAGCCATGAGCCTGATCAACACCCAAGTCCAGCCTTTCAAGACCGAAGCCTTCGTCAACCGCGCTGGCAAGGGCGAGTTCATCACCGTGACCGAAGAAAGCCTGAAGGGCAAGTGGTCCGTCCTGATCTTCATGCCGGCCGCCTTCACCTTCAACTGCCCGACCGAAATCGAAGACGCCGCTGACAACTACGCCGCCTTCCAGGCCGCTGGCGCCGAGGTCTACATCGTCACCACCGACACCCACTTCTCGCACAAGGTGTGGCACGAAACCTCGCCGGCCGTCGGCAAGGCCAAGTTCCCCCTGGTTGGCGACCCCACCCACACCCTGACCAACGCTTTCGGCGTGCACATCCCCGAAGAAGGCCTGGCCCTGCGCGGCACCTTCGTGATCAACCCCGATGGCGTGATCAAGACCGTGGAAATCCACTCCAACGAAATCGCCCGCGACGTGTCGGAAACCCTGCGCAAGCTGAAGGCTGCCCAGTACACCGCCGCCAACCCCGGTCAAGTGTGCCCTGCCAAGTGGAAGGAAGGCGCCAAGACCCTGGCTCCCTCGCTGGACCTGGTCGGCAAGATCTGATCCTCACCGGATCGCCTCGCTCGCTTGAGCTGTGTCAGGACAACCCCTGACCTTTCTCATGACACTGCACACCGTGCGGGCCCACAAGGCCTCACGGGGTGCGACCCTGGCCGCCTCGCCACGCTGAAAGAGAGGCCAGCTCCCGAAATCGCTCAATTCAATAAGGATGCACACCATGCTCGACGACACCCTCAAGGCCCAACTCGGCGCCTACCTCGAACGCGTCACCCTGCCGTTTGAAATCGAAGCATCCCTGAGCGATTCCGAGAGCTCCCGCGACACGCTGGCACTGCTGCAGATCATCCAGGGCCTGCGTGCCGACAAGATCACCCTGAAGACCGACGGGCAGGACGCCCGCAAGCCGTCCTTCACGCTCAAGCGTGCCGGCAGCGACACCAGCCTGCGTTTTGCCGGCCTGCCCCTGGGCCACGAGTTCACTTCCCTGGTGCTGGCCCTGCTGTGGACCGGCGGCCACCCCCCGAAGGAAGACGCCGACGTCATCGAGGCCATCAAGGCCCTGGACGGTGACTTCCACTTCGAGGTCTACATGTCCCTGAGCTGCCACAACTGCCCTGACGTGGTGCAGGCCCTGTCGCTCATGGCCATCCTCAACCCCAAGATCAAGACGACCGTGATCGAGGGCGGCACCTTCCAGGAAGAAGTGGAAAAGCGCGAGATCATGGCCGTGCCCATGGTCTTCCTCAACGGCCAGGTGTTCGCCTCGGGCCGCATGGAGGTGGCCGAGATCGTGGCCAAGCTCGACACCAACGCCGCGGCCAAGGACGCCGCCAAGCTCAGCGCCAAGGCGCCTTACGACGTGTTGATCGTGGGTGGGGGCCCGGCCGGTGCCGCCGCCGCGGTGTATGCCGCCCGCAAGGGCATTCGCACCGGCGTGGCCGCCGAGCGTTTTGGGGGCCAGGTGAACGACACCATGGCCATCGAGAACTACATCTCGGTGCTCGAGACCGACGGCCCCAAGCTGGCTGCTGCACTGGAAGCCCATGCCAAGGCCTATGACGTCGACATCATGAACCTGCAGCGTGCGGAGGCCATCGTGCCCGCCACCGAGCCGGGCGGCCTGATCCAGGTGAAGCTGGCCAACGGGGGTGTGCTGCAAAGCAAGACCGTGATCCTGAGCACCGGCGCCCGCTGGCGCAACGTGAATGTGCCCGGCGAGGCCGAGTACAAGAACAAGGGCGTGGCCTATTGCCCGCATTGCGACGGCCCGCTGTTCAAGGGCAAGCGCACGGCCGTGATCGGCGGTGGCAACTCGGGCGTGGAAGCCGCGATCGACCTGGCCGGCATCGTGGCCCACGTGACGCTGATCGAGTTCGCCGACCAGCTCAAGGCCGATGCGGTGCTGGTCAAGAAGCTGCAAAGCCTGCCCAACGTGACCATCCACACCAATGCCCAGACGACCGAGATCACCGGCGCGGATGGCAAGGTCAATGGCCTGAAGTACAAGGACCGTGCCACGAATGTGGAGCACCTGGTCGAGCTGGAAGGCGTGTTCGTGCAGATCGGCCTGGTGCCCAACACCGAGTTCCTGCGTGGCACGGTGGAGCTGTCCAAGTTCGGCGAGATCATCATCGACGCCAAGGGCCACACCAACGTGCCGGGCGTGTTCGCAGCCGGCGACGCCACGACCGTGCCTTACAAGCAGATCGTGATCGCCGCCGGTGCCGGTGCCACGGCCGCCCTCAGCGCCTTCGACCACCTGATCCGCCACGGTTGAGTGCAAGGCGCGAATCTGAAAAAACGTGCATGACTGCGCACGAGCCCCGCCTTCGAGCGGGGTTTTTCTTTGGTTTGGGCCGGGCGCGCCGATGACCGACACAGGTTCATCTCCGAGGGTGCCCCATGCAGCCTGTCCCGACCCGCGCCACCCGGCGCCTGCAATGCCTGTGGCTTGTCACCACGGCCCTGGTGGGGTGCCTGCCCTGGTCGGCCCACGCCCAGGCCAGCGCCGAGAAGGCCGATGCCTCCGCCCGCCCGCGCTACACCGTGGCCGTCGTGCCGCAGTTCCAGGCCAGCGAGATCGACCGGGTCTGGCAGCCCATCCTGGCCCGCGTGGGGCAGGAAGCCGGCGTCACCCTGGTGCTCAAGGTCTCGAAGGACATCCCGAGTTTCGAAGACGAGGTGGTGGCCGGTCGTGCCGATTTCGCCTACCTCAACCCCTACCATCAGCTGCAGGCCCACCAGGCCCAGGGCTACCGCCCGCTGGTGCGCGACAGCAAGCTGCTCACCGGCATCCTGGTGGTGCGGGCCGATGACCCCATCACCTCGGTACAGGGGCTGCAGGGCAAGGCCATTGCCTTCCCGGCGCCCAATGCCTTCGGGGCCTCGCTGCTGATCCGAGGCCAGCTGGTTGAGCATGAGAAGGTGGCCTTCACGCCGGTGTACGCCAAGACGCACACGAATGCCTTCCGCCAGACCATCGCCGGCAAAACCGCGGCGAGCGGCGGCCTGCGTGCCACCCTGGACAAGGAGCCCGATGAGGTGCGTGCCGCGTTGCGCGTGCTGATGGAAACGCCCGGCGCGGCACCCCATCCCCTGAGCGCCCACCCGCGCGTGCCCCCTGTGGTGCAGCTGGCCGTGACCGAGGCCATCCTCAAGCTGGCCCGCGACCCGGCGCTGCAGCCCCTGTTCAAGGACGTGCCCATGAGCCAGCCCATGCGCGCCGACCAGCAACGTGATTACCAGCCTCTGACGCGCCTGCGCCTGGAGCACCTGGCCGAGTAGCACCCACCGGATCCCCCATGCGCCCCCGTCTTCCCGCCGCCTTGCTGGCCTTGTGGCCAGGGCACCTGCGCCAGCAGCTGCTCTGGGTGGTGTCGCTGTCTTTGCTGGGGGCACTGGGCCTGTTGGGCGGCTACACAGCGTCCGAGCAGGCCAGCATCGCGCTGCGCGCCTACGAAAACCAGGCGGCGGCCCTGGCCCGCAACGTGGCCACGTCAGGCACCAACCTGATCCTGACCGACAGCCTCGACCAGTTGGAAGCCCTGGTGCTGCGTTCGGCCGATTTCGACGAGGTGATCAGCGTGCGGGTGATCGAGGTGGGTGGCCGTGCCCTGAGCCAGGTGGTGCGGCCGTCGGGGCAGCCGCCACGCCTGGTCTTTGCGTCCATCCGGGAGAAGCAGGCCGTGCCTTCTGGTCGCCAGCCGCGTGTGGACACCGATCTGGCGCACGACCGCATCACCGCCTGGCAGCCGGTGCTGGCCGGTGAGCCGATTGCCTGGGTGCGGGTCGAGTACAACGCGCACGCCCTGCGCCAGCTGCAGCACCTCATCTGGCGCAACACCCTGGTGGTGGCGGTGCTGGCGGTGAGCCTGTGTGCCGGGGCCCTGGTGATTTTCCTGCGTCGGCCCATGAAGCAGCTGGACCGGGCGCGCCGCTTTGCCAACATCCTGCCGAATGCCGAAGGCGGCCAGCTGCCCTACCTGCCCGGGCCGGTGGAGTTCGTGGAGCTGGACGCGGCGCTCAACGAGGCCTCGATGCTGCTGCGCCAGCAGATGCTGGTGATCGACCAGGGCATGCACAAGCTGCAGGCCCAGCAGGCGCGCATGGGCGAACAGAACGACCAGCTGGGCGCCATCTTCGCCATGAGCCCCGATGGCCTGATGACCTTCAACCGCGACGACCATGTGCAGTTCGTCAACCAGGCCTTCCTCTCGCTGACCGGGCTGGAGCCGGGGCAGGTGCAGGGGCAGAGCGCCATGGCCGTCGACACCCTCTTGCGCAGCCTGGTGGCCGAAGGCGGCGAATTCAAGGGCCTGGATCACTGTTTTGACGAAGGGGGGCAGGTGATGGTCAGGGCGGGCACACCGCCCAGGGTGCTGACGCTGCACGGACAGTGCAGCGAGTCGGGCTCGGTCAGCCGCGTGCTGTACGTGTGCGACGTGACCCGCCAGCACCAGCTGGACCAGATGAAGTCGGAGTTCCTCTCGATGGCGGCGCACGAGCTGCGCACACCCATGGTGAGCATCTTCGGCTTCACCGAGCTGATGATGAAACGCGAAATGGCGCCCGAGATGCGCCAGGACCTGCTGGGCCGCATCTACCGGCACAGCCAGTCCATGGTGGCGATCCTCAACGAGCTGCTGGACCTGGCGCGCATCGAGTCGCGCCGGGGCCAGGACTTCAAGATGGTGCCGGCCGACCTGGCCGAGGTGGTGGCCGAGGTGGTGGGCGACTTCAAGCCGCCGGAAGGGCGCGAGCCGCCGGTGTGCGCGCCCGTGCCGGGGCCCATGCCCGTGCAGGTGGACCGCCACAAGATGCAGCAGGCCGTGCTCAACATCCTCTCGAACGCCTACAAGTACTCGCCCGATGGCGGCCCGGTCGAGCTGCGCTACCTGGTGGGCGACAGCCAGCTGCCCGGCAAGCGCTTTGCCGTGCAGATCCAGGACCACGGCATGGGCCTGTCGCCCGAGAACCTGGCCCGCATGGGCGAGCGCTTTTTCCGTGCCGACAAGTCGGGCAACATCCCCGGCACGGGCCTGGGCGTGAGCATTGTCAAGGAGCTCATGGGCCTGATGGGCGGGCGCATGGTGGTCGAGAGCGCGCCGGGCGAGGGCACCACGGTCACGCTCTGGCTGTGAGCCGGGGCGTCAGGCCAGCTTGAAGGCGGCCACCTCGTCGGCCAGGGCCTGGGCCTGGTCGCGCAGCGAGGCCGCGGCCGCGGCGGTTTCTTCCACCAGGGCGGCGTTCTGCTGCGTGACCGTGTCCATGGACTGCACGGCCTCGGTGGTCTGGCGCACGCCATCGGCTTCTTCTCGAGCGCTCAGGGCGATGCGGGCCAGCAGGGCGTGCACCTCTCGGCTGTGGTGGACCACGTCGCCAATGGTGCGGCCGGCGTCCTTCACGACGCTGGTGCCCGACTCGACGCGCTCCACGCTGGCGCTGATGAGGGACTTGATTTCGCGCGCGGCCGTGGAGGAGCGCTGGGCCAGGGCCCGCACCTCGCTGGCCACGACGGCAAAGCCCCGCCCGGCCTCACCGGCGCGCGCGGCCTCGACGGCGGCGTTCAGCGCCAGGATGTTGGTCTGGAAGGCGATGCCATCGATGGTGGTGACGATGTCGCCGATGTGGCGAGAGGCCTCCTGGATGCCGTCCATCGTGGCGACCACGGTGGCCATCACCTTCCCGCCTTGCTCGGCCTCGGTGGCGTTGCGTTCGGCCAGGCCGGAGGCCGCGCCGGCCATGTTGGAGGTGTCCTGCACGGTGGTGCTGAGCTGGCCCATGGTGGCGGCCGATTGCTGCAGGGCCGCCGCCGATTCTTCGGTGCGTGCCGAGAGGTCGAGCGAACCGGCGGCGATCTCGCTGCTGGCGTGCACGATGTGGTCGGCGGCCGCTCGCACCCCGCTGACGATGCGCCGCAGGGCGGTCTGCATGTCGGTCAGGGTGTGCATGAGGCGGGCGGCTTCGTCGCCACCCCAGGCGCGCGGCCGGGTGGTGAGGTCGCCGTCGCGCATGGCGTTGATGTGGAAGGCCACTTCGTTGAGCCCGCCCTCCAGCACCTTGCGGAAGCAGTGGAAGAGGTAGGCCACCGTCACCAGAGCCAGGACCAGCACCAGGGCGGTGAGGTTGCGGGCCGTCTCCAGGTGGCTTTCGCGGGCGGCCAGCAGCCCGTCGAGCACGGGCAGGCCTTGAGTCAGGAGCTGGCTCAGCCCGACCATGGTGGACTGCCCTGCCGCAAAGTACGTCGCCGCAGGCATGCCCTGGTCCCCGAAAACGGCGCCTTCTGCGGTCTGGCGCAGGCGTTGGGCGGCTTCCAGCGCGCTCAGGTCGAGTTGGCTGCTCAGCCTCGGGTTGGCTTTCGTGGCCCGCGCAATGGCCTCGCGCACCTCCTCTAGGCCGCTCTGGGCGCGCGTGTCCCAGGCCTGCCAGAGCTTGGCATCGCTGTCGTGCAGCTGGCCTTTGGCCAGTGCGTAGCTGCCCCAGCCCCAGAGCTGGCCCACGTTGTCCATGGCGTCCGGCAGGTTCATCACCAGGGCGTTGATCAGGTAGAAGCTGTCGATGTCGGGGTCGAGCACCAGGCCGGAGGCGTCGCCGATGTGGCGCAGCAGGGCCACGGCCGAGGCGCTCACGGGCCCGTAGACGGTGCGGCCCTGGGCGTCAAGACCATGGTTGCTTTGGGCGGTCGCGGCCCAGGCGGCCTTGAGCTTGTCGAGGTCGGGCGCCAGGCCCATGGGGTCACCGCTGCCTTGCAGCTGCGCGGCCATCTGGGCCAGTGCCTGGTCGGTCTGCTTGCGGGCGGCCTCGTAGGCGCTCTGTCCGTCCATGCCGCCCACCATGGCCCGGGTGGCGTTGCGCACCGCGATCACGCCGTGCAGCACAGGGGTGTAGGCCCGCAGCGCGGCCACGCCTTGTCGCTCGGTCGTGGTGAACTGGATGGCCGCCGCCTTGTCGCCAAAGTACTGCCAAGACAGCAGCGCGATCGGCAACAGGAACACCAGGCTGAGGATCAAGGCCTTGGCCCGGAAATGCAGATGGCGGAAGAGCCGGACCCCGGGGGCCCAGATGCCGTGGTAGCGGAAGAACTCCGCCAGGCGGGTGAGGCGGCCGTCTTGCGGCCACATGCGGTCGTCCGTAGACGAGGCCGCGTGCTGGGAAACTGCTTGCTGTGTCATGGGACTTCCTGAACACGTTGAAGAGGTCGCCCGCGGCCGAGCAATCCCCTTGAAGGAATCCCATTCTGAGAGCAGGGGTGCGCGTGCAAAAGCCCGGTATGCAGGGGGAATCACGGTCATTTCGCACATGTCGGGACCGATACGATGCAAGGGGTTGCCAAGCGGTTGGCATGGGGTGCACACATGGGCTGGCCCGATCGGATCAGGGTGTTGGAGCGTGGCTGGCTGTCGTCCAACCAGCTGGTCTTTGTCGACGACGATGGCGCCTCGGTGCTGGACACCGGCTACGTGAGCGAGGCCGATGAGACCCTGCGTTTGCTGGACACCGCCCTGGCCGGCATGCCGTTGCGCCGCATCTTCAACACCCACATCCACTCCGACCACGCCGGTGGCAACGCGGCCCTGCAGGCCCGCCACCCGGGCTGCCGCACGCTGATCCCGCCGGGCGAGGCCCAGGCCGTGGCCGCCTGGGACACCACCGCGCTCAGCCACGATCGCCTCAGCCAGGACTGCCCGCGCTTCACCCACGATGGCGTGTTTCACCCGGGCGAGACCCTGCACCTGGGTGGCGAGGATTGGGCCGTGCTGCCCGCGCCCGGCCACGACCACGCCATGGTGATGCTCTGGTGCGAGCGCCTGGGCTTGCTGGCCTCGGCCGATGCCCTGTGGCAGAGGGGCTTTGGCGTCGTCTTCCCGGAACTAGACGGGGTATCGGGCTTTGCCGAGCAGGCGCCCACCCTCGATGCCATCGGACAGCTGGCGCCGCGCTGGGTGGTGCCCGGGCATGGCGCACCCTTTGGCGGGGCCGCGGTGGACGAGGCGCTGGTGGCCGCCCGGGCGCGCATCGCCTGGCTGGCCAGCGACCCGCGCGCCCACGGCCTGCACGCGCTCAAGGTGCTGATCGCCTTCAAGCTGATGGCCGCACGGCAACTGAGCCGGGCCGCCCTCACGGCCATCGTGCAGACCCGCCTGGATGCCGGCCCCGGCCTGCGCGCGGCCCTGGCCGACAGCCGGGGTGAGCCGCCTGAAGCGGCATCCCTGGCGACCCTGTTGTGCGCCCAGCTGGCGGATGCCGGGGTGCTGCGCATGGCGGGCGGCGTGGCCGAGTCCACCCGCTGAGCGCGCCCCTGCGCCACTTAGAATGAATCCAGACCCGGCCTGTGCACCGGGCACGGGAGCCGTCTGCGCATGGGTCACATTGGCGAAGTCACCACCTTGCTGGCCGCGGCCCGCGAGGGCCAGCAGGCCGCGCTCGACCGCCTCTTCCAGCTGCTCTACCCCGAGCTGCGCGCCCTGGCCGCCGCCCGCATGCGCCGCACCGACGAGCGCCTGCTGCTCGACACCACCTCGCTGGTGCACGAGTGCTACCTGCGCCTGATCAAGCTCGAGGCCCTGGCCCTGAACGACCGCGCCCACTTCCTGGCCTACGCGGCCAAAGTGATGCGCTCGGTGGTGGTCGACCTCGCGCGCGAGCAGCAGGCCCAGCGCCGCGGTGGCGAGCTGGCCTTCGTGACCCTTGACACTGGTGTGGCCGATGGCCTTCCCCATGGCGAAGACGAGGTGCTGCGAGTGCACGAAGCGCTCGAGGTCCTGGGCGCCATCGAGCCGCGCCTGGTCAAGGTGGTGGAGATGCGCTACTTCATCGGTCTGGACCACAGCGAGATCGCCGCGGCCCTGGGCATTGGCGTGCGCACGGTCGAGCGCGACTGGGAGCGCGCCCGCAGCTTCCTCTTCGCCGAACTGCGCCAGGGCTGAGCCCCACGCCATGCGCATCCCGCCCACGCTCTGGCCCCGGCTCATGCCCTTGCTGGACGAGGCCCTGGCCCTGCCCCCGGCCGAGCGTGAGGCCTGGCTGGCCGCCCAGGCCGGCAAGCCCGGTGCGGCGCAGGACACCGACCTGATCGAGGCCTTGCGGCAGCTGATGGCCGACAGGGTGCTGCTGGACCAGGGGGATTTTCTGGCCGCCTTGCCGGCGCTGAATCCAGCCCTTGCGGTGAGGGGCTCATCCGATGAGCCTCCTGGTGCCGACGCGGCCATGGCACGCTCCCCGGGCGCCTCCCGCATCCAGGATGGCCTGTTCGCTGGCGACCTCATCGGCCCTTATCGCCTGATCCGTCAACTCGGCCAGGGGGGCATGAGCGTGGTCTGGCTGGCCGACCGCGACGATGGCCAGCTGCGCCGTCAGGTGGCGCTCAAGATGCCGCACGCCGGGCCGGGGCAGGCTCAGCTGGCCGAGCGCCTGCGCCGCGAGCGCGACATCCTGGCCGGCCTGGAGCACCGCCACATTGCCCGGCTCTATGACGTGGGCGTCACGCCCGCCGGGCTGCCCTTTCTGGTGCTGGAGTACATCGAAGGCCAGAGCCTGCTGGCCTGGTGCGAGGCTCAGAAGCTGAGCCTGTCACAGCGCCTGCGGCTGTTCCTGCAGGTGCTGGCCGCCGTGCAGCATGCCCACACCAAGCTGGTGCTGCACCGCGACCTCAAGCCCGGCAACATCCTGGTCAACGCGCAAGGTGAGGTCAAGCTGCTGGACTTCGGCATCGCCAAGCTCATCCTCGATGCCGACACGGGCTCGGCCCCTTCGACCGAGCTCACCCAGCACCACGGTCACGTGCTCACGCCCGATTACGCCGCGCCCGAGCAGATCGCCGGTCGCCCGCTCACCACCGCCAGCGACGTCTACGCCTTGGGCGTGGTGCTCTTCGAGCTGCTCACCGGCCAGCGGCCCTACCGGCTGCCGCGTGGCACCCGCGGTGCGCTGGAAGAGGCCATCCTTGCCACCGAGCCCCGCCGCCCCAGCAGCGTCTGGCTGGAGGCCGAGGTGCAGACCCACCACCCCACGGCCCTCACCCTGAGCGAGCTGGCCATGCCCTTTGGCCACACGCCACGCCGCCTGAGCCAGCAGCTCAAGGGCGACCTCGACCTGATCGTCGCCACCGCCTTGCAGAAGGACCCGGCACGCCGCTATGCCACCGCCGAGGCCTTTGCCCAGGACATCGTTCACCACCTGGCCCATGAGCCGATCGCGGCCCAGCCCGACAGCGGCTGGTACCGCGCCCGCAAGTACGCCCAGCGCCACGCCTGGGCCCTGGGCGCGGTGAGCGCCGTGGTGCTGGCCCTCAGCACCGGCCTGGGCCTGGCCCTGTGGCAGGCCCGCGAGGCCCGGCAGGAAGCGGCCAAGGCCAATGCCATCAAGGACTTCCTCATTGGCCTGTTCGAAAACGGTGACGTGGACCAGCCCGACGCCCTGCGCAAGCGCCAGCAGACGGTGGAGCAGCTGCTGGTCCACAGCGCCACGGCCCTGGGCAGCCAGCTGCGCGGGCAGCCGCAGGTGCGCGCCGAATTGCAGGGCGTGGTCGGCAGGCTGTTGCACAACCTCGCCCTGAGCGATGCGGCCATCGGGGTGCGCCGCGAGCGCGTTGTGCAACTGGCCGCGCTGGATGCCCCCCTGCCCGAGCGTGCCCAGGCCTGGCGGGACCTGGCCGACAGCCAGGACGTGCGGGGCGACACCGAGGGCGCGCGCCGCAGCCTGGAGGCCGGGCTGGCCTTGTGTGCCACGCGGCCCGGCCGGGCCCCCTTGCCCGTGTGCGAAGGCCTGGCCGTGGCACGGGCCCAGCAGGCCCTGGTGCAGGGCGACACCGCTGCCGCCGAGGCCTGGGTGAGGCCCGCGCTGCAGCGCCTGAGCGCCAGCGGCCATCCCAGTGTCGAACAGGCCGAGGCCCTGATCGCCATGGGCGACCTGCTGAGCCTGCAGGGCGACCCCGTCACCTCCTTTGCCCGCTACGAAGAGGCCATGGCCGTTCGCGGGCAGCTCTGGGGGCCGGACTCCCTGCGCCTGGCCCAGGAGCGCTATTTTCTGGGCATGAGCCTCAGCCAGGTCGGGCGCCCGGCGCAGGCCCTGCAGGAGCTGCGTGCCGCCCACGCGGCCCTGGTCAAGGCCCTGGGTGCGGCCCACCCGCGTGCCGCGGTCGTGGAACTGCAGCTGGGCCGCATCAGCGGCTTCATTGGCCTGGTGCAGGACGGACCGACGCAGGTCCAACATGCCGCACGCGTGCTGCTGGCCAGCGGCGCCAGGGAAGACGAGCGCACCCTGTTCCAGGCCCACCGTGCCCTGGGCGAGCTGGCCCTGATGGACGGCCGCCTGCAGGACGCCGAGGCCCCCTTGCGCGAGGCCATGGCCTTGCAGCAGCGCCTGGGTGCGCGCCTGCCGGTGGACGGCCAGCTGGACCAGGTCATGGCCTGGTGGCTGGACGACACCGGCCAGGGCGAGGCCGCCCGCCAGGTGCTCCGCCAGGCCCGCAGCCGACTGGGCGCCACCCTGCCGGCTTCGCATCCCTATGTGCTGGCCATTGACGAAGCCTTGAGCGGCAGCCACCTGCTGCAGGGGCAGCTGGACGAGGCCGAGCGCGCCCTGCCCGCCGACCCCGCGTCGGCCCCGCAGGCCCGCGCGGCCCTCTGGCTGGCGAAAGGCGAATGGGCCCGCGCCGAGCCGGTCTTGCGCGATCGCCTCGACCGCCTGACGGCCTCACCCCGCCAGGACCAGTACAAGCTGGTCCTCTACAACGCCCACGACCAGATGGGCCGATTGCGCCTGGGCCAGCAGCGCCCCCGAGACGCGCTGCCCCACCTCCGGCAGGCCGTGGCCCTGTTGGCCGGGGGGCATCCTGCCAACCCTTACCTCGCAGCCAGCCGTGCGCGCCTGGGGCAGGCCCTGCTGGCCACCGGGGATGTGGCCGGGGCGACCCAGCAGGCGCGACTGGCCGAACAGGGCCTGAGCGCCCAGGTTCGGGTGGCCCCGGCCTTCCGGCAGCCCTTGTTGCAGCTCTGGCAATCCCTAGGGCACAGGGGTGGGCCTTGATGCCGCATGGCGGGACACTGGGCGCTGTGTTTCTCACCTTCTTGTTCCGTCATCCCATCAGGAGTGCAGACATGGCGACTCTCTTCCACCGCGCGGCCCTGGCCGCCACAATGACCTCCCTCTTGGGCATAGGCCTGGGCCTGGGCCTGGGCCTGGGCCTGGGGCTGTCGGGCCAGGTTCAGGCCCAGGCCGTCGAGCCGGCAGCGGTGCCGGACAAGGCGGTTCAGGCCGTCAAGGCCGACAAAGCGGTCGCGCCCGGGACCAAGGCGGTGGCCGGTGCCGGGGTGGCGGCCACGCTCCCCAATGGCGACAAGAACTACCCCACTGGCGTGGTGCCCGTGCCCCCGAAGCCCAAGAAGGAATTGCTGACCGGCGCCAAGCTGGGCGACAAGGCCGCGATCAAGGCCAAGGCCGAGGCGGTCCAAGGCCAGTGAGCCTCAGCCCAGGCGGCCGGCTCAGAACGCCCGCCTGAAGGTCAGGTTCACCCGGTCCGGCCCGAAGGCCGGGTGGTGCGCGGGGGCGATCGGCATCACGCCGTGGAAGCGCAGCCGCGCCGGGCCGCCCCAGACCAGCACGTCGCCGTGCTGCAGGGTGAGGCGCAGGGCGCGGTCGCTGCGCTGCAGCCCACCGAACAGGAACACCGCCGGCACGCCCCATGACACCGACACCACCGGCTGGCGCAGGTCGCGTTCGTGGCGATCCTGGTGCAGGCTCAGGCGGGTGCCGGGCGCGTAGCGGTTGACCAGGCAGGCGTCCGGATCGAAGCCGGGAAAGCCCGCCAGCGCGGCCGCATCGTGTGCGAGGCGCCGAAAGGCCTCGGGCAGGGCCGGCCAGGGTTGCCCGGTCAGCGGGTTGAGCCGGGCATAGCGGTAGCCGGATTCGGCGCTGGTCCACCCCCAGGTGCCGCAGCTGGTGGTGCGCACCTGCATGGTGTGGCCGCCCGGCGTGACCATCTGCTGCAGCGGGGCGGCCTGCACGATGGCATCCAGCGCTTCGCGCCACAAGGCCTCGTCGGCCAGGGCGAAACCCCGCAGCAGCACCGCGCCATCGGCCAGGCGCTCGGGGGGTGGCGGGGCGGCGGCACCGGTCCGCAACGCGGCTTCCGAGGGGCCGAAGAGGTCCAGGGTGTGACCGCTGACGTTCATGCGGCTTGCCTGCGGTGGCTCAGGCGCGGAGCCGGGCGGCCTCGGCCAGGATGGCCACGAGCAGGTCCCAGCAACCTTGCACGCTGGCCACCTCCACCCGCTCACCCGGGGCGTGTGCGCCGCGGATGGTCGGGCCGAAGGAGACGATGTCCATGCCCGGGTGCTTGGCCGCCAGGATGCCGCACTCCAGCCCGGCGTGGATCACCTGCACCTGGGAGTCGGCCTGGTAGCGCGCTCGGTAAACGCGCTGGCACAGGGCCAGCAGTGGCGAGTCCGGGTTCGGGGCCCAGCCCGGGTAGGCCCCTTCCTGCACGACCTGGCTGCCACTGAGGGCAAACAGGCTGGCGATCTCGTCGGCCAGGGCGGCGCTGCCGCTGTCGAGCAGGGAGCGCACCATGAAGTTGGCATCCCCCCCGTCGGGACGCAGGCCGATCACGCCCAGGTTGTTCGAGGTCTCGACGACCCCGGGCACGCGCTGGCTCATGCGGCGCACGCCATGCGGGGCGGCGTGCAGGCTGCGCAGCCACACGGTCTGTTCGCTCAGGCTCATCAGCTGAGCCACTTCGGCGGGGGCGGCTTCCAGCCGCAGGCCGCTTTCCACACCGGTCAGCTCCTGTTGCAGCAGGGCCTGCCAGCGAGCCAGGGCGGCATCCAGCCTGTCAGCCTGGTCGGCCGGCAGGGCCACATCGGCGAAGGCCTCGCGGGGCAGGGCGTTGCGGGCCGTGCCGCCTTGCAGGGCGGCCAGGCGCAGGCCGGGCAGCTCGGCCACCAGGCCGTTGAGCACGCGCACCAGCAGCTTGATGGCGTTGCCGCGCTCTTCGTGGATGTTGACGCCCGAGTGCCCGCCGCGCAGCCCGCGCAGGCTCAGGCGACGGCCCGTCAGGCCGGTTGTCACCGGCTCGGGCGCTGCGCTGCGGTGCACGTTCACGTCGACGCCGCCCGCGCAGCCGAGGTAGAACTCGCCCCACTCCTCGGTGTCGAGGTTGAGCATCAGGCGGCCTTGCAGGGCCCCGGCCGCCAGGCCTTGGGCGCCGCCCATGCCGGCCTCTTCATCGACCGTGAACAGGGCCTCCAGCGGGCCGTGCACCAGGCTGGCGTCTTCCAGCACGGCCAGGCTCAGCGCCACACCGATGCCGTTGTCGGCGCCCAGGGTGGTGCCCTCGGCGCAGAGCCAGCCGTCGCGCAGCACGGGTCGGATCGGGTCCTTGAAAAAGTCGTGGACCGTGTCGCTGTTCTGCTGCGTGACCATGTCGAGGTGGCCTTGCAGCACCACGCCAGGGGCGCCTTCGCAGCCCGGGCTGGCGGGCTTGCGCACGATGAGGTTGCCCGCGGCGTCCACCACGGTGGCGAGGCCATGCGCCTCGGCCCAGGCCTTCAGGTGATCGCGCAGTGGGCCTTCATGCTTTGAGGGCCGGGGGATGCGGCACAGCGTGGCGAAGTGCGCCCAGACGGCGGCGGGCTGCAGGCCGGCGAAGGGCTTGGCCAAGGGTTCTGCCAGGGGCTGGGCGGGAGCGTGGGCGGTGGACATGGCGGAGGCAGGAAGGCGGTGACGGGGATGGATGTCGGGCGGTGGCGCCGGGGCCGGGCGG
>NZ_JAIZVX010000300.1 GCF_021768455.1 Aquabacterium sp. | reverse complement strand
GTGCCGGCGTTCTTGTTGGCGTAGACCTGGCTCAGGCCGGTGATGGTGTCGCTGCCTTGCAGGCCACTGACGCTCACCGTTCCACTGGAGCTGGTGCCACCGTCATAGGTCTTGCTGCCAGCGTTGGCGGTCAGCGTGAGCGCGGCGCGGGTGATGCTCAGGTTGGCGTTGGTGATGCTGACGTCGTAGTTGCTGGCGTCGTTGCCACCCACCACCAGGCTGGAGGTGTAGGTGCCCGCGTTGCGCCCCGAGGCCAGGCCGCTGACGCTGATGTCGTCGCCATTGACGAAGCCGCTGCGCGTGGCCGCCGTCTGCGTTTGCGTGCTGCCGTTGTAGGTCACGCTGGTGGCCGTGCCGCTGACGCTGGCGCTGGCGCGGGTGATGACGCCGTTGCTGGCGTCCACCATGCTCACGTCGTAGTTGCTGCCGCTGTTGCCGTCGCTCAGCGTGTAGCCACTGGCCACGCTGATGGTCTTGCCGGTGCCGGCGTTCTTGTTGGCGTAGACCTGGCTCAGGCCGGTGATGGTGTCGCTGCCTTGCAGGCCACTGACGCTCACCGTGCCACTGGAGGTGGTGCCACCGTCATAGGTCTTGCTGCCACCGCTGGCCGTCAGCGTGAGCGCGGCGCGGGTGATGGTGCCCACGTTGCCGGTGACCGACGTGGGCAGCGTGTAGTTGCTCAGGTTCGTCGTGCCCGTGGCAGAGAAGTCACTCAGGCCCAGGCTCACGGTCACCGTCTTGTTGGTGCCCGCGTTGGCGTTGTCGTAGGTGCCTGTGGTCTTGGTCACCGTGGCGCCGTCCGAGCCCACCCAGCCACTGAGCAGGTAGTTGCTGCTGGTCAGCGTGGCCGTGTTGTTGCCGTTGTAGACCTTGCTCACCGTGCCCGTCAGGTTGCCGGTGATGATGGCCAGCACGGCGGGGGTGATGGTCAGCGTGCCGTCGACGTAGTTGAGCGTGTAGTTGCTGGCGCTCAGGCCCGAAGGCGTGATGGCGTAGCTGCCGGCGTTGCTGGCACCCTGGCTGCTGCCACCGTAGCTCGCCGAGCCGCCCACGATGCTGCTGGTTTCGCCGTTGACGAAGCCGCTGTAGCTCACGCCGTTGCCGCCGCTGTAGCTAAGGCCATCGTAGGTCTTGCTGGCGTTGTTGGCGGTCACGGTCAGCGTGGCCGGGTTGATGGTCAGGGCGGTGGTGTTGCCGGCCGACTGCGTGAAGGTGTAGTTGCCGTTGGTTGCCGTCAGGCCGCTGCCGGTGATGCCGTAGCTGCCCACGCTGCTGCTGCCCGTGGCCGTGCTGCCAAAGCTCAGCGTGCCGGTGGTGGCGCTGGCCTGGTTCTCGCCGTTGACGAAGCCGGTCACCGTGCCGCTGAACG
>NZ_JAIZVX010000084.1 GCF_021768455.1 Aquabacterium sp. | reverse complement strand
CGGCGCTGAGGGTGATGCTGTCGCTGGCCTGGATGCGGATTTCGTCGGTGGTGCTCTGGATCGTCAGGTCCTGGTCTGACCACACTTGCTGTGCGTCGGTGTGGGCGCGCAGGCTCAAGGGGCCGTTGGCCGTGATGGCCTGGATGCCGCCTGCGTGGGTGTAGAGGCTGGTCGTTTGACCGCTCACGCTGCTGAAGGTGTGGGCGCTGGTGAGGTGGGCGTCGCCTTGCATGGTCAGGCTGGTGTCTTGCCCACTGAAGAGGCTGAGGCTGGCCGGGGTCACGAAGGCCGCGGTGCTCGGGGTGTCGAGGTGCAGCAGGGGTTTGGCGAAGCGCTCCACCGGGTCTTGCAGGGTGCGGCTGCCCGGCTGGGCCTTCTTGGCCTCCTGGCCGCCCACGCTGCCGGGCCATTTGCCCAGGGCGGCTGGGTCCATGGCCTCGGCGTGCTGTTGCAGGGCTTGGGCTGCATCGAAGCTGGCCAGGCCTTGCGCGCCTTGTTGTTTGGCGCTCTGGCTCAGGGTCTCGCCCAGCTGGCGGGCTGCGCTGAGCTGGGCCACGGCCTCGGCGGCGTCCATCTGGGTGCTTTGCACGCTGCTGCCTTGGGCGGGGCGGGCACTGGTGCTCAGCAACAGGCCTTGGCCTGCGCGCACCACGGCCCAGCCTTCAGTGTGGCCGTAGAAGCCTTCGCCCAGCCACTGGCCGCGTTGGGCGTGGCCGGCGCCGCCCTGCCCGCTTTGCTGGATGAGGTGGCCCAGGCTGAGTTCGCTCCAGCCGGTTTGCGCACCGTGGCTGGCCAGGCGCATGCGCAGCTGGCCGGTGGCGTCGTCGATCAGCCATTGGTTGGCGCCGGCTTCGTCGAGGTGGCTGTGGTGCCAGCCTGAGACGGTCCCGGGGTGGTTGGCGCCAGAGTCAAGGCCTGCTGGCCAGGGCAGGTCATGGGCGCCGTTGTGCAGCTGGCCGATCACCAGGGGACGGTCGATGTCGCCGTCCACAAAGTCGACCAGCACCTCGGTACCAGCCCTGGGCGTGAACACCGCGCCCCAGTTGGCGCCGGCCACGCTTTGGGCCACGCGCACCCAGGTGCCGCTGGTGGCGTCGCCGGGGGCGTGCCCGGTCTCGGATCCGGCCAGGGTGGTGGGGGCGTTCAACGCCCCGGCCAGGGGCCGTGCGCCCCGCTGCCATCCGAACTGGATGCGGATGCGGCCGTCTCGGTCGGTGGTGAGGGGCTCGCCCTCGCTGGCCACCACCACGGCGGTCTGCAGACCAGGGGCGGTGGGCTGGGCCACGGGCGGCGGCACAAGGCGTGCTGTGGCGGGTGCGGCCACGAAGCGGTTGCGGTAGCCGCCCTTCTCCAGCGTGGCGGCCTGCAGCAGGTGTGCGGCTTCCGATCCCAGGTTGTTGGCCGCCTCGTGGGTCACGCTGAGCACACGGAAGGTGGCCGCATCGGCACCTTGTTGCGCCAGCATGCCCAAGCCATAGAGGCTGTGCTCGGTCAGGGTGAAACGGGCACCTTCGTGCAAGGGCCGCACGGCGCTCTCGCCCTGCGCCTGGCGGTGGGCCAGTTCGTGGGCGGCCATCAGGGCCTGGGCGCGGGCTTCGGCCACGGCGCTGCTGGCGGGTTGTTCGGTGGTGACCCGGCCCTCGGCGTGCTGGCGTTCGCCATGGCCACGGTAGTCTTCGAGCGGGGGCACGGCGCCGTGATCGCCCTGGGCCAGGGCTTGGGCGGCCACGCCAGCCAGCTGGCGCTCGTCCCAGGCCGCGAGGGTGACGGCATTGGGCGTGACGCGCTGGCCCACGCGCCAGGCGGTCACGGTGTCGGTCACAAAGCCCAGGTCAAACAGGCCTGTGCCCAACAGCCCACCGCCGCGCTGTTCGGGCGTGCCAAAGCGCAAGGGCCCCAGGTCGGGGACCTCGGCCTGGGCGTCGAAGATGACCAGGGTGTGGCGGGCCGCACGGGCACCCGCCATGACATCAGGGGCGGCTTCCTCGGCCCCGGCGACCGTCAAACCCTGGTGCACCAGGCGACAGCTCCAGCCTTCCTGCGCCATGAGGCGCTGGGCAAACTGCCAGTCGCTCTCGCGGTACTGGGTGGTGATGGCCCGCAGCGAGCTGGGCGCCGTCACGTCGAACTGGAAGTTCGCCTGCGGGTAGGCCTTGAAGACCTCGGTCACGATGTCTTGCGCGGTCTGGTCCTGGAAGATGCGGGTGTCGCGGCGGTGTTGCAACCAGTGCGTCCACGCGGCCAGGTTCAATCGGTAGCGGGCCAGGCCGCCGTCGGCGCCCAGTTGGGCCGCACGCGCCACGTAGCCATGCCAGTGGCGCCAGCTGCCATCCGCCTGCTTGAGGCGCAGTGTGACCTGCTCGCCCTGCAAGGCCTTGAGTTCCAGGTAGGCGCTGGTGCTCAGGCAGTCGACCTCCGCCCACAAGGGTTCATCGGCGTGGACGGCTTCGGTCAAGCTCAGGCGCTCGACCACCAGGGTGGCCGAGGCCAGGGCGGTTTCGATCTGGATGAGGCGGGTGGCCTGGCCGATGCTCAGCGCGGCCTGCAGACGAGAGACGAGTCCGCCGAAAGCCCCCCCCAGGGCATCACCCAGGCTGGCGCCCAAGGCGGACGTGAGGCCGGAAGCGGACGCGCCAAAGCCGGGCGCCCCTGCGCCGAACGACGAGAGGTTCATGAAAGCTCACCTGGGTTTTTATAGGTATGGCTTTCTATTGTCCGTGTCCGGGCGGGCTTGCCGCCCCCTCCCTGGAGGGGATCGGGTAAGCAAGCCCCTCAAACGCAACAAAACGCTTCAGCCAGCACCCAGGCGATCGGCCGTCCAGCGCAGCAGGTCCAGCCACATCTGGCGCACCTCGCCATCCTGCGGCGTGCGGATGGCACTGGGCAGCTCGATGGTCACGACGGGCACCTTCTTGTGGACGCCGCCGTAGTTGCCCAGGCTGCCGGGGAAGATGCCGACCTGGTCAAGGTAGAGCCGGCCCAGGCGCTGCGGCGCCGCCACCGGGCCATCGAAGTCCAGAACACCATAAGGCGCATGCACCGAGACGATGAGGTTGGGTTTCCAGCGCTCCATCTCGTCGTGCAGCCACTTCGATTCGGGCTCCGACAGGGGCTGTGGCCCAGGGTAGCGCCGCGGGTCGTTCTTCGTGCGCTGACTCCAGTAAACGGGGGCTTCCTTGTCCCAGTCGGGCGTGGGGAAGTTGCGGTTCAGGTCCACGCCATGGGCGTTGGTGCGCGTGGGCTTTTCGCGCAGCATGCCGTCGGGGTTGACCAGGGGCACAAAGCGCCAGTGGATGTTGGACGGCGTTTCCTGCGCCCAGGGGATCCAGCGCAGCACCAGGGCGGTCGACGAGGGTTCGTCGCCATGGATGCCACCGATGACCAGCACCCGCAGGCGCGCCTTGGGCGCAACCACATCGCGCTGCAGCAGGGGGCTGCCCCGGACCGAGCGCGCGGGCCCTTCGGCCAAGCGCGCCTGGGCACAGACGACAGGCGTGATGCTGGGCAGGCGCTGGGCTGCCTGCTGACAGAAGGTGGCCGCGGTGAACCGGGGCCAGGCCTCCGCTTTCGGGGTGGACACGGGTGCGGAAGGCGCCGCCAGGCCGTGGGGCATCGGCCCCCACGGCGCCAGGCCAGACAGACAGATCAGGCCGACACCGCGAAGCGCAGGCAGCAGGCGAAAACGGCGGACGAGCAGCATAGCCCGCCATCATGCCGTGAAAACCCGCGGTGGCGGCTCAGCGCGCCAGGGCCTTGAGCGCCTGCTTGATGCCCTCGCTGACCGACACGTCGGCCGGCAGCGCCTTGAGTGCCAACTGGGCCTCCTTGTCGGAGTAACCCAGGGCGATCAGCGCCTGCAGGATGTCGCTCTGCTTGTCGCTGACCACGGCAAAGCCCGGGATGGCCAGGGCCGGCGCCAACTTGCCCTTGAGCTCGAGCAGCAGGCGCTCGGCCGTTTTCTTGCCGATGCCGGGCACCTTCACCAGGCGGGACGCGTCCTGCGCGGCAACGGCCTGGGCCAGTTCGTCGGCGGCCAGGCCCGACAGCAAGGCCAGGGCGATGCGCGGGCCCACGCCGCTGATCTTGATCAGCTCACGGAAGGACTCGCGCTCGGCGGCCGTCAGGAAGCCATAGAGCAGCTGGGCGTCTTCGCGCACGATGAACTGGGTCAGCAGCGTCACGCGGGCGCCCAGCTCGGGCAGGTTGTAGAAGGTGCTCATGGGCACCGAGACTTCGTAGCCGACGCCGTTGACGTCGACCAGCACATGGGGCGGGGCTTTTTCGGCCAGCAGCCCGGTCAAGCGAGAGATCATGCGTGCAGACGGTGAGAACGGTCCGCGGGCTCAGCGACGGAACAGGCCCAGGCGCTGGGCTTCGAGCGCGGCTTCGGCACGGGACGACACATTGAGCTTGCGGTAGATCTGCTTGACGTAGTCGGCAATGGTGTGGCGCGACAGGTTGAGCTGCAGACCGATCTCGGGCAGGGTGAAGCCCTTGGCCACGCGCAGCAGGACCTCGTTTTCGCGGTCGGTGAGCTGCACATGCGGCGTCACGGTATCGGGCTGCAGCGGAGGCTGCAGGCGAGCCTGGGCCGTGAAGTACTGGATCACGCGGCGGGCGATCGAGGGCGACAGCGGTGGCTCGCCCTGGCTGATGCGGTGCAGCTGTTCCGACAGCTGTTCGCGCGACTGCTCTTTCAGCAGGTAGCCGAAGGCGCCGGCCTGCAGGGCGGGGAAGAGGTGGTCGTCGTCGTCGTGGATGGTGACCACCACCGACTGCACATCGGGCTGCTTCTCGCGCAGGGCCTGCACGACCTCGACGCCGGAGCCATCGGGCAGGCCGAGGTCGACCATGGCCACGTCGAAACGGATGGCGTTGACGAGTTCGAGCGCATCGTGGATGCGCGAGGCCTCGCTGATCTGCGCGCCCGGAAAGACCTGCAGGGCCAGGGTCTTGAGCCAGGCACGGATTTCGGGCAGGTCTTCAAGGAGAAGGATTTGCTTCATGTCGGACGACCTCACTACGTTGTAAAGGATGCTGGCTCAATGCCCACGGGCACCGCTGCGCATGCTAGCAGTGCCACCCCCGATGGCGACAGCACCCGCGCGAACTTGTTGCACGGTGGCCATCTCCAGTGGCAGGGTCAAGCGGATCACGGTGCCGAAGCCCGGCCCGGATTCCACCAGGCACTGGCCGCTGAGCTGCTTGGCACGGTGCTTCATGCTGGTCATGCCGTGGCCCCGGTCCAGGCGGCCATCGAGCTCCAGCGGGATGCCCTTGCCATTGTCCTGAATCACGAGCACGAATTCGTGGTGGTCGAGCAAGACGTCGACCGAAATCACGACATGCGAGGCGCAGCTGTGCTTGATGACGTTGCTCACGGCTTCACGCAGGATGCGGGTGGTCTGCACATAGGTGCGCGACGACAGCGGCTCTTCGATGGTGTCGTTCGGGTTGCGCCACTCGCACTCGATGCCGGCCTGACCCAGGCGGGAGACGACCTCGGCGCGCCAGTCGGCCAGGGCGTCGGACAGCACCATGGGCTTGCCGGTGAGGCCACGCACCGACAGGCGCATCTCTTCCAGCGCCTCGCGGGCCAGGGTGGAGATGCGGTCGTTGTCGGAGGTGTGCACGATTGTGAGCAGCTTGGCCCCCAGGTCGTCGTGCAGGTCGGCGGCGATGCGCTTGCGCTCCTTCTCGGCGATCTGCTCGACGCGCAGTTCGGCGATCTGGTTGAAGTTGCGCTCGATCTCGCCCGAGATCTCCTGCACGCGCTTTTCCAACTGGGCACGGGCGCCTTCGGCCGTCTGCAGGGCGCGGGCGTAGACCTGGATCAGGCGCACCGCCACGGCGGTGTAGAGCAGCGGCATCACGAAATGGGTCACGTGCACGCCCCACAGGCGCAAGAGGCCGTTCTGGTAAGACAGCTCGATGCCCAGCACCGCAGCCACGACGCCCAGGGTCACGCTCATCAGCCAGAACTCGGTGCGGCGGCCCTTGCCGGCTTCCCACAGGAAAAAGCCGATGGCCACAAACACCTCGAGCGCAAAGAGCACGTACCAGACGCGCGAGCCCAGGAAGAGCTGATCAGGGCCCGCGAGCAGCAGGCTCACGGGCAGCAGCACGCACTGGGCCCAGAGCACCGCATTGATCTGGGTGTTGCGCTTGCCGCTGGCGGCCAGGCGCAGCCCCTGCCCGGCATACCCCAGCAGGAACTTGATGGCGAAGGCCGTCATGGGCGCGAACATCAGCGCGATGAGGACCTCCATGGCCGCATTCGGCATGGGCACGTCCATGGGCCAAAGGCGGCCGGTCATGGCGGCCCAGCCCAGGGTCAACAGGCCGAAGTGCAGCAGGTAGCCGACCTTGCGCACCCAGGCCATGCCCAGGGCAAACACGCCCAGCACCGCCAGGATGCCGCCCAGGATCTGGGCGATGGTGGTGGTCCAGAAATGGTGTTCTTCGTAGATCTGGCGGACATCGGCCAGGGGGCCGACACGCACCGCGGCCAGGCCACCGGCACGCTGGCGCGCCGTGACCCGGTTGACCGGGTAGCCCACGACCTTCAGGTCGAGCGTGTTGGTGCCGGCCTTGAGCAGCGCCGCAGGCAGCACCACCACATGGGCGCCATAACAGTTGCGCGTGTAGGGCGGGCTCATGCGGCCCCCGCGGTAGATCACCTGACCATTGAGCTGCACCTCGACGTTGGAGCAGGCACGCTCGATGTAGAGGCCCTGGAGAGCATCCGTGCCCGCCTTGTCGTTGTCCAGCTGGAATCGGTACCAGACCGCGCCCTGGTAACCGGGCTGGGTGCTGGACCACTCATCAGGCAGGTTGAGCAACTGCCCCGGTACGCCCAAGGGGAAGCGGGCCGCTTCGCTGGGCACCGCCCAGGCCTGCTCAAGGGTGTGCACGGTGCCATCGTCGGCGGCCGCAGCCCCCGGGTGGCTGATGCGAACGGCCTCCTGGTTCAGCGCCAGCATGGCGTAGCCCGCAGCCACCGCCAGGATCAGGCCCAGCAAGAGGATGCCGAACAGCCGCCGGTTGGCCGCTGGCGAACGCCCGATGGCGCCAGACGACACCGCCACGCGCTCGGACGAGGACGGCGAGGCCCGGAAACCCTGGGCCACGTACTGCCACCAGCGATGCAGGAAGATCAAAGGACAACTCCGAAGCCCGGCCTGGACACACCCCAGGCCCAGGCAAGCCCCCATTTTCGCCAGATATGTCACGCCCTGAAACGCGTGGCAGGCGACAATTTGCCTGCTTTCTCTCGTTTCCAGGGTTTTCATGCAACTGCGCCACAGCTTCCTGCCACTCGACAACACCCGCCTGGCCCATTTGTGCGGCCCGCTGGACGCCCACCTGCGCCAGGTGGAGGCCGCCTTCGGGGTGACGATGGCCCGGCGAGGCGAGCACTTCCGCGTGGAAGGCGCCCGGGGCGTGCCGCAACAGGTGATCGAGCTGCTGGACGCGCTCTACGCGCGGGCCGACAAGCCCATCAGCGAAGAGATGGTGCAGCTGGCCATCACCGGCGTGCTGGCCGCGGCCAAGCGCGCCCGCACCCAGCGCAAGCTGGAAGGCGCTGCCGCCGCGGCCGAGCCCGAGGTGATCGCCCTGCCCGACGAGCCCCCCGAGGGCCCGACCCTGCACACGCGCCGCGCCGACCTGCAGGGCCGCACGCCCAACCAGGTCGGCTACCTGCGTCACATCCTGGCCCACGATCTGAGCTTCGGCATCGGCCCGGCCGGCACCGGCAAGACCTTCCTGGCCGTGGCCTGTGCGGTCGATGCCCTGGAGCGCAGCGCCGTGCAGCGCATCATCCTGACCCGCCCGGCGGTGGAGGCCGGCGAACGCCTGGGCTTCCTGCCCGGCGACCTGACGCAGAAGGTGGACCCCTACCTGCGTCCGCTCTACGACGCGCTCTACGACCTCATGGGCTTTGACCGCGTGACCAAGGCCTTCGAGAAAGGCCTGATCGAGATCGCGCCCCTGGCCTTCATGCGCGGGCGCACGCTCAACCACGCCTTCATCATCCTGGACGAGGCGCAGAACACCACGCCCGAGCAGATGAAAATGTTCCTCACCCGCATCGGCTTTGGCTCGCGCGCCGTGGTCACGGGAGACGTGAGCCAGATCGACCTGCCCCGAGGCGCCCGCAGTGGCCTGATCGAGGCCGAGCGCATCCTCAAAAAGGTCAAGGGCGTGTCTTTCAACCGCTTCACGGCAGCGGATGTGGTCCGCCACCCCCTGGTGGCCCGCATCGTCGAGGCCTACGATGCCGCCCAGGCCAGCGAACCCGACACGCCGCGCAATGGCGCGTCCAGCCATGGCCGCCGCGGTCGCCACGACGACCTGGACGACATCCCTTCGCCCTCGGCCCTGAGCTGAGCCTGCCGCGGCCATTTCACCGTTCCACCGCCCCGCATCGCACCGACCTCCTTCATGAGCACCCGCCCCGACCTGAGCCTGAGCCTGCAGTTCGCCGACAAGCGCCACCGCGACACCCTGCCCCGCCACCGCGTCATCAAATGGCTGCGCGCCGCACTCGAGGCCGATGCGGAACTGACCGTGCGCCTGGTCGACGCCGAAGAGGGCCAGGCCCTGAACCGCGACTACCGCCAAAAAGATTACGCCACCAATGTGCTGACCTTCGATTACGCGCAGGAGCCTGTGGTCATGGCCGACCTCATCCTCTGCGCGCCCGTGATCGAGCAGGAAGCCAGGGACCAGGGCAAGACGCTGGAGGCCCACTACGCCCACATGCTGGTGCACGGTGCCCTGCACGCCCAGGGCTACGACCACATCGAAGACGACGAGGCCCAGTGCATGGAAGCGCGGGAGCGCGAAATCATGGCGGCGCTGGGCTTCGAAGACCCCTACGCAGGCTGAAGACCCGGCCCGCGTCGCGCCATCGTCCACATTCTGAACAGGACAGGCGATGGACGTGTGAAATGCGTGGCGCGCGATCCGTGATGCGCGTCACCAAAGCCCTGTTCTCCGTGCGCCAGGGCCTCCAGTTCCCTGAGGGGATGTCGACAAACCAGACCTGAGGTCACTGCGGCGCCGGACACCCGTCAGCCCGACCGTGTGGCCACCATGCTGGGACCCCCAACTGGGACGCACGATGAAAACCATATTCCTGGTCGACGACTCGCTCACCATGCTGATGAGCCTGAAGTCCAGTCTGGAGATCAGTGGCTTCAAGGTGGAAACCGCCTCCGACGGCAGCCAGGCGCTGGAGAAGCTCAAGGGGGGCCTCAAGCCCGACCTGATCATCACGGACATCCACATGCCCAACATGAATGGGCTGGAGTTCATCAAGCACGCCCGACAGACCCTGCGCTTCACGCCCATCCTGGCCCTGACCACCGAAGGCCAGGAAGCCAAACGGGACGAAGCGCGCAAGCTGGGTGCCACGGGCTGGATGCTCAAGCCTGTGGGCGGCTCCGAGCTGATCAAGGTCATCCAGCAAGTCGTCTCGCAACTGGCCTGAGACCACCATGGACAGCACCTGGTCCCCACCCCAAACCAGCGGTCAAGGCTCCGCACCGGCCGAAGAGGCCGCCTCCGCCAGCACGGGCTGGTGGGGCCGACTCTGGCTGAAGCTGCGGCCTCGGCGTCGACCTCGGATCGACGCAGACCTGCTGGAACAGCTCAAGGTCATGCAGCAGTGCTTTGCGATCCTGCAAGGCCACGTGCGTGCCGCCGAGGCATCGAGTTCCGTGGCGGTGCTGGAGATGGCCGAGCGCCTGGGCACCGTGCACGAGCGCTGCAATGCGCTGCAGGCCGAGCTCAGTTCGGCCGCCCAGCAAAGCCGCAACCTTTCCAACGACACGCTCAAACAGGCCGTGGCCCAGACGAACGCCCTGGGCTGCCTGCAGCAGCACGAACAGCATTACTCCCAGGCCCGAGGCGAACACCAGGCCCTGGTCAGCGCCTTGCTCGACCAGGTCAAACAGCTGACGCCGCTGGCCTCGCTGATTGCCAACATCGCCCGCCAGACCAACCTGCTGGCCATCAACGCGGCCATCGAAGCGGCCCGTGCAGGCCAGGAAGGTGCCGGCTTCAAGGTGGTGGCCGAAGAGGTGCGGCGCCTGTCGAACCAGACGGCCGATGCCGCCCAGCAGATCGCGCGCGGTATCCAGTCGGTGGCAGAGACCCATGGCCTGGCCCACGCCGGCAAGCCGCAGGAAGCGCTGGACATGAGCGCCCTGGACCAGATCGGTGACGAAATCCGCGAAATGGGCGCCCGACCGGGCGTCGTGGCCAGCCAGCTCAAGACGCTGTCGGAGGACATGGAAGCCTCGATGACCGTCGTGCGAGCCGACCTGATCGACGTGTTGGGGCACATGCAGTTCCAGGACATCAACCGACAGATGCTGGAGCAGGTGGACCGCTCGCTCGACGGCCTGGCCGCGCACTGTGACGGCATACGCCAGCAGGCCGAAATCGGGCAGCTGTCACCCACGCCCCCCAAGGCCCTGCAGCAGCTGATGGACGAGTGGCTGGGCCATTACGTGATGGACCAACAGCGCGCGGTGCACGTGACCGCCGCGCCCGCCAGCCGTGACAACAGGGACGATTTCACCCGCAACGCGCCCCCGATCGAGCTGTTCTGATTTCCCCGCAGCGCCGTGCTCAAGTTCCCACGCAGGGCGCCGATAACCGAACCAAGGGGATGGATGCACCCGGTGCATCACGGCCCCCTCAGGCTCTCGCAGCCACCGAAGGCAAGGCAGACGACATGAAAACCATCCTCCTGATTGACGACTCGGCCATCATGCTCAAGAGCATGGAGATCACGCTGAGCATGAACGGCTACGCGACGGCCACCGCCTCCGATGGCATCAAGGCCATCGAGCTGATCAACCAGGGCCTGAAGCCGGATCTGGTGCTCACGGACATCAACATGCCCAACATGGATGGCATCGCCTTCATCCGCGAAGCACGCAAGCTGTTGAAGTTCACGCCCATCATCGCGCTCACGAACGACGCGCGCGTGGTCAAGCGCCAGGAAGCCAAGAAGGAAGGCGCCACGGGCTGGATGATCAAGCCCGTGGGTGGCCAGGAGCTGCTGAAAATCGTCCAGCAGGTGATGCCTCGTACCGCCTGAAACCCGGATGTGGGCCCAGAAATCCCACGCATTTCGCGGCATTGCATCACGTCTCAAAAGGATGCAATGGCCACACTCTCTTCCATGTTGATCGGCGAGCCGCCCATGATGGGTACGCAGGCGTCGGGGACCAGACTGACCCAGTAAGGCCCCTCAATCGGACAGGTGAAGGGAGCCCAGGAGGGTCGAGATGTACCCCCGGCCCTGATCCACCGTGTTGACTCATTCGCTTGAGGAGCGTACTCATGTCACTCGTTCGCAAGTCTCGCCCATCGGAAGACTCTTCTCACTCCCTGCACGCCGTGCCGGGCGGCATCAGCAAGAGCGTGGCGCGTGACGCCGACGCCCAACGCAAGCGCGCCCGCACCCTCGCGAAGCAACAACAGGCCTCGGAGCGTGTTGCCGCCGCATCGAGTCAGCTGTCGTCTGGCATCAACGAAGCGGCCTCGGCCGCCGAAGAACTCAAGCGCGCTGCGCAGCAGATCGCCACGGGCGCCGAAGAGGCCTCGGGCGCCGCGCAGGAATCGCTGGCCGCCATCACACAGGTGGGCGGCGCCATCACCCGCCAGCTTGCCGCGGTCACGCAGGCTCAGCACATGGCAGATGGCATGCGCACCCTGGCCGGCACGATCAACGAAGACGTGCGCGCCACCATCAACAACGTGAGCATGGCCGCCGACCGCCAGGCTGAATCCGTCAAGATGGTCGCCGAACTGGAGCGTCAGGCAGCGAACATTGGCGACATCGTCAAGGCCGTGGCCCGCATCGCCGACCAGACCAACCTGCTGGCCCTGAACGCGGCCATCGAAGCCGCGCGCGCAGGCAAACACGGCAAGGGCTTTGCCGTGGTGGCCGACGAGGTGCGCACCCTGGCCGAAACCTCCGAAAAGAGCGCCAAGCAGATCCAGGAACTGGTGGGCCAGATCCAGGGCGAGGTGAAGGTCATCGCCGATGGCATCAACGAGTCGGCCGACGCCGTCAAGACCGAAGTCGAAAAGAGCGTGGTCATCACCGACCAGCTGGAGCAGATCCGCAACGACGCTGGCGAGATCGCCCAGGGCGCCGCCGAGATCGCCTCGGCCGCTGGGCAGAGCAACGTGGCCGCGCAGCAGGCCCTGAAGGGCGCTGAAGCCATCGCATCGGCCTCGCAGGAGCAATCCTCGGCGTGCGAAGAAGCCAACAAGACCGTCAACGAACAGACCGTCGCGCTGTCGGAATGCGAGCAGACCTCGCAGAGCCTGTCCGAACTGGCAGACGACCTGAAGAATTCGACCGACATCGCCAAGAGCGCCGAAGAAGTGGCCAGCTCGGCGGAAGAACTCTCCAGCGCCGTGCAGGAAATTTCCCGCTCGGCCAACCAGATCATGGTGGCCCTGGAGCAGATCCGCAAGGGCGCCCAGAGCCAGGCCGCCGCGACCACCGAGTCCGCCGCCGCCGTCACACAGATTGAAAAGGGCGCACAGGTCGCCGAGACCCGCGCGACCAAGGGCAACGAGCGCGCCGCCGCGATCAAGACCCTGATGGCCGACAACAAGAAGAACATCGACGGTCTCGTGGCCAGCATCAGCGCCGGCGTCGTCTCGACCCGCGAGAGCATCAAGCAGATCAAGGACCTGGAGCTGGTCAGCCGCAAGATCGACAAGATCGTCGATGCGATCACCCAGGTCTCCATCCAGACCAACATGCTGGCGGTGAACGGCAGCATCGAAGCCGCCCGCGCCGGCGAGTACGGCAAGGGCTTCGTGGTGGTGGCCACCGACATCCGCAACCTGGCACACGACTCGGCCGAGAACGCCGATCGCATCAAGGACATGGTCAAGTCCATCCAGGACCAGATCGCTTTCGTGGGCCGCGACCTCTCCGAGATCATGGGCGCCGCGTTGTCGGAAGTCGAGAAGACCAAGGCCATCACGGCCGCGCTGGTTCAGATCGAATCGAACGTGGGGCAGGTGGAACAGGGCAACCAGGAGGCCGTGGCCGCCGCCCAGGAAATCGTGGCCGCCCTGGCGCAGATCAAGGTGGGCGTCGAGCAGGTTTCGTCGGCCGCCCAAGAAGCCGAAAAGGCCGCCGAGCAAGCCGCCGCGGCCGCTCGCCAGCAATCGCAAGGTGCAGAGGAGCTGTCCGCAGCCATCGAGGAGATCGCCTCCCTGGCGGACGAACTGCAAAGCAACTGAGGCAGCGGGCGCGATGCCCGCACACAGCAGTCCATCCTCGTCCACCTCGATTCTGAAGGAGGTCCGCCATGAGCGAACCGACCACCCTGAACGACACCGACGCCGATGACGCCGAGGGCCACGACAACCAGTTCGTGACCTTTGCGGTCGCCGGCGAGATGTTCGCCGTGCCCATGGGGCCGGTGCAGGAAATCATCCGCGTGCCCGATGTGGCACGCCTGCCCCTGGCCCCGTCCACGCTGGACGGCCTGGCCAACCTGCGCGGCCGCGTGCTGCCCATCATCAACCTGCGTCGCCTGTTCAACTGCGATGACCGCGAGCACGATGACGCCACCCGCGCCCTCGTGATCAACCTGGGCCAGCCCCTGGGCTTCGTGGTCGACCGCGTGGCCAGCGTGCTGAGCGTGGAGGCCGACGAGATCGAATCGGCCACCGCCATCCAGAGCATCGTCGCGGCCGACTTCCTGACCGGCGTGATCAAGCGCCCGCGCCCTGACGGCGGCCAGGACCTGCTGATGACGCTGGACTTCGGCAAGCTGGTGGAGGCGCAGTTCGCCGCCATCGGCCAGGCCGCCAACGACGAGTTGCGCGGCAGCGGCGGCACGGGCTACGAGTCGGCCGAGCACGACCACGACGACAGCGAAGGCAGCAACGACGAACTGCGCCTGGTCTCCTTCTCGGTGGCCGAGCAGGAGTACGCCCTCGACATCGCCGACGTGCAGGAAATCGTGCAGGTGCCCGAGCACATCACGGCCATGCCCAATGTGGCGCACCACGTGCTGGGCGTGATCTCGCTGCGCCAGCGCCTGCTGCCGCTGGTGAGCCTGCGCGCCCTGTTCGGGCTGCCGCAGGAAGAGCTGAGCGAGCACCACCGCATCGTCGTGATCGCCTTGCCCGGCGGCCACCAGGTCGGTCTGGTGACCGATGCCGTCAAGGAGGTGCTCAGCGTGCCGCGCGCCCAGGCCGATGCCATGCCCGGCATCCTGGCCGACGACAGCGACATGCACGAGTTCTCGTCCATCTGCCGACTCGATGGCGGCAAGCGCCTCGTGTCCATCATCGCCACCGATCGCCTGCTGGGCCTCAGTGGCATCCGCGATGCCATCAGCGCCGCCCAGGGCGCAGAAGGCCTCACCAGCCAGAAGGAGTCCGACGTGAACGACCGTGTCGACAACGATGACAACGACAGCACCGACGACGACGCCCAGGTCGTGATCTTCCGCCTCGGCGCCGAGGAGTTCGGCGTGCCCATCATGAGCGTGCAGGAGATCGTGCGCGTGCCCGAGGTGCTGACCCGCGTGCCCAAGACGCCGGCATTCGTGGAGGGCGTGATCAACCTGCGCGGCACCGTGCTGCCGGTGATCGACCAGCGCAATCGCCTGGGCCTGGGCACCATCGAGCGCAACGACCGCCAGCGCATCATGGTTTACTTGCTGGCCGGCATGCGCACGGGCTTCATCGTCGACTCGGTGGCCGAGGTGCTGCGCATCCCCAAGAGCCAGATCGCCCGCGCCCCGGAGATGTCCGACGAACAGAGCCGCCTGATCAGCCAGGTGGCCAAGCTCGACGGCGACAAGCGCCTCGTGATGCTCATCGACCCGCAGCACCTGCTGCAAGGCCGAGAGATGAGCGATGTGTCCCGCATGGTCGGTGGCGACGGCGACGAGCCGGCGGCCGAACTGGCCCGTGCGGCCTGAAGGCAGTGATGACCACAGGAGCGATGTGACATGGCCAAAGTGCTCGTCGTCGACGACTCGGCATTGATGCGCCGGCTGATCACCAGCGTGCTCACCGGTGCAGGTTATGAAGTCCAGACCGCCAACAACGGCACCGACGGTGTCGAGAAGCTGGTGAGCTGGCAACCCGACGTCGTCACCCTGGACATCAACATGCCCGTGATGGACGGGCTCACCGCGCTCTCGCTCATGATGGCCGCGCGCCCCACGCCGGTCATCATGGTCTCCTCTCTGACAGAGGAAGGCGCCCTGGCCACCTTCGAGGCCCTGGCCCTGGGTGCGGTGGACTTCATCACCAAGCCGGGCGGCACGATCTCGCTGTCGATCGAAGACATCGAGGCCCAGCTGCTCGCCAAGGTCAAGGGTGCGGCCCGCGCCAAGCCCAAGGGCGCGGCCGTGGGTGGCAGCCAGCGCGCCAACAGCCCGCCCCCTAGGCCTGCACCGGTGGTGCGCACCCCGCCCAAGCCCCAGATCAGCAAGCCCGCGGCCGTGCCCGGCAAGGCCCATGGCGGCCTACACATCGTGTTGATCGGGGTGTCGACCGGGGGGCCCCGCACGCTGGAAGACATCCTGCCGAACCTGCCGGCCGACTTCCCTTGTGCCGTGATGGTGGCGCAGCACATGCCACCCAATTTCACCGACGCCTTTGCCAAGCGCATGGACCGCCTTTGCCAGATGCGGGTGCGCGAGGTCAGCCAGCCTCTGCCGCTGGAGCCTGGCCAGATCTACATCGGCAAGGGCGGCACCGACCTGGCCGTGGTGGAGCGCCTGGGCCGCCTGGTGGCCGCGCCCCGCCCGGAGACGCCGGGCCACCCCTGGCACCCCTCGGTCGACGTCATGGTCGACAGCGCCATGAAGCACCTGCCCGTGCACCAGCTCACCGGCGTGATGCTGACCGGCATGGGCAACGACGGCGCCGCCGCCATGAGCAAGCTCAAGCACCAGGGCGGCCGGACGATTGCCGAGTCCGAGGCCACGGCCGTGGTCTTCGGCATGCCGCAAGAACTGATCGACAAGAACGGCGCCACCGTGGTGCTGCCCTGCACCGAGATTGCGCGCCAGCTCAAAGGCTGGCTGCTTTGAACCCGAAAGGATGTGTCCCATGGCATTGCGAAAAGCCTCAGAACCCGCAGGACTGCGCCGCATCGAACCGCGGGACTACATCCGTGACGGTGCCGGCCTGACCGAGCAACTGCAGGACCCGGACGCCGGCACACGCCGCTGGGCGGCCCGGGACCTGGCCGAGCACCCCGGGCAGGACACCGTGGCCGCGCTGTGCTCGCACCTGCTGAAAGAGCAGGACGCCAGCGTGCGCGAGGTCATCTTCACCACCCTGACCTGCCTGGGCGGCAGCGACACGGTCGACGGCCTGCTGCCCCTGCTGCGCAGCGAAGACGCCAACCTGCGCAACAGCGCGATCGAAACGCTCTCCAGCCTGCCGGAACCGGTGGGCCCGCGCATCGACGCCCTGCTGAAGGACGCCGACCCGGACGTGCGCATCTTCACCGTCAACCTGCTGGGCGACCTGCGCCACCCCGAAGTCGGCCGCTGGCTCTCCACCGTGATGACGGAGGACCCTCACGTGAATGTGGTGGGCGCCGCCCTGGAGGTGCTGGCCGAAGTTGGCGCTCCCGGTGCCCTGCCCGCCCTGAAGCAAGCCCGCCTGCGCTTTGCAGACGACCCCTTCATCGGTTTTGCTGCCGACCTGGCAGAACAAAGAATCGAGGCCCCATGAAAGCCGCCGCCATGGAAAGGCAGCTGATCACGGAAGCCGACTTCGAGAAGTTCCGCGAGTACTTCTACCGAAAGACCGGCATCCAGTTTGACAGCGGCAAACGCTACTTCGTGGACAAGCGGCTTGTGGAGCGCATCGAAGCCACGGGGTCGGACAACTTCCGGGACTACTTCATCAAGCTGCGCTTCGAAGCCAGCGGCCAGGAGATGCAGGCCCTCGTGAACTGCATGACGGTCAACGAGACCTACTTCTTCCGCGAAAACTACCAGTTCGACTGCATGGTCAACCACATGCTGGACGAGCTCACGCAGACCAAGCGCCCCGGCTCACGCATCCGCATCTGGTCCATTCCCTCCTCCACCGGCGAGGAGCCCTACTCCATCGCCATCTACCTGCTGGAGCGCTGGGCCAAGATCGACCAGTACGACGTGGAGATCCTCTCCTCCGACATCGACACCACGGTGCTCGATGCCGCCCAGCGCGCGATCTACTCGCCCCGCTCGGTCGCCAACCTGCCCAAGCCCTACCTGCAGAAGTACTTCAAGGCCCAGCTCGATGGCGACTTCCGGCTCTCGCGCGACATCGTTGACGCCGTGGAATTCAGCCGCGTCAACCTCAGCGACCCGATGGACACACGGCGCTTCCGCGACATCGACCTGATCTTCTGCCGCAACCTGCTCATCTACTTCGATGACCTCTCGCGCCGCGTGGCGGCCGAGGCCATGTTCGATGCGCTGCGCCCGGGCGGCTTCGTGTGCCTGGGTCACTCGGAATCCATGAGCCGCATCTCGTCCCTGTTCAATATCCGTCGCTTTCCGGATGCGATGGTCTACCAGAAGCCCCTGGAGGAAAAGCGATGAGCCGCATCCTTGTTGTCGACGACGCCGCCACCGTGCGCATGTACCACCGCAAGATCCTCGGGGATGCCGGCTGGGAAACCGATGAGGCCATCAACGGCCTGGAAGCCCTGGAGAAGGTGCACAACCAGCCTGGCCACGAGCCCTTCGACCTCTTTGTGGTCGACATCAACATGCCCAAGATGGACGGCTACACCTTCGTGCGCGAACTGCGCCGGTATGTGGCCGCCCACCAGGCGCCCGTGATGATGGTCTCCACCGAAGCGCAGACTCAGGACACCTATGTGGCCTTCGATGCCGGCGCCAACTGCTACCTGGTCAAACCTGCCAAGCCCCAAGAGCTGGTCTTGACCGCCGCCCTGTTGCTGGGCGACACCCAGGCCGCCCTGAAGGCCGCCGAAGGAGTGAAGGCATGAACCAGACCGAACTGCTGGACCAATTCATCCAGGAAGCGCGCGAGTGCCTGGAACAGGTCGGCGAACGCCTGCTGGAAGTCGAAAAGGCGCCCACCGATGCGGCACTGCTCAACGACCTCTTCCGCCTGGTCCACACCCTCAAGGGCAACTGCGGGCTCTTCGAGTTCAAGCCCATGGAGCGCGTGGTGCATGCCGGCGAAGACCTGCTCGACCGCGTGCGCAACAACACCCTGTCCTACAACGACCACATCGCCGACGCCCTGCTCGAAGCCATGGACTTCACGGTGCAGATGGTCGATGAAATCGAAGAGACCGGCCAGATCGACCCGCAGGCCGATGGCCGCTCCCAGGCCGTGGCCACCCGCCTGCGTGAACTGCTGAACAATGGCGGCGTGCCACCGGGCCTGAGCGCCGCGGCCGCCCCGGCCACCAGCAGCGCACCCCACAGCGCACCGGCCACCGAAGCGCCTGCCGCCCAGCCTGCCCCCGACTGGCTCGCCCAGATCCCGGCCGAGCTGATCCAGGCCCACCCCAAGGCCGTCGCCTGGCGCTACACGCCCGAGGCCGAATGCTTCTTCAAGGGCGAAGACCCCTGGCTGCTGGCCAAGCAGGCCCCGGCCATCCTGCACCTCGGGATCGGGGCGCAGCAGGCCTGGCCCTCGGCGGCCGAGGTCGACTGCTACCGCTGCAACCTCGACCTCATCGGCCTGAGCGACGCGCCCATCGCCTACGTGAACGAGCACTTCCGCTACGTGCCGGAGCAGCTGGCCGTGTTCGACCTGGCCCTGCTGGCCGCCCCC
>NZ_JAIZVX010000299.1 GCF_021768455.1 Aquabacterium sp. | reverse complement strand
ACGCGGCTGCCATAGGCGCGCGACCAGCGCCGCGCCAGGGGCAGGTCCAGCCAGGGGTGGCGCTGGCGCAGCCGGGCCTGGAAAGCGACCATGTCCAGCTCGGGGTTGAGGGCCTCGTCGAGCAATTCGGTGAGCTGGGCGCCAGGCAGGAGGGCATCGCCCGTCCAGGCGTGGCGGCGCTCGCCCAGCAGTTCGCCCGCCAGGTTGGCGGCGCGTTCGGCCTGCTCTCGGAAGGTGGTGAGCTGCCCGCCCCAGACGGTCACCCAAGGCGCCGGACGGCGGCTGGCCTGCAGGCGTTCGTGGCGGCGGGCGCCCGCGGCCTCGCCCGCCCCCGCGGCACCGCGCCGGCCCTGCACCCGGCGCACCCCGGCGAACTGCCAGACCACATCCCCCGGCAGGACCGGGCGGCGCAGGTAGCGGCTGGTCTGCTGGCAGAGGTAGACGACCTCCTCGGGGTCGACGTCGACGCGGGCCGGATCGCCGGCGCAGGCCATCTCGCTGCTGCCGATGAGGGTGAAATCGCGCTCGTAGGGGATGGCAAAGAGCAGGCGTCCGTCCTGCGCGTAGAAGGTGTAGGCGTGGTCGTGGTCGAAGCAGCGGGGCACGACGATGTGGCTGCCCTTGACCAGGCGGGAGGCCTCGCCCGCCTCCGCCTTGTCCGGCCCGGCCCCGTGGAGGACGCCGTGCAGCAGGGCGTCTGCCCAGGGCCCGGCGGCATTGACGACCAGACCGGCCTGCACCGAGAGGCGGTGGGTCACGGTCCCGCTGAGCGCATCGGCGCAGACCAGGCCCACGCGCCAGCCCTGCCCGTGCGGCACGGCGCTGTCGACCCGGGTGCGGGTGAGCACCAGCGCGCCTTGCTCGGCGGCATCGAGCGCACAGAGGCTGACCAGGCGGGCGTCGTCCACCCAGGCATCGGCATAAACCAGGGCCTTGCCCCAGACCGATTGCAACGGCGCCCCCAGCGGGCTGCGCGCCAGGCCCACCGCCTGGTGCGGCGGCAGGCGACCCTGCGGCGCCAGCTGGTCGTACAGCCACAGCCCCAGCCGCACCTGCCATGCCGGGTGAGGGCCCGCGCCCAAGGGCAGCACAAAGCGCAATGGCCAGGTGATGTGGGGTGCGGCGTGCAGCAGCAGGTCGCGCTCGGCCAGGGCGCGGCGCACCCGGCCCCATTCGCCATGGGCCAGGTCGCGCACCCCGCCGTGCAGCATCTTGGTCGATGCCGAAGAGGTGTGCGAGGCCAGGTCGTGCTGCTCGCACAGCATCACCCGCCAGCCCCGGCCGGCGAGGTCGCGCGCCGTGCCCACGCCGTGGATGCCACCGCCCACGACCAGCACGTCGCAGTGGTGGTCGGCCTCCGGCGGCACGCCGGGCGGCGCC
>NZ_JAIZVX010000298.1 GCF_021768455.1 Aquabacterium sp. | reverse complement strand
CGGCATGCGCCTGGCCGGCCTGGCTTTGGCCGGCGCACTGAGCCTGAACCTCGGCGGCTGCGGCTACAACGACTTCCAGCGCCTCGACGAAGAGAGCAAGGCCTCCTGGGCAGAGGTGCTGAACCAGTACCAGCGCCGCGCCGACCTCATCCCCAACATCGTGGCCACGGTCAAGGGCGAAGCGGCCTTCGAGCAGGACACCCTCACCAAGGTGGTCGAGGCCCGCGCCAAGGCCACCGGCATCCAGGCCACGCCCGAGCTGGTCAACAACCCCGAGGCCTTCCAGAAATTCCAGGCCGCCCAGGGCGAACTCAGCGGCGCCCTGAGCCGCCTGCTGGTCGTCAGCGAAAACTACCCCAACCTCAAGGCCAACCAGGGCTTCCAGGACCTGCGCGTGCAACTGGAGGGCACCGAAAACCGCATCACCGTGGCCCGCAACCGCTACATCAAGACGGTGCAGGACTACAACGTGCTCGCACGCAGCTTCCCCAGCAACCTCACCGCCAAGGTGTTCAGCTACGCACCCAAGCCCAGCTTCACCGTGCAGAACGAGGCGCAGATCAGCAGCCCGCCTGCGGTCGACTTCAACAAGAAGTGAGCCGGGGATGAACGCCCTGACTGGGCCAGACCCTGCGCAACACGGAGGGCTCGCGAGCCTGCCGGGTGCCCGGCGGCTGCACGGCCTGAGCTCATCGGTGTTGGCCGCGGTGATGGCCCTCGTGGTCGCCTTGATGATCGCCCTGGTCGGCCTTCTCTGGGGCGGCGCGGCCCGGGCCCAGGGACTGCCCGGTGGCGTGCTGCCCGTGCCGCCTCTCAGCGGCCATGTGGTCGACCAGACCGCGACGCTCGGCGGCGACGAGGCCCGCGCCCTGGAGGCCAAGCTGACCCAGCTCGAACAGCGCCTTGGCAGCCAGCTGGTGGTGCTGATCGTGCCCACCACGCAGCCGGAAGACATTGCCACCTACAGCCAGCGGGTGGGCGACAGCTGGAAGATCGGCCGCAAGACCGTGGGCGACGGCCTGCTGATCGTGGTGGCCAAACAGGACCGCAGCGTGCGCATCGAAGTGGCCAAGGCCCTGGAGGGCGCCATCCCCGACCTGGCCGCCCACCAGGTCATCGAGCGCGTCATCACCCCGGCCTTCAAGGCGGGTGACTTTGCCGGGGGCCTGAGCCAGGCGGTCGACCACCTGGCGGCCCGCATCCAGGGCGAGAACCTGCCCCTGCCCGATGCCTCGGGGACGTCTGCCCGCGGGCGCGATGATGGCCTCGACCTCAACAGCCTCATCGTCTTTGGCCTGGTCGGCGTACCCATCGTGTTCGGCGTGCTCAGCAGCGTCCTCGGCCGCAAGCTGGGTGCGGCCGCCGATTAAAATATTTTCAT
>NZ_JAIZVX010000083.1 GCF_021768455.1 Aquabacterium sp. | reverse complement strand
GATCCTGCGCGGCGACCTGCTCGACTTCACCGCCGACCCGGGCTTCCACGCGCCCGACGCGTCTCCCGGCGTGCGCTGGCGTGAGGACCACGTCGTGCTGATCGAGGCGGGGCGCATCCTGGCGGTGCAGCCTTTTGCAGATTTCTCGGCCCGCGTGCCCGAGGGCTGGGCCTCCCTCCCCGTGCAGGACCACCGTGGCCGCCTGCTGATGCCCGGGTTCATCGACACCCATGTGCACTGCCCCCAGCTCGATGTCATCGCCAGCTACGGCACCGAGCTGCTGGACTGGCTCAACACCTACACCTTCCCGGCGGAGCGCCGTTATGCCGACCCAGCCGTGTCGCGCGACGGAGCTCAGCGCTTCCTGAGCGCCCTGTGGGCCCACGGCACGACCAGTGCGGTGGTCTTCCCCACGGTGCACAAGGTCAGTGCCGAGGCCCTGTTCGAGACCGCCCACGCCGCCCAGATGCGCCTGGTGACCGGCAAGGTGCTGATGAACCGCTTTGCGCCCGAAGGCCTGCTCGACGACGTGGACCAGGCCGAGCGCGACTGCATCGACCTGATCGACCGCTGGCATGGCCAGGGACGCCAGGCTTTTGCCGTGACCGTGCGCTTTGCCCCCACCAGCACGCCCGAGCAACTCGCCATGGCCGGGCGCCTGTGTGCCCACTATGGCGGCACCTACATGCAGACCCACGTGGCCGAGAACCGCGACGAGATCAAGTGGGTGATGTCGCTCTACCCCGACGCGCGCAGCTACCTCGACGTCTACGACCGCGACGGCCTCATCGGCGCACGCGCCGTGCTCGCCCATGGCATCTGGCTGGACGAGCGCGACCGCGCCGTCATCCGTGAACATGGCGCCCAGATCGCCCACAGCCCATCGTCCAACCTCTTTCTGGGCAGCGGCCTCTTTGATTGGGCCCAGGCTCAGCGCGAGGGCATGAAGGTGAGCCTGGCCAGCGACGTGGGCGGCGGCACCAGCCTCTCCATGCAGCGCAACATGCAGGACGCCTACAAGATCCAGGCCTTGCAAGGCACCCGCCTGACCGCCTGGAAGGCGCTTTACACGGCCACACTGGGCGCGGCCGAACACCTGGGCCTGGCGCACGAGATGGGCCGCATCGAGCCCGGCTGCATGGCGGACCTCGCCATCTGGCATTGGGCGCAGGGCCCGGTCGCCATCCATCGCGACACCCTGGCACAAAGCTCGCATGGCTCATTGCATGAGCGGGTTTTCGCCTGGATGACACTCAGCGACGAACGCAACCTCGAGGCCACGCTGATTGCGGGTCAAACGGTGTTCCAATCCCCGTCGCGCTGAGTTCGCCCAGCCCGTCTGCAAGCCTCAGCACCCAGCCCAACCACAAGCCCACCCAGCATGAATCTCCGTCTCGAACTGCGGCAGATCACCAAGCAGTACCCCAGCGTCCGTGCCAACGACGCCGTGAGCCTGAAGGTCCAGCCCGGCCAGATCCACGCCGTGCTTGGCGAAAACGGCGCCGGCAAGTCCACCCTGATGAAAATCATCTTTGGCGCGGTCAAGCCCGACGCTGGCGAGATGCTCTTCAATGGCCGCGAGGTCCACGTGAAGTCGCCCCAGGAGGCGCGCGCGCTGGGCATCAGCATGGTCTTTCAGCACTTTTCGCTGTTCGACACGCTGACCGCGGCCGAAAACGTCTGGCTGGGCCTGGACAAGACCCTGAGCCTCGAAGAGGTCACCACCCGCATCCGGGAGGTGGCCAGTGTTTACGGGCTCGATGTCGACCCCACCCGCCATGTGCACTCGCTCACCGTGGGCGAGCGCCAGCGCGTCGAGATCGTTCGGGCGCTGCTGACCAGGCCACAGTTGCTGATCCTGGATGAACCCACCTCGGTGCTCACGCCCCAGGCGGTCGACAAGCTCTTCGTGACCCTGCGCCAACTGGCCGACGAGGGCTGCGCCATCCTCTACATCAGCCACAAGCTCGACGAGATCCGAGCCCTGTGCCACCACTGCACCGTGCTGCGCGGCGGCAAGGTCACGGGCGAGGTGGACCCGCGGCAGGAAAGCAATGCGAGCCTGTCTCGCCTGATGATTGGCGCCGAGCCGCCCGAACTGCACCGCAGCGCGCCCACCCTGGGTGAGGTGGCGCTGGCGGTCAAGGGGTTGAGCGTGCCCAGCACCGACCCCTTTGGTGTCGACCTGAAGGAGGTGGGCTTCGAGTTGCGCGCCGGCGAGATCCTGGGCATTGCCGGGGTCTCCGGCAACGGGCAGCAGCCGCTCATGGCCGTGCTCAGTGGCGAAGACCCGCGTGGCCCGCAGGGCAGCGTCAGGCTGTTTGGTGCCGACATCAGCCGTGCCGCACCACGCGCCCGCCGTGAGCAGGGGCTGCACAGCGTGCCCGAAGAGCGCCTGGGCCGTGGCGCCGTGCCGACCATGTCCCTGGCCCAGAACACCTTGCTGACCCGGGATGACGCCATCGGCGCCGGCGGCTGGCTGCGCATGGCCGACATCGGGGCCATGGCCTCTGACCTGATCGAGCGCTTCAAGGTCAAGGCTGGAGGCCCTCAGGCCCTGGCCAAGAGCCTCTCCGGGGGCAATCTGCAGAAGTTCATCATGGGCCGCGAGATTTCGGCCCGACCCAAGGTGTTGCTGGTGTCTCAGCCCACCTGGGGCGTGGACGTGGGGGCCGCGGCACAGATCCGCGGGGAGTTGTTGAAGCTGCGCGATGCCGGTTGTGCCGTGCTCGTGGTCAGCGAGGAGCTGGACGAATTGTTCGAAGTGAGCGACCGCCTGATGGTCATGGCACAGGGGCGGCTGTCGCCCAGCATCCCGGCCGGTGAGGCCACGGTGGAACAGATCGGCGCGTGGATGAGCGGGCTGTGGGGTTCGGTTCAGGAGGGTGCCCATGTTCAAGCTTGAGCCTCGCTCCGCACCCTCGAAGCTGCTGACCCTGGCCTCGCCGCTGATCGCGCTGTTGATCACGGTGGTGGTGGGCGTGCTGCTGTTTGTTTCGCTCGGCAAAGACCCGGTCCAGGGGCTGCGCATGTTCTTTGTCGAGCCGCTGAAGAGCCCCTACGCCCTGTCTGAACTCAGCATCAAGGCCACGCCGCTGATCCTGATCGCGCTGGGGCTGTCGGTGTGCTTCCGCGCCAACCTCTGGAACATCGGCGCCGAGGGGCAGTTCATCCTCGGTGCGGTGTTTGCCGGTGGGGTGGCCATGCAGGCGACGCCCGAGACCGGCAAGTGGATCGTGGTGGCCGTGCTGCTGGCCGGCGTGCTGGGCGGCATGGTCTGGGCGGGCATCGTGGCCCTGTTGCGCGACCGCTTCAACGCCAGCGAGATCCTGGTCAGCCTGATGCTGGTCTACGTGGCCGAAATGGTGCTGAGCTACCTGGTCTACGGCCCCTGGAAAGACCCTGCCGGCTACAACTTCCCCCAGACCATCACCTTCCTGGAGGCCACCCGCGTGCCCAAGCTGGTGTCGGGTCTGCGCTTCAACGTGGGCGTGCTGATCGCCCTGGTGGCGGTGGCGGGCTTCACGGTCTTCCTCTACCGCACCTTCGCAGGCTTCCAGTTGCAGGTGGGAGGGCTGGCCCCGGCCGCGGCCCGCTATGCGGGCTTCTCCAGCCGCAAGGCGCTGTGGACGGCGCTGCTGCTCTCCGGCGGCATGGCCGGCCTCGCCGGGGCGCTCGATGTGGCGGGCCCCCAGGGTCAGCTCACGCCCTACGTGCCGCTGGGCTACGGTTTCGCGGCCATCATCGTGGCCTTCGTGGGCCGGCTCAACCCGGTCGGCATCGTGTTCTCGGCCATCCTGATGAGCATGTTCTACATCGGTGGTGAGCTGGCGCAGTCGCGCCTCGGCTTGCCCAAGGCCCTCACGGGTGTCTTCCAGGGCCTGCTGCTGTTCGCGCTGCTGGCCTGCGACACCTTCATCCACCAACGCCTGCGCTGGGTGAACATCAAATGACCGGACTCACCCCTGAATCCCTGGCGCTGCTGATCGCCGCCACCCTCAATGCCGGCACCGTTGTGGCGCTGGCCTCCCTGGGGCTGCTCATCAACGAGCGGGCCGGTGTGCTCAACCTGGGAGCCGAAGGCATGATGCTGGTGGCCGCCGTGGCCGGCTTCGCCACGGGCGTGAACACCGGCAGCGACTGGCTGGCCTTTGCCGCCGGTGCCGGTGCCGGTGCGCTGATGGCCGCGGCCTTTGGTTTGCTGGTCATCTTCCTCAACACCAACCAGTACGCCACGGGGCTGGCGCTGAGCCTGTTCGGCACGGGGCTGAGCGCCTTCCTGGGCATCAGCTACACCCAGCAGCGCCTGCCCGAGCGGCCGCACTTCGACATCCCTGTGCTGGCCGACATCCCCTTCATTGGTCCGGCCTTTTTCAAGCACCACCCGCTGGTCTACATCGCCATCGCCCTGGCCCTGTTCATGACCTGGTTCCTGATGCGGTCGCGCGCAGGCCTGGTGCTGCGTGCCGTGGGCGAGTCGCCCGAGTCGGCCCATGCGCTCGGTTATGCCGTGCGCCCGATCCGTCTGCTGGCGGTGATGGTGGGCGGTGCCCTGTGCGGACTGGCCGGAGCCTACATCTCGCTGGTCTACACGCCGCTGTGGGTCGAGGGCATGGTGGCGGGCAAGGGCTGGATCGCCCTGGCGCTCACCACCTTCGCCACCTGGCGGCCAGCCCGTGTGCTGTTGGGCGCCTACCTGTTTGGCGGCGTCACCATGCTGCAATTCCAGCTGCAAGGGCAGGGGGTGCAGATCCCCAGCCAGTGGCTGACCATGCTGCCTTACCTGGCCACCATCGTGGTGCTGGTGTTGATCTCGCGCAACCCGACGTGGATCCGCATCAACATGCCGGCTTCACTTGGTAAACCCTTCCATCCGGGCGCCTGAATGGGCATGATCGTTGCTGATCCTGCCCGCGTCCCACAACAGTTCCCAACCCTGGAGATCACATGACATCACCCCTGTCGAAGCGTGCCTTGTTGAAGATGACCGGCTGGGCCGCCCTGGCCGCCACCGCTGCCCTCGTGGGCTGCGGCAAGAAGGAAGAGGCCGCCCCGGCCGCGGCATCGGCTGCCTCTGAAGCCGCGCCGGCCGCCTCCGTGGCCGCTGCCGAGCCGCTGAAGGTCGCTTTCGCCTACGTCGGCCCGGTGGGTGACGCCGGCTGGACCTACGCCCACGACCAGGCCCGTCTGGCGCTGGAAAAGGAATTCGGCGACAAGATCAAGACCTCCTTCGTCGAGAAGGTGCCCGAGGGCCCCGAGGCCGAGCGCGTGATCCGCGACCTGGTTGGCCAGGGCAACAAGCTGGTCTTCGGTACCACTTTCGGCTACATGGAGCCCATGCTCAAGGTCGCGGCCGACACGCCCGACGTCAAGTTCGAGCACGCCACCGGCTACAAGAGCGCGCCCAACATGCGCACCTACGATTCGCGCACCTATGAGGGCGCCTACATGGCCGGCGTGATCGCAGGCTCGGTCAGCAAGTCGGGCACCTTGGGCGTGGTGGGCTCCATCCCCATCCCGGAAGTGATCCGCAACATCAACGCCTTCACCCTGGGCGCCCAGAGCATCAACCCCAAGATCAAGACCAAGGTCGTGTGGGTCAACAGCTGGTTCGATCCTCCGAAGGAAACCGAAGGGGCCCAAAGCCTGCTGAACCAGGGCGCCGACGTCCTGTTCCAGAACACCGATTCGCCCGCCGTGCTGCAAACCGCCGAGAAGGCCGGCAAGTATGCCTTTGGCTGGGATTCGGACATGAGCAAGTTCGGACCCAAGGCCCACCTGGCCTCCAGCATCATCAACTGGGCTCCGTACTACATCAAGGCCACCAAGGATGCCCTGGAAGGCACCTGGTCGACCGGTGGCGTGTGGTGGGGCGTGAAGGAAGGTGCGATCGACATCGTGTCCATCTCCGACGCCGTGCCCGCTGAAGCCAAGGCCAAGGTCGACACCATCAAGGCTGGCCTGAAGGACGGCAGCTTTGCCGTGTTCAAGGGCCCCATCGTGGGCCAGGATGGCAAGGAAGTGCTGGCCAAAGACGTGGTGGCCGACGACAAGTTCCTCGGCGGCATCAACTTCTACGTCAAGGGCGTGGAAGGCAAGGTGCCTTCGGGCAAGTAAACCCGGGCAGGCCCTCCCGGGCCTTCTCCTCACAAGGCCGCCCCACGAAGGCGGCCTTTTTCATCACGGTGTGCCCGGATCGGGCACACTTTGCACACCCCCTACCGTGCCCTTCCCTGGGCCGTTGACCGAGCCCCTGACCATGAGCCAGCCCGCTTTCCACATCCCCCAGGCCAAGCTGCCCGCGCTGATCCAGGCCATGCCCAAGGCCGAGCTGCACATGCACATCGAAGGTTCGCTCGAGCCTGAGCTGATCTTTGCCCTGGCCCAACGCAATGGCGTGGCCCTGAGCTACCCGAGCGTCGAGGCCCTGCGTGCGGCCTATGCTTTCACCGACCTGCAAAGCTTCCTCGACATCTACTACGCCGGCGCCTCGGTGCTCCTGAAAGAGCAGGACTTCCACGACATGGCCTGGGCCTACCTGCTCAAGGCCAAGGAAGACAACGTCCTGCACACCGAGCTGTTTTTCGACCCCCAGACCCACACCGACCGGGGCGTGCCCTTCGAGGTCGTGATCAAGGGCCTGCACAGCGCCTGCGTGCGTGCCGAAGCCGAGCTGGGCGTGAGTGCATCGCTGATCATGTGCTTCCTGCGCCACCTGAGCGAAGAGGCCGCCCTGAAGACGCTGGACGAATCCCTGCCTTACCGCGAGCTCTTCATTGGCGTGGGCCTGGACTCCAGCGAGCGTGGCCACCCGCCCGAGAAATTCGCCCGCGTCTTTGCCCGCTGCAAGGATCTGGGCCTGCACCTGGTGGCCCATGCGGGTGAAGAAGGCCCACCTGAGTACATCGTCAACGCGCTCGACATTCTGAGCGTGGAGCGCATCGACCATGGCGTGCGCTGCGTGGAAGACCCCGCCCTGGTCGAGCGCCTGGCAAAGCAGGGCACGGCGCTGACCGTCTGTCCGCTCTCCAACATCAAGCTGTGCGTGTTCAAGACCATGGCCGAGCACAACCTCAAGACCCTGCTGGCCCACGGCCTGAAGGTGACGGTCAACTCCGACGACCCGGCCTACTTTGGCGGCTACCTGAATCAGAACTTCCTGGCCACCTTCGCCGACCTCGACCTCGATGCCAACGACGCCTACACCCTGGCGCGCAACAGCTTCGAGGCCAGCTTCGTCAGTGCCGAGCGCAAGCAGGCGTGGATCGCCCAGCTGGACGCCACCTTCGCCCGCTTTGCGGGCGACGCCGCCTGAGCCGGGGCTCTGGTGCCGTGATGCGACCGATCAGGCCGGGCCCTTGGGGTCTGCCCTGCGGGGCGCCAGCACGCTGCCCGGCATCAGTTGAACAGATGAGAGCAGCGCCAGCCCCAGGGCCAGGGGCACGGTGGCGATGTAACCCAGGTGCTTGAAGCCCAAGGCACCCAGCACACCGCCCACGAAAAACGCCGCCACCAGCTCTGCCTGCATGCGCAGGCGGTCCAGGTTGGCGCCCACACGCGCTTCGTTCGCCAGGGCAGGCGTGGCGTTCCAGTACAGCAGCTTGCCCAGCTCGATGCCCATGTCGGTCACCAGGCCGGTGAGGTGGGTGGTGCGGATCTCGGCGTGTGAGATCTTGGTGATCATGGCGTTCTGCAGACCCATGATGAAGCACAGGATGGCCACCGTCAGCCCGATCGCGTTGCCGATGACCTGGTCCATCCAGCCCAGCACGCCAAAGGCCAGCAGCAATGCGGCTTCCAGCAGCAAGGGCAGGGCACAGATCTGGCGTGAGCCCTGGCGCCGCGCCCAGTTGATCAGAATGGCCGAAGTGGCCGCCCCCATCAGGAAGGCCAGCAGCGATCCCAGTCCGGCCCAGACGAGGCTCAGGTTGCCCAGCGCCAGCTCGTCGGCCATGCTGGAGACCACGCCGGTCATGTGCGAGGTGTAGCTGGCCACTGCCAGGAAGCCGCCCGCGTTGATGGCCCCAGCGATGAAGGCCAGCCACAGGCCCAGGTGCAGGTTGCTGCGGCGGGTGCGTTCAGGTGAGGTCAGGGTGCGGAGGTATTGAACGGGCATAAGGCTTCGCGGGCACCGGTCTTTGTTTCATCTGCCATCATCCTCCCATCTGGCCTGCTTGGGCCTGCCCCATCCCTTTCATCATGGTGAACAGCCTGATCGTTTCTCCTTCGGCCTGGCGCTGGGCCCTGGTTCAAACCCGCCGCGACCTGCGAGCCACCAGCATGCGCTTTCTGCTGCTGGCCGTGGTGCTGGCCGTTGCCGCCCTCACGGCCGTTGCTTTTTTTGCCGACCGCATCGAACGTGGCCTGAGCCGTGATGCCGCCCAGTTGCTGGGCGCCGACACCGTGGCCGTGGGCGACCAGCCTGTGCCGGCGGCCCTGTCCGAGCAGGCCCGCCAGCTGGGCCTGCGGCAGACCACCACCGCTGTCTTCCCCAGCATGGCCCGCGCGCCCGACGAGTTGGGTGGCGACACCCGCCTGGTCACGCTCAAGGCCGTGGGCGAGGCCTACCCCCTGCGCGGCCAGCTCACCCTGGGCGAGCCCGACCAGGCCGGCGGCTGGCGCAGCACGCGCAAGGCGCCCGCTGGGGGGCCGCGCTCAGGTCAGGTCTGGGTTGACCGCGGGGTGCTTGAGGCGCTGAACCTGCGGTTGGGCCAGGGCCTTTGGCTGGGCGAGGCGCGCTTCGTGATCGAAGCGGCCATCGTGACCGAGCCAGACCGTGGCGGCGGCTTCGTCAATTTCTCGCCCCGGGTGCTGATCCGCCAGGGCGATCTGGCCGCGACCCAGCTGGTTCAGCCCGCCAGCCGCGTCACCTACCGGCTGCTGGTGGCCGGGCCGGCACGCCAGGGCGATGCGGTGCCGGCGACCCAGTCCGCGCTGTCGATGGCGGGCAGCGGCGCACCCGAGCCCACGCTCACGGGGGCTGCCGCCCAGGTCGCGATCACGCGCTTCACCGATGCCGCCCGGCAAGCGGCCGAGGCCACGCGCGGCCTGCGCGTCGAAACCCTGGACCAGGGACGCCCCGAGATGCGCGCCACGCTCGACCGGGCGGGCCTGTTCCTGCGCCTGGTGGCCCTGTTGGCCGGGCTGCTGTCGGCCGTGGCCGTGGCCTTGGTGTCGCGCGACTTTGCCCAGCGTCGCCTTGACGACTGTGCCCTGATGCGCGTGCTGGGCGTGTCTCAGCGCACCATGGCCTGGACCTACGGCCTGCAGTTCACCGCCGTGGGCCTGTTGGGCAGCCTGGTGGGGCTGGTGCTGGGCTGGGCCTTCCACCAGGTCTTCGTCTACCTGCTGGCCGACCTCGTCAATGTGGTGCTGCCGCCGCCGGGCTGGCAGCCCGTGGGCCTGGGGCTGGGCGTGGGGGTGCTGCTCACCCTGGGCTTCGGCCTGCCGCCGGTGCTGCAGCTGGCCCAGGTGCCCCCGCTGCGTGTGCTGCGCCGCGACCTGGGTGGGCTGAAGGCCTCGTCGGCCGCCGTGTGGGGCCTAGGCGGTGCCGCCCTGGTCGCCTTGCTGATGCTGGTCGCGCGCGATGTCACGCTGGGGGCCATTGCCCTCGGGGGTTTTGGCGCGGCGGTGGTGGTCTTTGCCCTGTTGGCCCACCTGGCCGTGCTGGCTTTGCGCGGCCTGGCCTCTCGCTTTGGTGGCCGTGCCCCCCTGTGGTGGACGCTTTCTACCCGCCAGCTCACCGCCCAACCCGTGCAGACGGTGGTGCAGGTCTGCGCCCTGGCCCTGGGCCTGTTGGCGCTGATGCTGCTCGTCCTGATCCGCACCGACCTGGTCGCCAGCTGGCGCAATGCCACGCCGGTGGACGCGCCAGACCGTTTCGTCATCAACATCCAGCCGGACCAGGTGGAGCCCTTTCAGGCGACCTTGCGCGAAGCCGGTGTGCCCCAGTTCGATTGGTACCCCATGGCCCGCGGTCGGCTGGTGGCCATCAACGGGCAGCCTGTTCGGCCCGAACAGTTCGCCGAAGACCGGGCCCGTCGCCTGGTGGACCGCGAGTTCAACCTCAGCCACGCCGCGCAGGCCCCGGCCCACAATCCCGTCGTGGCGGGCCGCTACACGCCCAACGAACCCGACGCCTTCAGCGTGGAGGAGGGCATCGCCAAGACCCTGGGCCTGAAGCTGGGCGACCGCCTGCGTTTCGACATGGCTGGCAGCCTGCAGGAAGGTCGCATCACCAGCCTGCGCAAGGTGGACTGGTCGTCGATGCGGGTGAACTTCTTCGTGATGACGCCGGCCGCAGAGATGCCCAACTGGCCTTCCACCTACATCACGGCCTTCAAGATGCCGGCCGGGGCGGGGCTGGACCGCACCCTGGTGCAGCGTTTCCCCAACGTCACGGTGGTCGATGTCTCGGCCACGCTGGCGCAGATACAGGGCGTGCTGACCCAGGTGATCAGCGCGGTGGAGTTCCTGTTCCTCTTCACGCTGGCTGCCGGCCTCATCGTGCTGATGGCAGGCCTCATGACCTCGCGTGACCGCAGAGCCCGAGACTGGGCCATCTGGCGCTCGCTGGGGGCCACGCAAGGCATGTTGCAGCGTGTGCAACGCGTGGAGTTGCTGGGGGTTGGCGCCCTGGCCGGTGCCATGGCGGCCACGGCCGCATTGGGCATTGGCTGGGCGCTGGCGGCCAAGGTTTTCGAGTTCGCCTGGACGGCACCTTGGTGGTGGCCCTTGCTGGGCGCCCTGGTCGGGGCCTTGCTGGCCTGGGCTGCGGGCTGGTGGAGCCTGCGCGGCGTCGTGCAGCGCCCCGTTGGCCTGACCCTGCGCCAGGCCGAATGACGCGGCACCCCAGTCGGGGGCCGCGCGGGGCGACGGACCAGATCAGTTCACCGACAGGCTGCTGATCAGGCCCATTTCGCTGCTGCCCATCAGGGACTCGATGTCCATCAGGATCAGCAGACGCTCATTCACATTGGCGATGCCGGTGATGTAGGTCGTGTCGACCACGGCCGTGCTCATCTCGGGTGCAGGCTGAATGGCCTGTTCGGCCAGTTGCATCACGTCGCTCACGGAGTCGACCACGGCGCCCAGCACGCGGCCGCGCACGTTCAGCACGATGACCACGGTGAAGCTGTTGATGTCGCCCTGGCCATCGTCGTTGACGCAGTCGAACTTCACGCGCAGGTCGACGATGGGCACGATCACCCCACGCAGGTTGACCACACCCTTGAGGTAGGCCGGCGCGTTGGCGATCTTGGTGGGCTGCTCGTAGGAGCGGATTTCCTGCACCTTGAGGATGTCGATGCCGTATTCCTCGCTGCCCAGGCGGAAGGTCAGGTACTCGCGGCCGGCCGGCACATGGCGCACCTGGCGGGCGGGGCTGTTGCGAGAGCCAAAGCTGCTGCCTGCATCAGGGCGAGCGGCTGTGGGGGCCTGGGGGGCGGTGGCTTGAAGGGTGTCCATGCACATCCTCTGTCGGGTTCGTCAGGCGCCGTTCGGGGCGCACACCGTGAAGCCGTGGCTTCCTTGATTGCTTATCGGAGGCGCCAGGGAAAACTGAAGCCTTCTCAGAAAGAGATCCCGTACCAGCCCAGGCCGATGCCCCAGCTGCGGCTGTCCCGCGTCGCGTTGCTGCGTCCGGCCGTGAGGTCGATGCCCAGGGTCTCGGGGAGCAGCCAGTAGCGCACGCCGGCCTGCTGGACGGCGGGTGCGCGGTGCTGGCCCAGAAGTTCGGCAAACAGCAGCCAGCGTTCGCTCGGCGTCCAGTTCAGGGCTGCGGCGGCGACCGTGGCCACGGGCTGGTCCGGCTGGCTGTGGTAGTGGCCCATGTTCAGGTGCAAGGTCAGGGTGTCGCTCAACTCACGCGTGGCGATGCCCGTGAGGTTGAGACGGGTGGCGCGCCAGCGGCCTGTTTCCTGAGATCGAACGCGGGCCGTGCTGGTCTTCAAGCCGAATTGCCAGCCCTCCCACGTCAGCCAGGTGGGCGCCCATTTCAGTCCGATACCCTGGCTCACCGGCACTGCACTGGAGGCATCGCCGGCAATGAGTTCCAGGCCCAGCTCCAGGCCGTCTGTGAGGCCACAGGCGCCGCCGAGGTGGGCGTGTTGTCCGTCTGCATCGTGGTCCGCCCATGTTTCAGCCTGGCACTCCCTGACGGCCACAGTGGCTGCGTCTTCGGTGGCCATGGGGCGTCCAGCCCAGGCGCAGGGCAGGGCGCATGCACCGCCGAGCACGGCGCAGGCTGCCACGCGTGACCACCCCGCAGGGATTCGGTGTTTGGAAGTGCGCATGGATACGCCCTTTCAAGGTGGAGCCCAGCCAGGGCGTGGCAGGCTCTGGTGGGCGAGGCTGTCGGCCTCAGATCTGGAAGATCGCCATCGACTGGGTCAGCTTGTTGGCCTGGTCCTTGAGGCTGGCGGCGGCGGCGGCCGATTGCTCGACCAGGGCCGCATTCTGCTGCGTCATCTGGTCCAGCCCGCTCACTGCCTGGTTCACCTGCCCAATGCCCTGGCTCTGTTCCTTCGAGGCCTGGGTGATCTCGCTGATCGTGTCGGACACCTTCTGCACGCTGGCCAGGATCTCCTGCATGGCGGCACCGGCATCCTGCACCAGCTGGGTGCCGGATTCCACCTTTTCACCCGAGGCCAGGATCAGTTGCTTGATCTCGCGTGCAGCGGTCGCGCTGCGCTGGGCCAGCGAACGCACCTCGGCGGCCACCACGGCAAAACCGCGGCCCTGTTCGCCCGCTCGGGCGGCCTCCACGGCCGCGTTCAGCGCAAGGATGTTGGTCTGGAAGGCGATGCCATCGATCACACCGATGATGTCGTTGATGCGCTTGCTGGTCGAATCGATCTCGCCCATGTTCGACACCACCTCGGTGACGATGCTGTTGCCGCGTTCGGCGGCCACTGCGGCGTTCTGGGCCAGCGAATTGGCACAGACGGCGGCTTCGGCGCTCTGGCGCACATTGCTGGTGAGCTGCTCCACCGAGCTGGCGGTTTCCTGCAGGCTCGAGGCCGTGCTCTCGGTGCGGGTCGAGAGGTCCATGTTGCCACTGGCGATTTCCGTCGAGGCAATCGAGATCGAGTCGGCCGAGGTCCGCACGTCCTGCACCACCAGCAGCAGGGCGTTCTGCATGTCGCTCAGGGCCGCCAGCAGGCGGGCGGGCTCGTCCTGGCCCTCCGTGGGGATCTGCTGGCGCAGGTCGCCATTGGCAATGCCATGTGCGATGTCCATGGCCTTCTGCAGCGGGATGGTGATGGAGTGCTGGTTCAGCAAGGTCAGCGGCGCGACCACGAAGATGGCCACCAGCACCATGGCGACGAACACCAGGCGGGTCTGGTTGACAACGGCTTCCTGGGCCCGGGTCGAGGCCTCGGCCTCGGCCAGCAGAATCTCTTCCAGCCGGGTCGCGTGGGTGTCCAGTGCGTTGGCCGACTTCAAGGTTGCACCGAGTTGGGTGACCGCATCGGCGGCACTGAGTTCACCGGATGCCAGCTTGGGCACCACCGGGTTCAGGGCCTTTTCGTAGGCATCGAGCTGAGGCAGCATCTCGCGCAGCACGGCGTTGTCCTCGTCCTCTTCGCCTTCCAGCATGCCGGCCGCGTTGCGGCGCAGCAAGGCAAGCTGTTCCTGCCAGCCCTTGGCCGCCTGCTCCACCTCGCCAGACTGCCCTGAATACAGCAGCATCATGGCCTCCTGGCGACGCATCATGCCCAGCGCATGCCGAACGTGGGACAACTCCAGTAGTTCGGCATAGGAATGCTTGCGGAAGGTTTCGATCTGAGCCTGGTTCTGCGACAGCCCGTACAGGCCTGAGCCGCCCACCAGCGCCAGCAGCAACAGCACCACACCGATGGCGCCTAGCATGCGCACCCGGATGGAGAAACGCCGCATCTGATTCATGAAATCCATGGCCTGACCTTTGATCACCCAACGCGGGGGAAGGCTGCCCCCGTTCAGTTGTGACCCTTCAACGAGTGGGGGCACAGTGGGCTATCGGCAAAGGTGAGGATTTCTTGAGGCGCAAAAAAAGGCGGCCGAGGCCGCCTGTCGTGTCGCCAACCCGCCGTCTGGGGCGGGCGTGAGCGAGGTCACACGTTGAAGAGGAAGTTGAGCACGTCACCGTCCTTGACGACGTATTCCTTGCCTTCTGCGCGCATCTTGCCAGCGTCCTTGGCGCCGGCTTCACCCTTGAACTGGATGAAGTCGTCGTAGGCGATGGTCTGGGCGCGGATGAAGCCCTTCTCGAAATCGGTGTGGATCACACCCGCTGCCTGCGGGGCGGTGTCACCGATGTGGATGGTCCAGGCGCGGACTTCCTTCACACCCGCGGTGAAATAGGTCTGCAGGCCCAGCAGCTTGAAAGCGGCGCGGATCAGGCGGTTCAGACCGGGCTCGTCCTGGCCCATTTCGGCCAGGAACATGGCGCGGTCTTCGTCTTCCATTTCCGAGAGTTCGGCTTCGGTCTTGGCGCAGATGGCCACGACTTCACCCTTCTGGGCGGCGGCGAATTCACGCAGGCGGTCCAGGAAGGGGTTGTTCTCGAAGCCGGTCTCCGACACGTTGCCCACGAACATGGCGGGCTTGGCCGTGATCAGGCACAGGGGCTTGAGGATGGCGAACTCTTCCTTGCTGAAGTCGATCGAGCGCACCGGCTTGGCTTCGTTCAGGGCAGCTTCGCACTTCTCCAGCACCTTGACCAGGGCGGCGGCGTCCTTGTCACCCGAGCGGGCGGCCTTGTTGTAGCGGTGCAGGCCCTTTTCCACCGTGCCCAGGTCGGCCAGGCAGAGTTCGGTCTGGATGACTTCGATGTCGGCGATCGGGTCGACCTTGCCGGCCACGTGGATCACGTTGTCGTCTTCGAAGCAGCGCACCACGTTGACGATGGCGTCGGTTTCGCGGATATGGCTGAGGAACTGGTTGCCCAGGCCTTCGCCCTTGGAAGCGCCCGCCACCAGACCGGCGATGTCGACGAACTCGACGATGGCCGGCAGGATGCGCTCGGGCTTGACGATCTCGGCCAGGCCTTGCAGGCGGGGATCGGGCACTTCCACCACGCCCACATTGGGTTCGATGGTGCAGAAGGGGTAGTTTTCAGCAGCGATGCCGGCCTTGGTCAGGGCGTTGAAAAGGGTGGACTTGCCGACATTGGGCAGCCCCACGATGCCGCACTTGAGGCTCATGGACGTTCCTGGAAGGAGGGAAACAGGGGCACGGCATCAGCACTGACACCGTGGCATCCCGCCATTTTAACCGGCGGCCCGTTCCGGAGGTGGGGCCGTCTGTGCCGTGGGCTCCGCTTTTCGCCGGTTTCCTCGTCGCCCTTCGTGTCGGCCATTCGTGCCGTGCATTTTTGAATGTGAATCCATATTAGATTAATGGATTCGACGGCCGGACCGCTTCAGCTCGGGCGTCAACACTGTTTTGGGTCGCTTGGGTTCGCCATGGTTGCAACGGGATTTGATGTGTGTGTCAGCGGCTCTGGCGCCGTGGCGATGAGCCTGGCCTTGTCGTTGTCGGCGCAAGGCTGGCAGGTGGCCTGGGCCAAGGCGCCCGAGCCGGTCAGCCCGGGCGCACCCGATGTGCGCACCTATGCCCTCAACGCCCGTGCGATCGACCTGCTGGAACGCCTGCGCGTCTGGCCTGCCCTGAAGGCCTTTGCCACCCCGGTGAGCCGCATGGCCATCCAGGGTGATGCGGCTGGCGCACTGTCGTTTTCCGCCTGGCAGCAGAAGGTGACCGAGCTGGCCTGGATCGTCGACGCCGCCGCGCTTGAGCGCCTGCTGGGCGAGGCACTGCGCTTTGCTCCCCGCGTGCAGGTCGTGCCACCCGTGGGCGACCAGCCCGCCACCGTGGCAGCCAGCCTGCTGGCCATCTGCGAAGGCAAGCACTCCCAGACCCGCGCCAGCCTCGGCATCGGTTTCACCCGCCAGGACTACGGCCATTGGGGCGTGGCCGCCCGGCTCCAGGCCACGCTGCCGCACCAGGGTGTGGCTCGTCAGTGGTTCCGCTCGCCAGACATCCTTGCCCTCCTGCCTTTCAACCAGCCCGACCCCGATGCTTCGTATGGCCTGGTGTGGTCGCTGCCACGTGCCCGCGCCGAAGCCTTGATGGCCTTGCCGCCCGAGGCCTTCGAGCAGGCACTGAAACAGGCCCTGACCGAGAGCGATCCGCAGGCCGCAGCCCTGGTCGGCGACCTCACCCTGGCCTCGCCCGTGGCGGCCTGGCCGCTTGCCCTGGCCCAGGCTCAGCGCTGGAGCGGCCCGGGCTGGGTGCTGCTGGGCGATGCGGCCCACCAGGTGCATCCTCTGGCCGGCCAGGGGCTGAACCTCGGCCTGGCCGATGTCGATACCCTGGTCCAGGTGCTCGACGAGGCCCGTGCCCGCGAGCCCTGGCGCACCCCGGGCGACGCCCGCACCCTGGCCCGTTATGCCCGCCAGCGCCAATGGCCCACCCAGGCCATGGCCACGCTCACCGATGGCCTGCTGCACCTCTTTGCCGACGAGCGCGCGCCCCTGAAAACCGTGCGCAACCTGGGCATGAACATGGTTCAGCACCTGGGCCCGATCAAACACTGGCTGGCCAGCCGTGCCCTCGACAGCTGAGCCCGAGCCACCCTACCGGATGTTTGCGATGACCTTTTCTCTCCGCGCGGCCTGCCTGGCAGCCCTCCTGGCCAGTGCGTGGCCCATGGCTTCGGTGCACGCCCAGGCGGGTGAACTGCCAGCCGCTCAGCTGGCCGTGCTCAAGCAGAAGCTGGCCCAGCGCCTGCCTGATCTGCCACCGGTGGACGGCGCCCGCACAGCCCCTGTGCCCGGCCTGATCGAGCTGCGGGCGGGTGGCAATGTGTTCTACACCGATGCCAATGGCGACTACCTCATCGAAGGGCAGGTGCTCGAGACCCGCACCCAGCGTAACCTCACCGAAGAGCGCCTGGACGAGATCAACAAGGTCGACTTCGACAAGTTCCCCTTGAAGGACGCCGTGGTCTGGAAGAACGGCAATGGCAAGCGCCGCATGGTGGTCTTTGCCGACCCGAACTGTGGCTATTGCAAGCAGCTCGAGAAGGACCTCATCCACGTCAAGGACGTGACGGTCTACACCTTCGTCATCCCCATTCTGGGAGCGGACTCGAAAGCCAAGGCCGAAGCCATCCTCTGTCTGAAGGACCGCACCCAGGCCTGGCGCGACTGGATGACCGAGGGCACACCGCCTGCCCGGGTCTTCGGCAACTGTGCCAGCCCGGCGCAACGCAATCTGGCGCTGGCCAACAGCCTGCGGGTCAACGCCACGCCGGCCCTGTTCTTCGAAGATGGCTCTCGCGTGGTGGCCGCCCTGCCAGCCACCGCGATCGAGCAGCGGCTGGTGAAGGCCCTGGGCCGCAAGGGCGGTTGAGGCCTTCGGTTCAGTTCGAGCTGGGCTGGGCCCCGCCCGGAGAGGGGGCCTGCACCTGCTGCGGGGCGCGCTCCATGAGCATGTCCAGGTAGTTGTCGTCGCGCATGCGCGTGAGGATGCGCACCGGCAGGTATTGCAGCCCGGGCGCCAGCCACACTTCCACCGAACCCAGATCGGGCTGTGCGCTGGCCTGGGCCTCCACGATGCGGCGCGGCTTGATGTGCAGCGTGGGCACCTTGCCAATGGGCGTGTCCAGCAGCTCTTCTCCCACCACCTCGTAGGCAATGCCTTCGACCTTGCGCACCAGGGCGACCTTCATGTCGACGGTCTGTCCCGCCTGGGCGAGCTCCGGCTTGATCACGAACTGGTAGGACAGGTGGATGAGCTGGCTCACGGCATCCTGCACGCTCTTTGGGCGCGGGAGCCTGTCGCCATTGGGCATGAGCAGCTCGTCGTCCTGCAGTTGCACGACCTTGACGACGTCACTGCCGATGAGCTTGCGCGTGGTGTTTTCGTAGCGCTCGGGACGCAGGCCTTCAGGCCGGATCGACCCTTCGCTGACCATGCTGACCGAGCCAAAAGGGGCGATGGCCGCGTCCAGGTGGACCTGGTAGCGCATCCCTTGCCGCACCCACTCGACGGCGGCCTTGCCCTGGATGGGGCCTCGGAAATGCCCCACGAGCTTGAAGCTCACCTTGGAGGCCAGCGGCCAGACGAAGGCGGGGCCCTTTCGGGCTGCGTCGGACGCAGCCTGTGCGGCTTCCGTGGCCTGTGCTGCGCTGGCCGTCGAAGCCGCCGAGGGGGGTGATGCCGCGGGCGTGGCCGGGCTCGCGTCGGCCAGGAGCGGGGCACTGGCCGATGCATCGGGTTCGGACGCGGCATCCGCCACCGAGGCTGCCGCTTCGGGTTCAGAGGCTTTTGCCGCCGGAGGCTTGGCCTTGCGGCGTGCAGGTCGGGGGGCAGGCTCTGCGGGCGGTGGCGCCGCAGCGACCGGTGCGGCCACGGGGGGGGCGCTCAGGCGCATCTCGCTCACGTAGACGGCCTCCATGCGCTTGATCTGGCTCTGCGCCTGGGGTGCCACGGCGGCCATGCGGGCCGTGACCTCGGCCGTGACCCAAAGGTGCCCCAACACCACCACGGCCACCAATGCCAGCAGCGCCCTGGGATCACTGGCCTTCAAAGACGAAGGTATTTCCCTGCCGCGGTGTCTCTCTTGCTGTTTGGTTGTGGCTAATCGCTTGGATCTCCTTGATGCCCAGGCAACCAAGTCCGTTTGTTCAACTGTGGCGGATGCACGGCGATTGTCACCGCTCTGCGCACCCACAGTGCCAGCGCCAATGTCACCGAGAACACGTGTCGAGCCATTTACAACTTGTGCGCTGAAAACGTAAACGTGAGGGAGCTGGGCCTGAAGGGTGCCTGTCAGCTGGTGGTGTCCGCCATGCAGATCCATTTCTCCTCCCCCTCGGTGGTGACGCAGGCGC
>NZ_JAIZVX010000082.1 GCF_021768455.1 Aquabacterium sp. | reverse complement strand
TTCGCCTGGCCGAAGACGCCTGGAACAGCAAAGACCCCGTGCGCTGTTCGCTGGCCTACACGCCGGACACCTGGTGGCGCAACCGCAGCGAGTTCCTCCAGGGCCGTGAGGCCATCGTGGCCTTCCTGACGCGCAAGTGGGCCAGGGAGCACCAGTACCGCCTGCAAAAGCGCCTGTTCGCCTTCACCGACAACCGGATCGCCGTGTGCTTCGAGTACGAGTACCACGACGACAGCGGCCAGTGGTTTCGCGCCCATGGCAACGAGAACTGGACCTTCGACGCCCAGGGCCTCATGGCCCGCCGCGAAGCCAGCATCAACGACGTCCCGATCACCGAAGCAGAGCGCCGCCTCACGCGCTGAGCGTCCCCCTGTCCCCCGCACCACCGCCGAAGGAGCACCGCATGAACCGAGAAGACGTCACCGACCTGATCATCGAAGCCAAAGTCCGCCAAGGCATCAAGTGGGCCGACGTGGCCACCCAGGTCGGCCTGAGCAAGGAGTGGGTCACAGCCGCCTGCCTGGGGCAGATGACGCTGAACGCCGAACAGGCCGCCACCATCGGCAGGATCTTTGACCTGCCTGAAGAGGCCGTGCTGTGGCTGCAGGAGGTGCCCTACAAGGGCAGCCTGCCCACCAGCGTGCCCACCGATCCGCTGATCTACCGCTTCTACGAACTGGTCAGCGTCTACGGCACCACCTTCAAGGCGCTGATCCACGAAGAGTTCGGCGACGGCATCATGAGTGCCATCGACTTCAAGATGGACCTGCAGCGCGAACCCAATCCGGCTGGCGACCGCGTCAGCATCGTGATGTCGGGCAAGTTCCTGCCTTACAAGACCTATTGATCCCGCCAGATCTCGACAGATCCCGGCTGATCCCCGCGCAGGGGAAAAGCCCGCCCCGGGCCGGGGTGGCTATCATCGTTGGCACCATCTCCACCACGGTGCCACAGATGACACATTCAATCAGGAAGCTCCCCTTCACGCTGGCGCTGGCGGCCATGACCGCCCTCACGGCCTGCGCGACCCCACCGGCCTCACCGCTCCAGCAGACACCGTCTGCGCAGCCTGCCTCGGCGCAGACCCCCCTGGCCGATGCCGGGCCCACCCAGGACTTTTACGCCTGGGTCAACCGCGACTGGCTGGCCAGCACGGTCATCCCCGCCGACAAGCCGGCGGTGAACAACTTCACCGTCATCGATCGACAGGTCACCGACCAGCTGGTGGCCCTGCTCCAGGACCTGACCCGTCTGGAGCACCCCAGCGCCAACGAGCGCAAGCTTGCCGCCCTGTACACGGCCTACACCGATCAGGCCCGTCGCAACGCCCTGGGCGTCCGCCCGCTGGGGGCCGATCTGGCCCGCGCCGACGCCCTGAAGCAGCACAGCGGTTTGCCCGCCCTGTGGGCGCGCTGGCAGAAGATGGGCATGGCCACGCCCCTGCTCTTTGCCGTCGGCACCGATTACGCCCGTGCCGACCAGCAGATCCTCTTCGCCGCACAAGGTGGGCTGAGCCTGGAGCGCGAGGACTACCTGGGTGATGACGCCCGCACCCAGACCATCCGCGACCAGTACCAGGCCCTGCTGCAGAAGCTGTTCGAGCTCGCCGGCCAAGCCCGTGCGGCCGAGCAGGCGCGCACCGTGCTGGCCCTGGAGCGTGGGCTCGCCCGCATCCAGTGGTCCAACACCGAGCTGCGCGACCCTGCCAAGACCTACAACCTCCGCACCTTCCAGCGCCTGCAGGCCAGCGCGCCCCACCTGGCCCTGGGCCGCCAGCTGGCCGAGCTGGGCATGCCGCGCAGCCAGCGCATCAACGTGATGCAGCCGGCTTACGTCGAGGCGCTCGACCGCTTCGTCGGCAGCCAGGGCATCGATGCCTGGCGTGCCTACCTGAAGGCCAAGCTGCTGCTCAACCACGCCAAGCTGCTGGACGACCGCTTCTTCGCCGCCATCACCGACTACGAAATCCAGCGCGGCCTTTATGCCCAGCCCGAGCCGCCCGAGCGCCGCGCGGTGCGCTACCTCAACGAGAACGCCGGATCGCTGCTGGGCCAGGCCTATGTGGCCCGCCACTTCGACCAGCGGGTCAAGGCGCGCCTGAACGGGGTGATCGGCCGCATCACCGACGAATACCGCCTGGCGGTGCAGACCTCACCCCGCATGGCCCCGCAGACCCGTGCCGCGGCACTGGAGAAGCTCGACAAGCTGCGCTTCCAGATCGGCGCACCCCAGACCTGGCGAGACTTCCGTGCCCTGCAGGTGCGGACCGACAGCCTGATCCACAACCACCAGCGCCTGCAGGAGGCCGAGCACCGCTACAACCTGGCCAAGCTGGGCAAACCCGTCAACCCGGACGACTGGGGCTACCCACCCCAGATGGTCAACGCCTTCTACAACCCGTCGAGCAACACCTTCGTGCTGCTGGCGGGCATCCTGCATGAACCCTTCTTCAAGGTCGATGGCAGCGATGCCGAGCTCTACGGTGGCATCGGCTTCGTGATCGGGCACGAGATCGGCCACGGCTTTGACGACCAGGGCAGCCAGTTCGACGCCCGCGGCAACCTGCGCAACTGGTGGACGTCGGAAGACCGCGCCGCCTACAACCAGGTGCGCGACGCCCTGATCGCCCAGGCCGATGCCTACGAGGTGCTGCCCGGCCATTTCCTCAAGGGCAAGCTGGCGATCGGCGAGATCATGGGCGACGTCAGCGGGGCCGAGATCGCCCTGCGGGCCTACCAGAAGCTGGCGCAGGCGCAGGGGCTGGACCCGCGGCAGGCCAACCGGGAATTCTTCGCCCAGCTGGCCCGCACCTGGCGCAGCAAGTCGCGTCCTGACTTTGCGCTGCTGCTGCTCGACATGGACCCGCACCCGCCCGGTGTTTTCCGGGCCAATGGCGTGGTGAAGAACTTCGACGCCTTCCACGAGGCCTACCAGACCCGCCCCGGCGACAAGATGTACCTGCCACCGGCGCAGCGCGTCAGGATCTGGCCCTGAGCGAGGGGGAGGCGCCGTGGCCTCGCCGGTTCTGGCGAGGCCTCCGCCTCACTTGCGCTGGCCCTGGAAGCTGCCGCCGGGCGTGCCCGCGCCGGGCCCCGACACCACGCGCCATTGGCCGGTCACGGTGCCGTTGGCCTGGTCGATCTGCCCCACAAAGGTGGCCGAGCCCGCTTTGCCCGAGCCGGTCATCTGCACATCGCCACCGGCGCTGACCAGGCCCGACACCACGAAAGGCACGTTGTACTTGCTGGAGTAGCCGCTGCCCGAGACCACGCCGTTGGCACCCACCACGGCGCTGAAGTTGCCTTCGTCCTGTCCGTCGAAGGTGCCAGCGAAGTTGCCGATCAGGCCCGATGGCAGCATGCTGTTCCCGCTGGGGCCTGCCGCTGGCGGGGCCAGCCGGGCCACGCGGCCCACCGGCTGGGTGGCTTTGGTGGACGCCGCGGCGTTCACGCGCGAGGCCTTGGAGGTGGCCTGCACCAGGCTGGGCTTGTTGCGGATGGTGGCCACGATGCGGTTGAAGTTGTCCAGCAGGCTGGCCGCGATCAGTTTGCCCTCAGGCGTTTTGGAGTAGCCGCCGGCGGCCGCCCATCCCAAGCCACCCCAGCCCCAGCCACCCAGGCTGAAGTCCATCTTCTTGGCCTGGCCTTCGGCGCTGGCCACCTGCAGGCCCGAGCGCACATCGGCCAGCAGCAAGGTGGTTTCGGCCTCCTTGAACGACAGGCCTCCGGCCAGCCCGCCCAGAGAGCCCAGCACGCCTGGCAGGCGGCCCAGCAAGCCGCCCACGGCCGCCCCCACGCCACCCGTGCCATCCGAGAACTGCACCGAGGGCGTCAGCACAAAGTCGGCGGCCTGCAGCTGGCCACCGCCGACGTTGGCGTCCTCGTGCAGCATGCCATTGGCGGCCAGGGCGCGTTCCTGCTGGATGTTCTGCATCGCCACGCCGCGCTCGACCACATGGAAGCAGCCTGACTCCTGCGCGATCATGCGCAGCATCGTCGATGGCGACCCCAGCTTGTACTGCGTCAGGTGGGCGATGATTTCGCTTTGCGGCTCGGCCACGGCCAGGGTGCCCAGCACGCGGTCGCATTTGTCGATGCTGCCATCGCTGCTGCCAGTCTGGGCCTGGGAGGTGGCGTGCAGGCCGGCGAGGGCCAGCGTCAGGCAGGCAGAAAAATGGGCGTGGCGATGCTTCATGCGAATCCCTGCGTTGGGTTGGGTCGAAGGATTCTATCGACGACCCCGCCCGCTGACCTCCCCAAAGAGTGGGTTCAGGGCACCGGGTTTTGCGCCGGCCACAGCACCCACAGGCTCAGCGGCTGCTTGGTGCGGCCGGCCTGGGTCAGGGCCTCGTCGCCCCAGCCCCAGAAGAAGTCGGCGCGCACCGCGCCCAGGATGGCGCCACCCGTGTCCTGTGCCATCACCAGGCGCTGCAGCGGTTGCGGCACGGGGGCCGTGGGCGACCAGTTCTGCGGCTGCGTGCTGGCCAGCCACACCGGTGTGCCCAGGGGGATGCTGTCGCGGTCGACCGCGATGGAGCGCCCCGGCGTGAGCGGCACACCCTGCGCGCCATTGGGGCCCAGGTCCGGATCGGGCAGAGGCTCTTCACGGAAGAACACCACGCGCGGGTTGGCCCGCATCATCTCGGGCACCCGGGCCGGGTTCTGGGCCGCCCAGTTGCGGATGGCCGGCCAGGAGGCCTGCTCCAGCGGGAAGGCCCCCTGGTCCACCAGCCAGCGTGCCACCGACTGGTAGGGCTGGTCGTTGTGGCCGCCAAAGGCCAGGCGCACCACCTTGGGCTGACCTTGTGGCGTCAGCTCGTCTTGCAGGCGCACGCGGCCCGAGCCCTGCACCTGCACCAGCAGCACGTCCAGCGGGTCGGCCAGGTAAACCAGTTCGCGGCCCGCGGTGGCCGCCCGGCCTTCGGGCGTGGATTCCAGCTCGGTGCGGCTCAGGTAGGGCTTGCGCTGGCCCAGGTCGGCCGGTGCGCGGTGCAGCGGGTACTGGAAGCGGCCATCGGGCTTGCGGCGGCCTTCCAGCAGGGGTTCGAAATAGCCGGTGAGCAGGCCGTTGGTGGCGCCATCGGGCGTGGTCACGCGCCAGGGCTGCAGGCGGCTTTGCACCCACTGCCGCACGAAGTCGGCCTCGACCTTTTGCCCCCAGCCCGGGCCGAGCTTCTTCACATCGGCGCAGACCGTGGCCCAGGCCGCCGAGGGCTTGACGCAACCCCGGTAAAGGGCCGGCCACCAGTCCTGCACGCGGTCGGCTTCCCAGCCCGGCAGCTCGGGCCACTGCGCGGGCACCCAGCGGGCCTTGCCGCGCAGCACGCCGGCGGGTGCCGCCGGCACAGCCGGGGCCTCGGCGCGCCCCTCGGGCGGCCGGGGGCTGGAATCGACGATGGGCGCGGGGCGCTTGTCCTGCAGGGACACGCTGCCGCAGGCGCTCAGGAGGCTGCCTACAATGGCCAGCGCCAGGGGCAGCAGGCCCCCATGGCGGGGCGTTTCAGACACCGGGGCCGGCAGCGGCCCCATCAAGGACGGGCGAACGATCATGGGCTGGATTGTGCTGGAGGCCGCGGGTGCCTTGCTCCTGCTGCTCTTCGTCGTCTGGTGGACGATGTTCTCGGGCCGCCGCCAGGGCGAGCTGGACGAGGCCGAGGGTCAGGCCGAGGTGCCAACCGACGCCCCTGCCGACCCGGCCGATCAGGCCGGATCCCGCGGCGGCAGCAAGAAACTCAAGGGCTGACGCCACAGGCGCTGGCGCACCGCGGCCCACAGGCGGCCGCGCTCCGCCCCCTTCACCCCGCGCGAGCGCACGGCCACGCGCAGGGCCAGGGCGAAGCTCACCCCGACGTTCAGCGCCCCGGTGACCGGGATGGCCGCCACGCACCACCACCAGTGCGGGTCGTGCAGGATGGCCGGGCCCAGGGCGCCGGCGGCGGCCATGAGCTGGCCGGTCGAGAGGGTGACGTGGCGCACATCCAGCGGCAAGGCCATGAAGCCCGCGATCACCGGCACCAGGCCCAGCAGCAGTCCCAGCGACACATTGGCCGCCAGCCCGGAAATGTTGCCCCGCCACCAGCCGGCCCAGTGCGCGGCCCGTTCGGCCCCCAGCCAGGCGCGGATGCGCGGGTTCCACTGCAGGGCGCTGTCGAGGCGGTGCAGCACGAACCAGTTCTCCACCCAGCCCGCGATCAGGCTGGAGGCGAACAGCAGCACCCCCGTGAAGGCCGCATACCAGGCTGTGGGGCCCAGCAGGGTCAAGGTCTCCAGCACATGGTGGGCCTCGTGTTCGCCCACCACGGGGGCGCCGCGCAGCCACCAGCTCAGGGCCTGCACGCCCAGCACCAGCGGCGCCACCAGCGCCAGGTTGCCCAGGATGCCGGCCATCTGCGAGCGGATCAGATGCGCCACCTCGTCCACAAAGCCTTCGATGGCCTCTTCGTGGCGCGTGTCGGCCAGGCGGGCGGCCAGGGCCGGGGCCGTCATGGCGGGTTGTTTGGTGGCCACCGTCCAGTGCAGCAGCTGCACGATGACGAAGCTCACGGCGTAGTTCAGGCCTGCGCCCAGCCCCGCCCAGAATGGCGACAGGGCCAGGGACAGCACTGCGAACTTCATGAAGGTGGTGCCTGCGATCACGGCGCCGCCGCCGGCCGCACGGGCCAGCATGTCGGCGTACTCGGCGCGGTTGCGGGTGATGTAGTGCTCGCCGGTCTCGGCGCTGCGCTCGGCCACCTTGCGCGCCAGCATCGAGTAATGCTGGGCGAACAGGGCCCGCACGCTTCGGCGGGCTTCGCCCACGGTCAGCAGGCTGCTCAGCAACTGGTGCCATTCGGCCACGGGTGTGGGCGAGAGCACGGCGTCCAGCAGGGTCTCGATGCGGCGGCAGCGTTCGCACAACTGGTCGATCTGGAAGACCAGGTCCACCGAAATGCCCTGCACCTCCAGGTGGCCATGCAGGCCGCTGGCCGCCTGGGCGCACTCGGCCAGCAGGGCGCGCAGGTACTGGGCCTCCTGCAGCAGCGCCGCAGGCCAGACCGGGGGCTCGGCCTCACCGTGCGCCTGGGCCAGGGCGGCCTGGGTCGTGAGGTGGCCCAGGGCCAGTTCGTGCAGGCGCTCGGTCACGTGGCTCAGTTGGCGAAAGGCCGTCCGGCCGCCGGATTCGGCAGGGGCGCTGTCGCTGGCCACCTCGTCGTCCACCCGGGTGCCCAGGCGGCTGCGGAAGGCGGGCGAGAGCCCTGCGGCGCGCACCTGCGAGGCCAGGTAGGCCATGGCATCGAAGAAAGGCTCGCGCCACCCCAGCGGCGAGGCGCTGGCGGTGCCGGGCCCGCTGCCGCAGGCCAGTTCATGGGCCAGGGCTTCGCGCCACAGCTGGGCCAGATCGGCCAGCAGAGAGGCGTCGAGCGCGCTCACCCAGTCGACGTCGGTGGGGTCGTCGAACAGGAGGTTGAAGAGCTGGGCCAGGTCGGCGGTGTCGGGGCTGGGGGGCAGGGCGCGCCGCCGCAGGCGCTCACCCAATTCGTTCAGGAAGGCACTGCGGGGCGAGAAGCCGTAGTCGGCCAGCAGGGCGGCGACGTCCATGTCGCGCCAGAAGGCGGCCAGCAGGGCGACCACGCGGGCGCGGCGGGCCGGGTCTTGCGCCAGCAGGCGCATCACGTAGGCGGTGCCGCTGTGGGGCTCGCCACAGCGCACCCAGTCGATCACGCGGATCAGCCACAGGTGGCGTTCGACCAGTGGCGCGCTGGCGTCGGCGCTGTCGAGCAGCGCACCGAGTTCGGTCCCGGTACCGGGACGGGGCCACCAGGGTTGGCGGGCGAGGGGACGGAGCAGGGTGCGGAAAAAAGGCATCAATTCAGTGGAGTGATTGCGATCGCGCCAGGGTGAAGGGTTCGATGGGGGCCTCGAAGTGGTGGGCGTCTTCGGTCATGCAGAAGAAGGTGCCCTGCATCAGGCCATGGGGGGTGTCCAGGCTGGTCCAGCTCGTGTATTCGAACTTCTCGCCCGGCTTGAGCACCGGCTGGTGCCCGACCAGAGCCAGGCCGCGCACCTCCTGCGTGCGCCCGGTGGCATCGGTGATCAGCCACTGGCGGGCCACGACCTGGGCCGTGATCGCCCCGGTGTTGACGATGCTCACCGTGTAGGCGAACGCGTACTCGTTTCGGGCAGGGTTGCTCTGGTCTTCGAGGTACTGCGGGACGACGGTGCAGGAGAGTTCGGCTTGGCTCATGCAACCCATTCTAGGGAAAGCCCTTTGCGGGCCGTTTTCACATAACCCAGCGGCCCGAGGGGCTGTAGGCGGCGCAATTTTTTACAATACCGGTTTCTCCCTCCCACGAGCCCCGCCCATGTCGCGCACCTTCCGCATCGCCCCCAGCATCCTTTCTGCCGATTTCGCCCGCCTGGGCGAAGAAGTGCGCAACGTGATCGAGGCCGGCTCCGACTGGATCCACTTCGACGTGATGGACAACCATTACGTGCCCAACCTGACCTTCGGGCCGATGGTCTGCCAGGCCCTGCGCCAGCATGCGGTCAAGCCCGATGGCTCGCCCGTGCCCATCGACGTGCACCTGATGGTCCAGCCGGTGGACGCCCTGGCCCAGGCCTTCGCCAAGGCCGGTGCCGACATCATCACCTTCCACCCCGACGCCTCCACCCACGTCGACCGCACCCTGCAGCTGATCAAGGCCGAAGGCAAGCAGGCCGGCCTGGTGTTCAACCCCGCCATGCCGGTGGACGTGCTCGAGTGGGTCATCGACAAGGTCGACGTGGTCCTGCTGATGAGCGTGAACCCCGGCTTTGGCGGCCAGAGCTTCATCGACAGCACCCTGCGCAAGGCCGAGAAGGTGCGCAAGCTGATCGACGCCTCGGGCCGCGACATCCGCCTCGAAATCGACGGTGGCGTCAAGATCGACAACATCCGCCGCATCGCCGATGCCGGTGCCGACACCTTCGTGGCCGGCAGCGCCATCTTTGGCCAGCCCAGCTACAAGGCCGTGATCGACGCCATGCGGGCCGAACTGGCCAAGTAAGGGCGCTCAGAGCGCGGGGGTGTTGGCCGACACCTTCGGCTTCTCGGTGACCGGTTTGGCGTAGGTCGTTCGCGGGTTGGCCTTGAGCATGTCCGGCATGCTTCTCAGGCTGACCGGCGCCTTGCTGAGGTCGACCAGGATCATCTCCGTGCGCGTGGCGTTGTAGTACAGCGGGCGTTCGTGCATGTTGGCCACCCACAGCGCCTTGCCGCAGGATTGCCACTCCTTCGCCTTGTTGGCGGCCACGCCGCTGCTGTCCGTCAGGCTGCGGTAGGCCTCGACCGGATTGAACAACTCCCCCGCGTACACCAGCATCTCCATCCAGCAATAGGGGTAGGGCGTCACGGTGCCGAAATCGCTGGACGAGATCCGCCCTCCCTGCACATACCGGTTCCCGACCAGGCTCAGCCCGGGCAGCATCCGATCCGACCACATCGACTGGTCCTCGAACCGCGTGGTGTCGTCGTACACGAAGTGCACCGGCATGCCGAACTTCTGCTGCAAGGCGGTCAGCAGGTCGGCGGTCTGCTGCTTGCCGGGGCGGTGCAACATCACGCGGCGGATGCCCAGCACGGTGTCATCGGGAAGGAAGGTCAGCGTCAGCACGTCCTCGGCGGTGTGGGGGCTGATCTTGTTCTTGTCGAGGTTGAACTGGATCTGTGCCTCGTACATCAGGTCGGCCTCGCCCAGCATCACCTCCCTCACGGTGGCCTTGGTTTTGGATTGAGGGTATTTCTCTTTCACGATGGCGAGAGCCTGTGCCTTGGGCATGCCGGGCTTGACGCCCAGGATGTCTGGATCGGCCATCGGATTGGATTGGGCCAGGGTCAGGCTGGAGGCCAGCGCGGCCAGGCAGAACGCAGAAAGTTTGGACAGCATCGGTGGAGGGCTCAGGGTTGAGGCACCACGCCCAGCTGGAGGTAACCCGAGGTGGTGGCGCCCGTGGTTTCATTGTTCACCACGGCGATCAGGCCGTCGCGCAGCAAGACGTGGTTGTTGCTTTGCGCCGTCAGTAGGCCCTGGATCGGGCTGTTGGCCGTGGCCGTGATCGCGCTGCCACCGGCGGGCGTCAGGCTCAGGCCCGACACCGACAAAGCCTTGGTTGATGGGTCGGTGCTGTTGGTCTGGTAGGTGCCGGCCACGCTGGCCGAGAAGGTGCTCCATGCCGCTTGCGGGGTGCCGATGAACAGGCCGCTGGTGGGCGTGAGGCCGTCGTTGCTGGGGTCGTGCTCGGCCACCGCCAGGATGCGTTCGCTGCCCGAGCCCGACAGGAACACACTGCCCCGCTCGATGCGCGTGCTGCCGCTGCCCGTGACCAGCAGCAATCGGCCGGTCACGCCGTCTGCCTCCAGTGTGCCGGTGGCTGTGGCGGTGCCCGATGCATCGGCGTTCTTGTAAAGCGCCCAGGTCTGGTCGCTGTTGATCACGAAGGTGGCGTAGCTGGTGCGCGTGCTCACCGCATTGTTGTTCGTGGTGTCCACGTCGCGTTGGTAGCGCACCATGTTGTAGGTGCCGGCCAGGGCCGATGTGTCGGTGTTCAGGCTGCCCAGCAGCAACACAGGTTCTCCGGTGCTGGGGTCGTAGGCCATGCCAAGGCGACTGCTGGCCAGGGCCAGTTTCAGACCCTGCGCCTGGTTGGTGGCCGTGAAGCTGCAGCTGCCATCGCTGGAGGTGGCGATGATCGCGTTCGTGGGCAAGGCCCGCTCGCTGTTCACCGTCGAGGCGGCGTAATTGAGCGAGACCGTCGGCCCACTGAGCGTCAGGCTGGCCGAGGCCACGCCGCCCGATGCCGCAATGGCCAGCATGGCCGAACTCGGCACGGCCGCAGCGCACGTGGTGGTCAGGGCCGTGACGGTGTTCTGGGTGTTGGTGTTGGTGTTGCTGCTGCTGTTGTTGTTCGAGTCGCCACCTCCACCGCCACCACAGGCTGACAGGATCAAGGCGGCGCTCAATGCGGCGCTCAAGGTGGCTTTCGATGCGAACTGGGGTGCATTCATCGGGTCGTCTCTGCGGGTTGGCATGGCGGCCGATTGTCTGAATCACCGCCTGCTGACCGCATCATCAAAATTGATGATTCCGGGGCCCCCCTCAGAGGGAGATCCAGGCAGGCCGACGCCCTGTGCCTTGTGTTACACCTGTGTCAAGAAGTCAAAGCTGTGCCCGTGTTGCGCAGCGCTTGCTGGGGGGCATGCAGTTGGACGATGTGTTGTGGGATGGGCTGATCTCCGCTTTGTACGAGGCGGCGCTGGCCCCTGAGACCTTGTGTGGAGCGGTGGCGCAGTTCGAGGCATGCGTCCAGTCGGATGGTTGCCACATGTTCGTGGTCGACGCCCACCTGCAGCCCATCCTTCACCAAACCACCATCGATTGGATCCCTCAGGCGGTCATGGATGCCTACTACAGCCACTACATCCACGAAGACCCCCGCCGCGCCCACACCCGCAGCCTGCGGGTGGGCCAGGCCCAGCAATGCAGCGAATTGTTCGATGCGTCCTACGTCGGGCGCAGCGGCTTCTACCAGGACTTTCTGATCCCCAATGGGGGCCGCTACGTTGCGGGCGGCAAACTCCTGGATCGCCAGGGAGCAGAAGGCCTGGTTGCGTTCAACCGCAGGGCCGGTCGCCCTGAATTCGATGCGCAGGACATGCGGGCCATCGGCCGCTACCTGCCCCACCTGGCCCGCGCCACGACCCTGATCACGGACGCGCGCCTGCGCGAACTGCGCGCGGTGGCCAGCGAGGCCGCGCTCGACGTCCAGGGGCTGGGCGCCCTGGCGCTGGATGCCTTGGGCCACGTCCTCTACGCCAACGCCCTGGCCAGGCAATGGGCGCCCGCCCTGCGCCTGCTGCAAGGCGCCAACATGGCAGACAGCAGCGACATCAACCGCCTGGTGCAGGGTTGCCACACCCGGCGACAGCCCCAGTCGATCAGGCTGCGTCAAGCCAATGGCCAAGAGGCCATCGTCATGGCCAGTGCCGCCACGGCGCGGCCCAGCCCCGCCTGGTTGTCTCGGGTGCTGCCCGATGTCGCTCAGCGCGCGCACACCCTTTTGCTGATCAAGCCCCTCACGACCGATGCCCCCATGAGCCCCAGCCAGCTCATGGGCCTCTTTGACCTCACTGCGGCCGAGGCACGCCTGGCCCACGCACTGTCCGAAGGCCTGACGCTGGAAGACGCCGCCCAGCGCCACCACGTCAGCATCCACACGGTGCGATCTCAGCTGCGAGGGGTGTTGGCGAAGACCACCTGCGCAAGGTTGTCCGACCTGACCGCCTTGTTGGCGCGGTTGCCGCGAGGCCTGGGTTGAGCGCGGGCTGTGGGCCGTGACGCACACCTCTTGAAACAGTGCGTGACAGTGCTGAGACGGTTCGTGAGCCCAGGGGGTGTGCGGCACCCGTGCGGCCCGCTATGCTTGCCAAGCGTGAATATTTCATAACTTGAAACAAAGGGGTAAGGCATGTTTGTCTCAACGCGCACGGTGCTCAGTCTCGCGCTGGGGTGGGTGGTGTCGGCTTCGGTGCAGGCGGCACCGGTCACCTACACCTTCAAGAGCCTGGTTTCACCAGAATCGGCCCTGGTCTCCTCGCCTGGCGAGGCCTCGCTGATCGCCCTGCTGGGCGAGGGGCAGGCGGCCACGGGCAGCTTCACCTACGACAGCGCCGCCGCCAAGCTTGGCGATTCGGGCGCCCTGGGCCTGTTCTCGGATGGTCACACCTACTACGGTGGCAAAACGCCTGCGACCGCGGCCTACGCACAGCTGACCGTGAGCGTGGGTGGCCACGTGTTCACCGATGCCGTGGGCGTGGCCAGCGTGGTCGATGGTTCGGTGTGGGGCCATGGTGGTGCCGACATCGTCGCCCTGGATGCCGACCCTCATCCGGCGCCGGGCCAGACGCTCTCCGATCTGATCGCTGCGCCTTCACTGGGGGCGTTCAGCGTCGGGGGGTACGAGCTGGTCAACATCAGTCTGTCGTGGAACCAGCTCTTTTTCCCCGATGTCTTCACCCCGGCCACCATCCAGAGCGACGCCGATGGCGACGCCATGCTGCCCAGCCTGCTGCCTTTGCAACATGGCTTCCTGACCTTCACCTTCCGCGATCCAACGGCACCAGACGAACCGCTGTTCGTGCGCTATGCCGACATCGAACTCACCGCTGCAGGTGTGCAGCCGCCCGTCATCCCCGGCGTGCCCGAGCCCGGGTCGATGGGGATGCTGCTGTCGGGCCTGGCCGTGATGGCCGCTTCGGTTCGGCGCGTCCGGGCGTGAGCCACCGTTGAGCCGCTTCGCCGGGCACCGGGGCGAGGCTATGCTTGGGACATGCCCAGCTACGCACGCCCCCTGACGTCCCGCCTGCCCCAGGTCGGCACCACCATCTTCACGGTGATGTCCGCCCTGGCCCAAGAGCACGGCGCCATCAACCTCTCCCAAGGGTTTCCCGACTTTGACGCCCCGGCCGAGCTCCTGAGCCTGCTCGACCAGGCGGCCAAGGCGGGGCACAACCAGTACCCGCCCATGGCCGGGGTGCCGGTGCTGCGCGAAGCCATTGCGGCCAAGGTGCAGGCGCTCTACGGTGCCGCCTACAGCCCGGACACCGAGATCACGGTCACGGCAGGGGCCACGCAGGCGATCTTCACCGCGATGGCGGCCCTGGTGCACCCGGGCGACGAGGTCATCGTCTTCGCTCCGGTGTACGACAGCTACGCCCCCAGCGTCGAGCTGCAGGGTGGCAAGGTGGTTTACGCCACCCTGGCCCACCCCGATTACCGGCCCGACTGGGCGCAGGTCAAGGCCCTGATCACGCCGCGCACGCGCATGATCGTCATCAACAGCCCGCACAACCCCACCGGCATGGTGTGGACGGCCGATGACATGGCCCAGCTCGAAGCCCTGGTGAGAGACACCGACATCGTCGTGCTGAGCGACGAGGTCTACGAGCACATGGTGTTCGACGGCGCCCGGCACGAAAGCGTGATGCGCCACCCCGGCCTGGCCGAGCGCAGCGTGGTGGTCTCCAGCTTTGGCAAGACCTACCACGTGACCGGCTGGAAAGTGGCCTATTGCCTGGCCCCGCGCGAGCTGATGGCCGAGTTCCGCAAGGCCCACCAGTTCATCGTCTTCACGGTGCACGCGCCCACCCAGCATGCGCTGGCCGAGTTCATGCAGCGCCCCGGCTGGTACGAGCAGCTCAAGGCCCTCTACCAGGGCAAGCGCGACATCTTCCGCCAGGCCCTGTCCGGCTCGCGCTTCGAGCTCCTGCCCTGCGCCGGCACCTACTTCCAGTGCGTGACCTACCGCGCCATCAGCGAAGAGGGCGACCGCGCGTTTGTGGAACGCCTCACCCGTGAGCACGGGGTGGCGGCCATCCCGGTGTCGGCCTTCTACCCGGGGGGCGACGACCACGGGGTGATCAGGTTCTGCTTTGCCAAGTCGGCGGGGACGCTGGAGCGGGCGTTGGAGAGGTTGATCAGGTTGTGAGGGTGTGCATGGGGAGGGTTTTGTGGTGGGTTCCTTTTCAGTCAGGTTTTACCGGCTCAAGCTGAACCCCCCCACCACATCCGCCAGTTGCCCCGCCTGATCCTGCAGGGCCCGGGTGGCGGCAGCCGGCCTCCACTGCGGCATTGAGTGACAGGATGTGGGTCTGGAAGGCGATGCCGTCGATCACGCCAATGATGTCGACGATCTTGCGGGCCGATGCCTCGATGCACCCCATGGTCTGCACCACCTCCCCCCGGATTCCGATGGAATTCACGCTGTGGCGCGGCCTGCGTTGCCTCAGGCCCGTTGTGTGACGGTATCGTGACAGGCTTCGTCCGACCCTCAAGATCCCGCCATGTCCCTTGTTCTTCAGCCCAAAGCCGTCCTTCACTTCCTGCTCAAGGTCATTGGCGTGCTGCTGGTGGCCAACCTGCTCACCCTGGTGGCCAAGCATGGTTTGGGTCGCGGGGCCTTGTTCGGGCTGGTGCCGCTGTTCAATTTCAACGACGAGCGCAACATCCCGACGCTGTACTCCTCGGTTGCCTTGCTGCTGGCCGGCGGCCTGCTGATGCTGATCACGCACCTGAGCCGCCAGCGTGGTGAGCCTCACCGGGCCTGGCTGGGGCTGGCCCTGATCTTCGTGTTCCTGTCGATCGACGAGATGACCGGCCTGCATGAGCGGGCCACCGAGCCGATGCGGCTGCTCATGCACAGCAGCCGGGGGTTCCTCGAGGGCAGCCTCGGCCTGCGAGCCTGGGTGGTGCCCTACGCGGTGCTGCTGATGGCCTTTGGCCTCACCTACCTGCGCTTCCTGTTCCGCCTCCCGGCGCAGACGCGGTGGCACTTCATGGGCTCTGGCCTGGTCTATGTCACGGGCACCATCGGCTTTGAGGTCATTGGCAGTGAGTGGGTGCTGCAGCACGGTGAGGACAACGTGCCTTACGCCCTGCTCTACACCTGCGAAGAGACGCTGGAGATGCTGGGCATCGCCTGGTTCGTCCACGCCCTGCTGACGTACCTCGCCACGGCGTTTGCCCCGCTGCACCTGACCATGAAAAAAGGCAGCCACCCCTGAGAGTGGCTGCCTTTCGCGCAGTGATGCGGCTGCGCCTGGCTTACTTGCCGGGCAGCGCGTAGGCGATCACGTTGTCGCCACGGTCAGGCGATTGGCGTGCGCCGCCCGCCGTGACCACGATGTACTGCTTGCCCGTCTTGGGCGACACGTAGCTCATCGGGGTGCCCTGGCTGCCCACGGGCAGGCGGGCTTTCCAGATTTCCTGGCCGGTGGCGCTGTCGAAGGCGCGCAGGTAGTAGTCCTGCGTGCCGGCAAAGAACACCAGGCCGCTCTTGGTGGTCAAGGCGCCGCCCAGGGTGGGCATGCCGATGGGGATGTGCAGGCCCATCTTCACGCCCAGGGGGCCGGTGTCTTCCACCGTGCCCACAGGCACCTGCCACACCAGCTTCTTGCTGCCCAGGTCGATGGCCGACATGGTGCCGAACGGCGGCTTCTGGCAGGGGATGCCCAGCGGCGACATGAAGCGGTTGCGGTACGAGCCATAAGGCGTGCCGAACTGCGAGGAAAAGCCCATTTCCGTGCCGCCGGCCTTGCCGCCCTTGATGGTCTCGCGGGGAGCGAGGCGGGTCCACAGGCCCAGGCGCATGTCGTTGACGATGAGGTAGCCCGACTTCAGGTCAATCGCCGTGCTGCCCCAGTTCATGCCGCCCAGCGAGCCCGGCCACTGCAGGGACACGTCTTCGCCTGGCGGGGTGAAGGGGCCTTCGAAGCGCATCTTCTTGAAGTTGATGCGGCACCAGAGTTGGTCCAGCGGGGTGGCGCCCCACATGGAGGCTTCGTTCAGGTCCTGCGTGCCGATGGTCGGCATGGCCGAGAAGGGCTGCGTGGGTGAATAGCGCTCACCCTTTGCCTTGCCCTGGGGCACCGGCTTTTCCACGATGTCGACCAGGGGCTTGCCCGTTTCACGGTTCAGCACGTAGATCTGGCCGGTCTTGCCCACTTCCACCAGCGCGGGCTGGAAGCCGCCCTTGCCGTCGGGGATGTCGTAGAGCAGGGGCTGGGCCGGGAGGTCGTAGTCCCACAGGTCGTGGTGCACGGTCTGGAAGTGCCAGCGCTCCTTGCCGGTCTTCAGGTCGAGGGCCACGATGGACGAGCTGTAGCGGTCGTCGCGTTCGGTGCGCTCGCCGCCCCAGGCGTCAGGCGTGGTGTTGCCGGTGGGCAGGTAGACCAGGCCCAGCTTGTCGTCGTAGGCCATCGAGGTCCAGACGTTGGGCGTGGCGCGGCGGTAGGCCTGGCCGGGAGCCAGCACCTCGTTGGGATCGGGGTTGCCCGGGTCCCAGGCCCACACCAGCTTGCCGTTGCGCACGTCGAAGGCGCGCACGACGCCGGCGGGTTCGCCGACTTCCACGTTGTCGGCCACACGGCCGCCCACCACGATGAGGTTGTGGGCCACCAGCGGTGCGGCGGTGAGGGTGTAGAAGCCGGGCTTGACCTGACCCATGCCGACCTTGAGGTCGACCTGGCCATGTTCACCGAAGCCTTCGCAGGGCTGGCCGGTGGCGGCGTCCAGCGCGATCAGGCGGGCATCGACCGTGGTCATCAGGATGCGGCGGCTGCAGGCCGCTTGCGGGGCCTTGGCGCTCACGCCCACGGCGGATGCGGCCAGGCTGGCGCCCACGGTGACGGGCGTGTCCTCGTGGTAACCCAGGCCACGGCAGCGTTGCCAGCTCGGGGCCTTGGCCTGCGAGTCGTAGCGCCAGCGTTCGGCACCGGAGTCGGCATCCAGGGCCAGCACCTGGTTGTGCGGGGTGCAGACGTAGACCGTGTCGCCCACCTGCATCGGCGTGGCCTGGTCTTCGGCGCCAAAGCCGTTGCTCTGGGGCACGTCGCCGGTGTGGGCCGTCCAGGCCACCTTCAGCTCGTGGATGTTGGCCTTGGTGATCTGGTCGTGCGAGGCGAAGCGGGTGCCAGCGTGGGTGTTGCCCCATTCGCGCCAGTCGGCGTGCTCGCTGCCCGCGGGCAGAGGCAGTTCGGGAGGCGTGGTGCCTTGGGCCGAGACCACGGGCACGGGCTGGAAGGCGCGCACGATGGTGGCCACGCAGGCCAGGGTCAGCAGGCCCGCCACGGTGCGGGCCGCTGCGGTTTGCGGGGCCCGACCCGACTGGCGCGCGAGCACAGGGTAGGCGAGCGCGACCAGCACGCCGATCCCGGCGATCACGGGCAAGCGAGAGACCAGAGGCCAGAAGTCGAGACCGACCTCCCACAGGGCCCAGGCAGTGGTGCCGATCAGGCCTGCCGCGTAGACCCAGGCGCCAAGGACGCGCAGGCGGGCGAGGGCCACGCCCGACACCAGCAGGGCCAGGCCCATGAGGACGAAGTAGAGGCTGCCGCCGAGGGAGGCGAGCTGGGCGCCGCCGGCCGTGAAGGCCAGGCCCAGCGCCAGGATGAGGGCGGCCAGTGCCCGGATCGCCCACCGGGAGGGGGCGGGGGCTTGGCCTGTTTGAGGGCTTGTCATGGGGATGAAAATGTACAAAAAAGTTCATTAGCATAACAAGGCAAGGGAAAACCCTGACTTTCCCGGGTGGGAGACCAAGCTGCCGGAGGTGTCTTGCGACCCGATCAAAAGGGGGGCTGGCCGGCACTTGTTCGGCAAAGCGGGGTGCCGCGCTGGAACTGGGGCCCGGGATCGCGCACAATCCCCCCTTTGCCTTGCGGCACGCTCCGACCTGTTTCATGTCCTCGACTCCCCTGCCCCCTTCGGATTCCACCCCCGCCGTGCCTGAGCTGGCGCCTGCCGCCGAGCCGGCGACCACCGTGACCGCGGCACCTGTGGACGAGACCGCGGTCAGTGCGGCCGAGACAGAGCCGGCCGATGCCGCTGCGCCCCAGGCCCCGGGCCTGAGCCCGGCCGAGTGCGCCGCCGAGCTGAAAACCCGCTTCCCCGCCCTGTTTGCCGGCTCGCCGCGCCCGCTGAAGCTGCGCATCCAGGTCGACATCCAGGAGCGCGCCCCGGGCGTGTTCAGCAAGCAGGCCCTGTCGGCCTTCTTCCGCCGCTACACGGGCAGCACCAGCTACCTGATCGCGGCCTCGCGCGCCAAGGAGCGTTTCGACCTCGACGGCCAGCCCGCCGGTGAGCTGAGCGAAGAGCACCGCCAGATCGCGGTGCAGGAACTGGCCCGCCGCAAGACGCTGCAAAACGAGCGCCGTGAAAAGGAATTGGCGGAGCGCCGTGAACGCGCCGCCCTGCTGGCCGAGTTCGAACAGGCCGCCCAGGCGCCTGCCGAGTTCGCTGCCGCCAAGGGCCTGGCTGCCGACAAGCTGGAGGCCACCCTGGCCCTGGCTCGCAAGGAAGCCGCCGAGCCGCCACCCGCCCCGCGCGAAGACCAGCGCCACCGTGGCCCCCGCGGTGGGCATGCCGACCGTGGCGGCCGTG